>NZ_JBHVYZ010000053.1:0-57775 GCF_042880295.1 Streptomyces sp. NPDC058307
TCCCCGCGCCCCTGGGTGGGTGCAGTCGATGCATGCCCAGCTGTACCCACCGCTTTCAGGGGCGCGGGGAACTGCGCGACAAGCCCCCACCGGCCCGCAGCCGACGCACTACATCGTCGACGGATCCTGCGGCCCCCGCCCCGACAGAACCTCCCCGTACGCCTGCATCAGGTCCGGCAACCGCAACGTCGACAAGTCGTCCCGGGTCAACGTCCCCGGATACACGGACAACCGGAGATCCCGGTACGCGCAGCTCTTCTCGTACAGCGTCCGCAGGAACCGCCCGTTGCCCAGCTCGTCGATCCAGCCCTGGTCCACCACGTGTCCGGCGATGGAGCGCAGCTCGTCCAACGCCTCCTCGTCCCAGACGTCGCCGTTGTCCGCCGCCAGCACCTCGCCGATGGAGGTGAGTTCGAGGGGGCGGTACGACGGGAAGTCCACCCGGGTCGTGAAGCGGGACGACAACCCCGGGTTCGCGGCCAGCAGACGGTCCATGCCCTCCGGGTAACCCGCCAGGATCACCACCAGGTGGTCCCGGTTGTCCTCGGCCCGCTTCAGCAGGACCTGGAGCGCCTCGTCGCCGTACGCGTCCCCCTTGCCGTAACCGGAGTTGGAGAGCGAGTAGGCCTCGTCGACGAAGAGCACCCCGCCGAGGGCCGAGTCGATCAGTTCGTTCGCCTTGACCGCCGTCTGGCCGAGGTACTCCCCGACCAGATCGGCCCGCTGCGCCTCCACGAGATGGTCGCCGCCGAGCAGTCCGAGGGCGTAGAAGACGCGGCCCAGGATGCGGGCCACCGTGGTCTTGCCGGTGCCGGAGGGGCCCGAGAAGACGAAGTGACGTTTGGGCGGCTGCACCGGCAGGCCCTGCCCGGCGCGCAGACGGGCCATGTTCAACTGGGCGGACAGGGCCTTGACCTGGCGTTTCACAGGCTCCAGTCCCACCATGCGCTCCAGCTCGGTGAGCGCCTCCTCCAGTAAGCCGGGATCGGTGGGCCCTGCGGGCAGCGGCCCCACCGGTACGCCGGACCTCTCGCGTCCGGCCGGGTCGGTCATCGAGGGCAGCGGACCGGTGGGCGGCGGCTCCGGATCGGAGAGCCTCAGCTCCCGCCCCTCGCCGCCGAACAGCGGGTCGATCCCGTCGGGCCCCTCCAGCGCGTCCTGGCCGAACCCGGTGAGGGTGATCGCCGCGAGGTCGGCGGGGTCGTCGTACCCGTCGCCCTCGGCGATCGCGGCGAGCCGGGCCGAGGTGTCCATGAAGGCGGGGTCGACGCGGTGCACGGCCCGGTAGAGGGGGAGCGCGGCCGCGGACCGGCCCGTCCCCTCGTGCGCCCGGGCCAGCCAGTACCGCAGCTCCTTGCGCTGGGGCTGTTCGCTGCGACAGCGCATCAGGGCCGCCGAGAGCAGCGGCTCGGCCTGGCCGTACATCTCCAGGCGGACCCGGGCCATGCCGCCGAACAGTCCCGCCTCGATGCCGAGCATGGCGTCGTCGATCAGCGGGTCGGTGTGCCGGACCAGTTGCTCCCAGTCCTTGACGAGATAGGCACGGCAGGCGTGCAGGAAGCGGACCTGGTGGTCGGTGTCCACCGGGGGCAGGCCCGCGAGGGCCCGGTCGAGCTCGGGGACATGGCGGCCGTCCAGCCAGTGCGAGGCGTGCGCGAGGAGCAGGTCACGCGGGCTCTCCAGCACCGGTTGCACCCACCAGCCCAGCCAGTACCAGGAGTTGAGGGTGCGCCGGTGCCGGGCGCGCTGTTCGCCGAACCGCTCGCGGTGCCGGAACATCCTGAGCAGCGCGGTCGTCGTGTCGACGCGCAGCGCGTGCAGTCCGAGCCAGCCGTCGGCCATCCCGGGATCGATCCGCACCGCGGTCCGGAACTCCTCCTCCGCCTGTGGATAGGCGCCCATCGTGTAGGCGTCCACACCTCGCAGCCAGGCCAGGTCGGCCGGGGCCTCGGGGCCCTGCGTGCCGAAATCCATCACGTCCCCCACAAACCGTGCCCCCGTGGTTTCACCACCGGGCCGACGCCCGGTGGCCGCCTTCGTCAACCGCTGTGCCGCGGACCGGAGTTGCGACGGTGCGCAGAGCAGTCGTCCGTAGGTCGCACCGAGGGCATCGTACCTGCGGTGGTGTCGCCCGCCGTAGGGTGCCGCACAGGCCGTTTGGCGAGGTGGGAGCAGATGAGGCGCACCGCGAATGGTGACCGAGGGTGAGCGAATCGCGCCTCACAGCGTCCGGAAATCCGGGTGAGGGCAGAACGAAGCCCCCGATCACGGGGGAACAACCGGGGGCTTCGCGACTGCGGGCGACCTCGAACGGCCGCACATCCAGAACGTAAGACCTGTACGGCCCCCCGGTCAAGCGGAGTTGGGCGACTCGGGAAAGTTCCTGTCGACGGGTCTTCACAGGTTCAACACATCGCCGCCGGGCCGTCACCGTGGGTGACATCGTGGTCCGGTCCAACGGTCACATGAGGCCCTCGTGTGACCGCATATCCCTTCTGACACTGCCGTACCAGGAGGTCGGCGAAGGGGCGGGAGGGGTCTTCGGCGAAATGCCGCTGTTCCGCCAGGACCCACCGGTCCCAGAACTCCCGCAGCTCCGTCCCGTCCCGGGAGCGGCCGCGTGCCCAGGACTCCTCGCGCGGCAGCTCCAGCCACAGCAGTCGCGCCAGGTACGGCCGCAGCGCGCGCCGGCCCGCGCCGACCCCCTCCAGCAGGATCACCGGCGCGGGCGGCAGGGCGAGGGGCGGTCCGAAGCGGCGGGAGTGCCAGTCGTAGGGCGCGTAGTGCGCGTTCTCGCCACGGCCGAGCGGAGCGATCACCTCGCGCAGCAGCCGTCCGGTCCAGTCGAACAGTTCGTCGTGGCTCGCGATGTCGTCGAGGTGCAGCACCGGAGCGCCGTCGAGCGCCTCGGCCAACTGCCCGGCGAACGTGGACTTCCCGGAACCGGCGTGTCCGTCGACGCCGATCAGACGGACCGGGCCGCAGGACGGGGGCAGCCGGCGGAGCCGGGAGGCGAGGAAGTGGATGAGGAGTTCCTGAGGTGCTCATACGGATGGGCGGTCGGGCCCGTCCAGTCTAGTGAGGGGCCTGTGATCGCCGCCGGAACCGCAGCTTCCCAGGTCACGCCAGTGGACGAGACCAATATTCGTGGGCGTGGCATGGGCCGAAGTGCTGGCAGGAGCATGCCGCCTCATCCATAGTTGGCGCACAACCGTGCATTGGACCCGCCCCGACACGGACACCTGGGGGTTTTCCCACCCATGAGCAGAGCCGAACAGCCGTCCCGCAGAACCGTTCTGGCCGTCGCGGTCGCCGCCGCGGTGGCAGGCGGCGCGGGCCCCGCGACCGCCGCAGGCAACACGGTCGCCGCGGAGTCCGACGAGACTGCCGCCCGCCCGGTCGACAACCACGCCTGGACCACCTACAGCGACTGGCGCGGCGGCACCGCCAACGGCACCCGTGCCGTCGCCGGTAAACGCCCCGGCCTCGTGATCGACGCCCCCGTGGGCACCACCGAGTACACCGACCCGCACACCGGGACCACCGCCACCTGGGAGTACGCGACCTGGACCGCCCCGGTCCACCAGCTCACCGTCCCCTCGACGGAGGTGATCGCCTCCTGGAACGCCCACACCCCGGCCGGCACCTGGATCCAGATCGAACTCCAGGGGACATACTCCGACGGCACGGCCACCCCCTGGTACGTGATGGGCCGCTGGGCGGCCGGTGACGGGGACATCAAGCGGACCTCGGTCGACGACCAGACCGACGGCAAGAGCACGATCTGGACGGACACCTTCGCGATCGACGACCCGTCGACCGGACTGCGGCTGGCCTCGTACCGGCTGCGGCTGACCCTGTACCGCAAGCCCGGGGCGAAGAACACGCCGACCGTCCGGCGGCTGGGCGCGATGGGCTCGGACGTCCCGGACCGCTTCACCGTCCCCGCCTCCACGCCCGGTCTCGCCAAAGAGCTGATCGTCCCGCGCTACTCGCAGGAGATCCACAAGGGCCAGTACCCGGAGTACGACAACGGCGGCGAGGCCTGGTGCAGCCCCACCTCCTCGCAGATGATCATCGAGTACTGGGGCGGCCGGCTCACCGAGGAGCAGCTGGCCTGGGTCGACCCGTCGTACGCCGACCCGCAGGTCTGCCACGCGGCCCGGTACACCTACGACTACCAGTACGCGGGCTGCGGCAACTGGCCGTTCAACGCGGCCTACGCGGCCACCTTCAAGGATCTCCAGGGGGTGGTGACCCGGCTGGGCTCGCTCACCGACCTGGAGACCCTGATCGCGGCCGGCATCCCGGCCATAACGTCCCAGTCGTTCCTCAAGGAGGAGCTGACCGGGGCCGGCTACGGCACCTCCGGCCACCTCATGACCGTGATCGGCTTCACCGCCGAGGGCGATGTGATCGCCAACGACCCGGCCTCGCCGAGCGACGAGGCGGTGCGGCGCGTGTACAAGCGGCGCGAGTGGGAGAACATCTGGCTGCGTACCAAGCGATACAACGCCAGCGGCAAGGTCGTCTCCGGCACCGGAGGCGTCTGCTACCTGTACTTCCCCGCCTGTCCGACCGCGCGCCAGCGCAAGGCGCTCGCGGCGGTGGGCGTGCGCTGAGGCCGCTCAGGGCCCCGGGCGACCGGGGCCCTGTGACCAAGGTCTCTGCCGCAAAAGCCGCTGCCGGTGGCAAAGTGGACGCAACGGTGGGGGGAGTCCACCCAGTCGCCCGAGATCAGCGAGACACCATGACCGCACAGTCAGCCGCCGCCGCCGCCGCCCGCACCCGTACCGGCGGCCCCCAGGACGACGGCCCGAAGGTCGTCGAACACATCGCGGGCTGGGTCCTTGTCGCGGTGATCGCGATGCTCGTCACGCAGCTCGGTCTGCTGTGACCTGATCCATAGGTGACCTGACATACTGCGGATGTCCCGCCGCCAGCCCGAGACCAGGGTCGATACGTGAATATCAGTGAGCAGCGTGAAGCCGCCCGGCCGCGGGCTCGCGGCACCGAGCGCTCGGTCGCGCGCCGCGCCGAACTCATCTCCATCGGGCGGAAGTTGTTCGCGGACACGTCCTACGACGCGCTCTCCATGGACGACATCGCCAAGCAGGCGCATGTCGCCAAGGGGCTGATCTACTACTACTTCCAGTCCAAGCGGGGCTACTACCTGGCGATCATCCAGGACTCCGTCGCCGACCTGGTCACCTACGCGGCCAGCGGTCTGGAGATGGAGCAGGTGGACCGCGTCCAGCGCACCCTGGACAGCTATCTGCGCTACGCCGAGCACAACCAGGCGGCCTACCGCACCGTCGTCAGCGGCGGTGTCGGTTTCGACGCCGAGGTGCACGCCATCCGGGACGGGGTGCGCGAGGCGATCGTCGCGACCATCGCCGAAGGGGCGTACGGCCGTACCGACATCGCCCCGCTTGCGCGCATGGGCCTGCTCGCCTGGGTGTGCAGTGTCGAGGGCGCCACCCTCGACTGGATCGACCGCCCGCCCCAGCTCTCCCGCGACACCCTGTGCTCCCTCCTCGTGAAGACACTCGGCGCCTCCATGCGCGCCATCGAGGAGCTGGACCCCTCCTACCCGGCGCCCGAGCCCGCTCGCCGGGACGGCTGACGGCAAGGGGCGGAGGCTCGTGGTCCCCCGCCCCAAGTCCCCCGTGGGACCCGTCAGTTCATGACCTGGTCCCGGCTAGCTGATCGCCTTGATCAGTTCGCCGCCCGAGGTGTCCCCGCTCAGCTCCCAGAAGAAGGTGCCGCCGAGGCCCTGCTGGTTCTTGTACGTCATCTTCGTCGCGATGGTCGCGGGGGTGTCGTAACTCCACCAGTTGTTGCCGCACTTGGCGTACGCGGTGCCGCCGACCGTCCCCGTCGCCGGGCACTTGGCCTTGAGCACCTTGTAGTCGTCGATGCCCTGCTCGTAGGTGCCCGCCGCCGGGCCCGTCGCGGTGCCGCCCGGCGCCGACTGGGTCACGCCGGTCCAGCCGCGGCCGTAGAAGCCGATGCCGAGCAGCAGCTTCGAGGCCGGGACGCCGAGGCCCCTGAGCTTGGCGATGGTCGCCGAGGTGTGGAAGCCCGCCTTCGGGATGCCGGAGTAGGAGTTCAGCGGGGAGTGCGGGGCCGTCGGTCCTGACGCGTCCCAGGCGCCGAAGTAGTCGTACGTCATCGGGTTGTACCAGTCGACGTACTGGGCGGCGCCGGCGTAGTTCGCCGCGTCGATCTTGCCGCCGGCCGTGGCGTCCGCGGTGATCGCGGCGGTGACCAGCGAACCGCTCCCGAACTTCGAACGCAGCGCCGCCATCAGGTTCTTGAACGCCTCCCTGCCGCTGGTGTCACAGGTGTTGCCGCAGGCGTTCGGGTACTCCCAGTCGATGTCGATGCCGTCGAAGACGTCGGCCCACTTGGAGTTCTCGACCAGGTCGTAGCAGGACTTCGCGAACGCGGCCGGGTTGCGGGCGGCCTCGCCGAAACCGCTGGACCAGGTCCAGCCGCCGAACGACCAGAGGACCTTCAGGCCCGGGTGCTTCTTCTTCAGCTCGCGCAGCTGGTTGAAGTTGCCCCGCAGCGGCTGGTCCCACGTGTCCGCGACCCCGTCCACGGACTCGGCCGCCGTGTAGGCCCGGTCGGTCGCGGCGTAGGCGTCGCCCATCGCGCACTTGCCGCCGGTGACGTTGCCGAAGGCGTAGTTGATGTGGGTCAGCCTCGCCGCCGAGCCGGAGGTCTCGATGTTCTTGACGTAGTACTTGCGGTCGTAGGTGCCCCATTCGGTGAAGTAGCCGACGACCTTGGAGCCGGCGGCCTTCACGTGGGGAGCCTCGGGGGTCGCGGTCGCGCTGCTCGCGCCGGCAAGCAGGCCCGCGCCGAGGACCGCGCAGCACGCGGCGGAGATCAGCGCCCGGAAGCGGGCGCGGTGGGGAAGGTGCATCGGTGTCTCCTCGTGGGGGAGAGGGGAACGCCAGCCGATTGGCATGAACGCGGTGAAGCGTTGCCGGAACAGTAGGAGGACTAGACCACCTCGTCAATGGTTCGGACCAATCCCGGGCCGATTCGAGGCCGGCTGTCGGTGGGCTGGGCTATCTTGAAGTAAGCGGTCGTTAACCAGTGACCAGGGGTCTCCTTTCGGGCATACTCACAGGGCGCAGCGGCTGGTCAGCAGCTTCCGTGACCCGGGAGACGCGAGCAGCGACCGGCGTCCAGTGAGACCGGCGGAGCCGCCCCACCCCACGGCGTGCGCCCGCCAGCGCCCTACAGGGAGGAGAGCGTCGCCATGCCCGACCGCGCCCCGCAGCCGGTGGACCGGCAACTGCCCACGGACGAGGCCCGGGAGCTGATCTCGCTCGTCCGCGACATCGCGCAGCACGAGATCGTCCCGAAGGCGGCCGAGGAGGAGGACGCCGGGCACTTCCCGCGCGAGGTCTTCACCCTGCTCTCCCGCACCGGCCTGCTCGGCCTGCCCTACGCCTCCGAGCACGGCGGGGCCGACCAGCCGTACGAGGTCTACCTACAGGTCCTCGAAGAGCTCGCCGCCGCCCGCCTCACCGTCGGCCTCGGCGTCAGCGTGCACACCCTCGCCTCCTACGCGCTCGCCACCTACGGCACCAAGGAGCAGCAGGTCGAGCACCTGCCCGCGATGCTCGGCGGCGGACTGCTCGGCGCCTACTGCCTCTCCGAGCCCTCGTCCGGCTCGGACGCGGCCTCGCTGCGCACCCGAGCGGTCCGGGACGGCGAGGACTGGGTGATCACCGGAACCAAGGCCTGGATCACCCACGGCGGGGTCGCCGACTTCTACACCGTCATGGCGCGCACCGGCGAGGAGGGCCCGCGCGGCATCACCGCGTTCCTGGTGCCCGCGGACGCGGAGGGCGTGAGCGCCGCGGCGCCGGAGAAGAAGATGGGCATGAAGGGCTCGCCCACCGCCCAGGTCCACTTCGACGGGGTGCGCGTCCCGGACGGACGGCGCATCGGCGACGAGGGGCAGGGCTTCGCGATCGCCCTGTCCGCGCTCGACTCGGGACGGCTCGGCATCGCGGCCTGCGCAATCGGAGTGGCCCAGGCGGCCCTCGACGAGGCGGTCGGCTATGCGACCGGGCGACAGCAGTTCGGGCGGCCGATCGCCGACTTCCAGGGGCTGCGCTTCATGCTCGCCGACATGGCGACCCAGATCGAGGCGGGCCGTGCGCTGTACCTCGCGGCGGCGCGGCTGCGGGACGCCGGGCGGCCCTTCGCCAAGCAGGCCGCCATGGCCAAACTGCACTGCACCGACACCGCGATGAAGGTCACCACCGACGCCGTCCAGGTCCTCGGCGGCTATGGCTACACCGCGGACTTCCCGGCCGAGCGGTACATGCGCGAGGCCAAGGTCCTGCAGATCGTCGAGGGCACCAACCAGATCCAGCGGATGGTCATCGCCCGTCACCTGGCAGGTCCGGAGACGCGCTGAACTGCCCCGGCCTGACCTGCGGCGCCGCGAGCCGTACCCACTCCGGGTCGTGGCGCCCCGGCAAGGTGCGGCCCCCGCTCGCCCAGGTGCGCACCAGGTCACGGTAGATGGGCGGGTCCTGGAGCGGCGGCGGGGCCGGCCGAAAGGCGGACGGGGCCGTCGGAACCGATTCTGCGACCGGCGCATACGTACGGGTCATACCAGGGCAACGCGGAAGTGCGCAGCCGGGTCACGGTGTCCGCAATCGCGCGTGAGTTCACGGGAGTGCGGCCGAACATCTGGTCACCTACGGCGGCCTGACCTGTCGTCAGCCGACCGCCGGCACGGAGGTCGGCCATGGCCGACGACGGCCCGTACCGCGGTCGGCGCGGACTGCCGGACTTCGCGCACCACGAGGGCGGATCGAGGCCCGCTACGCCGAACCCGCCGGCCGCGGACCGCCCACATGGAGTTCTCGAGGCTGCACGCGCCGCGGCACGCGATCGTCATGCTGCGCATCGCCCACCGCCAGGTGTTCCTCGGCAGGTGGCCCTTCCGGCGGATCGGGACGCACTGATCCTGCACCACGGCGGCCTGCGAACCATGGTGCAGGGCAGCTACTGGGATCGAGTGCGGTCGCTCAGGCGGCCCGGCGCAGCACCGGTACGCGCATGGGGCGCGAACCGGGGCCCGCGATGTGCGAGAACGGCTGGGTCCGCCAGTCGAGTCCCTGAGGGAGCGTCAACAGCAGGGCGGTGTCCTGCTCCTGGGGCTCCGCCGACTCGTCCGCGGACCGGGCCTCGGCGGCCTTGCGGCCCGTACCGGCGCAGACCGTGAGGCCGAACGGGTTCCACGGCGAGGCGCACAGCGCGTGCTCCGGCAGCACCTCCTCGTCCGCCAGCAGGGCGATGGGCTGCGCGCAGTCCGGGCAGACCACCCGGTACATCTCGAAGGTGTCGTACGCGTCGAACTCGTCGTCGAGGGCGTCGAGTTCGACGCCCTCCGGCTCGAACTCGACAACCGCCTGGAGGCGCTTGGGCGCGGTGCGACCAGGACGCTGAAGACTCTGCATTGGGTTCTCCCCCTCGGACTGGGCCGTGAAGGCGCTGCGGCCTCGACCACAGCAAGCACTTCCCGTCCCGTCACGGCGGTAATCACGAGGACATCACGGAGGTCCTCGCAGCGGTGTGGCCTTCGTCACATGCCGCTCGCAGATGCCCGCGGCGGTCGCTTTGTCCCTCAGGCGGCTCACAGGCGCCTCTCGGTCACATCACGAACCGGGCATGACCTGGGGCGCTCAGGTATCCGAGGAGATCAGCCGCACTGTAGGTTCTTGCGCCATGGAGGAGCTGGACCGACAAATCGTGCAGCTGCTCGTCAAGGACGGGCGGATGAGTTACACGGACCTGGGCAAGGCCACGGGCCTGTCCACCTCGGCCGTGCACCAGCGGGTGCGGCGGCTGGAGCAGCGTGGTGTCATCCGCGGGTACGCCGCGGTGGTCGACCCCGAGGCGGTGGGCCTGCCCATGACCGCCTTCATCTCGGTCAAACCGTTCGACCCCAGCGCCCCCGACGACATCGCGGACCGGCTGGCCGGCGTCCCCGAGATCGAGGCGTGCCACAGTGTGGCGGGCGACGAGAACTACATCCTCAAGGTGCGGGTGGCGACGCCCCACGAGCTGGAGGAGCTGCTGGCCCGTGTGAGGTCACTGGCGGGGGTCTCCACGCGTACGACGGTGGTCCTGTCGACCCCGTACGAGGCAAGGCCGCCGAGGATCTGACGGGACTGGGCCGACCTTTTCGGGGGCGCGGCGAACTGCGCAAGCAGCCACAACGCGCGGGACCCGAAACGCGACCCGCCCCGGCTACGGCCCGAAGCTCCCTGCGAAACTGTCCCCATGAGTGAACCGAAGACCCTCCTCCTCCGCCGCGGCGAGGTCCACAGCCCCGCCGACCCGTTCGCGACAGCGATGGTCGTGGAGCGGGGCCAGGTCGCCTGGGTCGGTTCCGAGGGTGCGGCCGACGCCTTCGCGGACGGCGTCGACGAGATCGTGGACCTGGACGGCGCTCTGGTCACCCCCGCGTTCACGGATGCGCATGTGCACACGACCGCGACGGGCCTCGCACTGACGGGCCTCGACCTGTCCGACGCCCCTTCCCTGGACGCGGCCCTGACCCTCGTACGGGACTTCGCGACCGCCCGACCGCACGACCGCGTGCTGCTCGGCCACGGCTGGGACGCCTCCCGCTGGCCCGGCGGCCGCCCGCCCACGCGCGCGGAACTCGACGAGGCGTCCGGCGGCCGTCCGCTCTACCTCAGCCGTATCGACGTCCACTCGGCGGTCGTGACGACGGCCCTGCTCGACATGACGTCCCTGGGCCGCCTGGAGGGCCCCCTCACCGCCGACGCCCACCACGCGGTCCGCGCCACCGCGCTCGGCTCCGTCACGGCCGCCCAGCGCGTCGAGGCCCAGCGGGCCGCCCTCGCCCACGCCGCCTCCCTCGGCATCGGCACCCTTCACGAATGCGCAGGCCCCGAGATCTCCTCCGAGGACGACTTCACCGGGCTGCTGCGGCTCGCCGGCGAGGAGCCGGGCCCGAGGGTGGTCGGCTACTGGGCCGAGCAGGGCTACGAAGGCGTTGCCAAGGCGCGCGAGCTCGGCGCGCTCGGCGCCGCCGGAGACCTCTTCGTCGACGGGGCCCTCGGCTCCCACACCGCGTGCCTGCACGAGCCGTACGCCGACGCCGACCACTCCGGTCTCGCCTACCTGGACGCCGCCGCCGTGGCCGACCATGTCGCGGCCTGCACCGAGGCGGGCCTCCAGGCCGGCTTCCACGCGATCGGCGACGCGGCGGTGACCGCGGTCGTCGAAGGCGTCCGCGCCGTGGCGGAGAAACTCGGCCTCGCCCGCGTCCGTGCCGCCCGGCACCGCGTCGAGCACGCCGAGATGCTCACCCCCGAGGCCATCGCCGCCTTCGCCGAGCTCGGCCTCACCGCGTCCGTCCAGCCCGCCTTCGACGCCCTGTGGGGCGGCGAGGACGGCATGTACGCCCGGCGCCTGGGCGGGGAGCGTGCGAGCCGCCTGAACCCCTTCGCGGCCCTCCTGCGCGCCGGTGTCCCGCTCGCCTTCGGCTCCGACAGCCCCGTGACCCCCCTCGACCCGTGGGGCACGGTCCGCGCGGCCGCCTTCCACCGCACGCCCGAGCACCGCGTCTCCGTGCGCGCCGCCTTCACCGCGCACACCCGCGGCGGCTGGCGTGCGGTCGGCCGGGACGACGCGGGCGTCCTGGTGCCCGGCGCCCCCGCCGACTACGCCGTGTGGCGCACCGGCGAACTCGTCGTGCAGGCCCCCGACGACCGGGTCGCCCGCTGGTCCACCGACCCCCGCTCCGGCACCCCCGGCCTGCCCGACCTGACGCCGGGCCGTGACCTGCCCGTCTGCCTGCGCACCGTGGTCGGCGGACGGACGGTCTTCGTACGGCCGGGCGAGTGATCTCCGGGGTGGCGCGGTACCGATCGCCCGCCGCCCCGCTGTCGCTCGACCTGCGCATCCTCGGCCCTGACCAGGGCATTGCCGGAAGATGCGCAGGTCGAACGGCTGTTGACAGCCGACGGCAGGAGGCCGGTAGGTTCGGCCGGGTCCACCACCGGACGCCCGACCGGGGAACCTCCGCCCAGTCGTCGCAGCGCCGCTGGGTCAGGGACGGTGTGCCGCACCGGAACACCGCCACTGGGAGCCAGGCTCAGCGCTCGCGGCACGGCGAGGGAACGTTCCGTCCGGCCGGGGAGGTGTGACCCGGGTGGGGCCCGGGCGTTCAGTAGACAACGGCTTTCGGTCGACCCGCAGCCAGCGGGCCCCAGGTCGGCCCGAAGGGCGCCGGGCCCCCATCCGCAGCGAGGGCGGGCATGCAGGCATTCGGCTATGCAGCTGGTCGGCCATCGCGGCCGAAAACAGTATTCTTACCCCGATCTTGCGGAAACGACACCAACATACGAACGCCTTGTCACGTCATCGCAGGCCGTGCGCACTATGGTGGACGCCTGCGCATTGACTCGAAGGGGTAGCGGTGAACGACGGCGACGGGACCCACACGGGCCAGGAGAGGCGATTCGGCCCGCTCGGCACGGCGTTGGTGATCATTCCGACCTATAACGAGGCGGAGAACATCAAGGCCATCGTCCGCCGGGTGCGCAAGGCCGTCCCGGAGGCGCACGTCCTCGTGGCCGACGACAACAGCCCCGACGGCACCGGCAAGCTCGCCGACGAACTGGCCGTCGAGGACGACCACGTCCACGTCCTGCACCGCAAGGGCAAGGAGGGTCTCGGCGCCGCCTATCTCGCGGGCTTCCGCTGGGGCCTGGACCACGACTACGGCGTCGTGGTCGAGATGGACGCCGACGGCTCCCACCAGCCCGAGGAACTGCCCCGGCTGCTGACCGCCCTCAAGAGCGCCGACCTGGTCCTCGGCTCCCGCTGGGTGCCCGGCGGCCGGGTCGTGAACTGGCCCAGGTCCCGCGAGATCATCTCCCGCGGCGGCAGCCTCTACTCGCGCGTCGCCCTCGACCTCCCCCTCCGTGACATCACCGGCGGCTACCGCGCCTTCCGCCGCGAGACCCTCGAAGGCCTCGGCCTCGACGACGTCGCCTCCCAGGGCTACTGCTTCCAGGTCGACCTCGCCCGCCGCGCGGTCAAGGCCGGTTACCACGTCGTCGAGGTGCCGATCACCTTCGTCGAGCGCGAACTCGGCGACTCCAAGATGAGCCGCGACATCCTCGTGGAGGCCCTGTGGCGGGTCACCACCTGGGGCGTGGGGGAGCGGGTCGGCAGGATCACAGCCCGGGCAAAGCGCCCACGGTCGTAGTTCTACGACCTCACAGGCCTGGCTGATCGTCCCTTATGCCGTGTTGAGCCGCGCCCAGGCACACTGGACGTATGACGACAGGCGCTCCGACCCCCACGTACCCCGCCCGGCCCCGCCGCTCCCGTATGCGCACCTTCCTGCCGCTGGGCGTCGCCGCCTGGCTGGTGCTGGAGATCTGGCTGCTGACCGTGGTCGCGGGCGCGGCGAGCGGGTTCGCGGTGTTCCTGCTGCTGGTCGCCGGCTTCGTGCTCGGCTCGGTGGTCATCAAGCGGGCCGGCCGCCGTGCCTTCCAGAACCTGAACGAGGCGCTCCAGCGGGGCGGCGCCCCGTCGAGCTCCGGCAGCGGTGGCAACGGCCTGATGATGCTGGGCGGCCTGCTCCTGATGATCCCCGGCCTGCTCTCCGACGCGGTGGGGCTGCTCCTGCTGATCCCGCCGGTCCAGAAGGCCGTCGGCCGTTACGCCGAGCGCACCTTCGACCGCAGGATCCGCGCCGCCGCCCCCGGCACCCTGGGCGACGCGTTCCAGCAGGCCCGTATGCAGCGCCCGGACGGCAAGGTGGTCCAGGGCGAGGTGATCGTCCGGGACGAGCCGGGCGACGGCACCCCCAAGGAACCGCGCCCGCCGCTCACCCGCTGAGCCGAAGCGGGGCAGCACAAACCGCGGGCGCGGTACGTGAGTCACGTACCGCGCCCGCGGTTACTTGTATGCGCTGTGTTCCCGCTCAGGCCGACTTGCGGCTGTCCCGGGGATGAACTGCGATGTTCATCGCGCCGGAACGCAGAACCGCCAGACGCTCCTCGAGGACCTCTTCGAGTTCCTCTCGGGTGCGTCGTTCCATCAGCATGTCCCAATGCGTACGCGCGGGCTTGGCCTTCTTCTCTTCAGGGCCGTCGCCGTCCACGAGGAGTGCTGGGGCCCCGCAGACCTTGCACTCCCACTCCGGCGGAATCTCCGCCTCGACCGAGAAGGGCATCTCGAAGCGGTGCCCCTTCTCGCATGCGTACTCCACGGCCTGGCGCGGGGCCAGGTCGATGCCGCGGTCCGTCTCGTAGCTGGTCACCACGAGGCGCGTGCCGCGAAGAGCTCGCTCACTCATGAATCGTGCCTCCCGGGCTTGTCGCCCACAGGACAGGTGTCGCTGTCGTCGTCATACCGGTCAACGTCCGGTCGGCGGTAAAGATTCCCGTTCCGGGTCCCGTCCCGGGCATTGCGTCGCCGTCGTAGCCGCCCCTTGTTGTACCCACCAGCGCCCGGTTTGTCACATCTGCTAGCAGATGTCACGGAGCGTTGCGACATCTTTGACGCGCAGTAACGGTACGCCTGGCAGGCCAAACGCGTACACTACAGCGCTTTCGTGTTGAACGCTAAATCCTTTCGGGTACGGGATTGCCCGCGTCGCTGATCGCCCGCCGCACCGGGACCCGTGCGAGCAGGGCGAACCCGATGACGAAGAAGGCCACCAGCGAGATGATCGCGTCCCGATAACTTCCCGTCAGCTGGTAGGTGATCCCGAACAGCAGGGGGCCCAGCCAGCTCATCCCGCGGTCGCTCATCTCGTACGCCGAGAAGTATTCGGCCTCCTTGCCGGGCGGGACCATGTGGGAGAACAGGGAGCGGGACAGGGCCTGGCTGCCGCCGAGGACGAGCCCGATGCCGGCGGCCAGGACGAAGAACCACCCGGGCGCGCCAGCGGGCAGGAAGAACCCGGCGCCCAGGACCACCGCCCAGGCCATCAGCGAGCCGAGGATCGTGCGCTTGGCCCCGTAGGTGCGGGCGAGCCGGCCCAGTGCCAGCGCCCCCGCCACCGCGAGCACCTGGACCAGGAGCACGGCCGCGATGAGCGTCGACTGCCCGAGACCCAGTTCCTCGGAGCCGTAGACCGACGCCTGGGAGATCACCGTCTGGATGCCGTCGTTGTAGATCAGGTACGCCAGCAGGAAGGCGAGCGTGAGCGGGTGGCGGCGCATGTCGCGGACGGTGGCGGTGAGCTGCCGCAGGCCCGGGGCCGTCGGCTCCTTCGTCGGGGAACTCCGGTCGCGCAGCCGGCGTAGCGGGATCAGCGCGAAGGCGCCCCACCACAGCCCGGCCGAGGCCAGACAGATGCGGACCGCGGCGCTCTCGGAGAGGCCGAAGGAGTCGTGGCCCGTGTAGAGAACGAGGTTCGCCACCAGCACCAGGGCGCCCGCCGCGTAGCCGAAGGCCCAGCCCTTGGAAGAGACGGCGTCGCGCTCCTCGGGCGGGGCGATCTGCGGGAGGTAGGAGTTGTAGAGCATCGACCCCACGGACTGCGCCGCGTTCGCGACGACCAGGAGGACGCCGCCGAGCAGATAGCGGTCGCCGCCGAGGAAGAACATGCCGGTCGTCGCGGCGGCCCCGGTGTAGGCGGCGGCCGCCAGGAGCGGCTTCTTGCGGCCACTGCGGTCGGCGGCGGCGCCCACCAGGGGCATCACCAGGACGGCCACGATCACCGACAGGGACACCGAGTACGCGAAGAAGGAACCGGCACGCACCGGGATGCCCAGGGGGTGGACGTATCCGTCCGCGTCCGCCGCGCGCTTGGCGACCGACGTCAGATAGGGGCCCAGGAACACGGTGAGCACGCTCGTCGAGTAGACGGAGCACGCCCAGTCGTAGAAGTACCAGCCGCGTTGTTCACGCCGCCGGTCGGCGGCCTCGTCCGCCGCGCCCGCCCGCACGGTGTCGGTGCCCACCCGTGCCCTCGCTTCCCCGTGAAAGGTGCCGTGCGCCGGCCGGGGAACGGGCCGGTCGGACATGGGTCAGACCCAGACGCCGCGGTCCTCCATGACCTTGCGCAGTGTGTCGATGTGATCGGTCATGATGCCATCGACTCCCAGGTCCAGGAGCCGGTGCATGCGAGCGGGCTCGTTGATCGTCCACACGTGCACCTGGAGCCCGCGCGCGTGGGCGGCGCGCACGAAGCGGTGGTCGACCACCTGGATGCCGGACTGGGACTCGGGCACCTGGGCGGCGACGGCGGAGCGGCGCAGTGCCGCCGGGACGCCCCACGAGCGCAGCCGCAGGTTCAGCACGCCCCGGGTGCCGTACGACGTCGCCAGGCGGGGTCCGGCGAGCCGCTGGGCGCGCATCACCCGCGCCTCCGAGAAGGAGCCGACGCAGATCCGGTCCCAGGTTCCGGTGCGCTCGACGAGGTCAAGGAGGGGCTGCAGGGCCGGCTCGTCCTTGAGGTCGACGTTCCAGCGCGCCTCGGGGAAGACCTCCAGGAGCTCCTCGAAGAGCGGCACCGGTTCCTTGCCCGCCACGCGCGCGTGCCGCACCTCGGCCCAGCGCAGGTCCGCTATCCGGCCCGCCCCGTCGGTCATCCGGTCCAGCGTCGCGTCGTGGAAGGCGACCAGCTTGCCGTCCGCGGTCGCGTGGACGTCGGTCTCCAGGTACCGGTAGCCCGCCTCGACCGCCCGCCGGAACTGGAACGCCGTGTTCTCCAGGCCGTCCGCCGCCCCGCCCCGGTGGGCGAAGGGGATGGGGCCGGGATGGTCGAGGTAGGGGTGGCGTATCCGCGGGGTCACGGACGCAGTATCGCTCCCCGCGGTCGCCCGGTGGCAACGACCGTGCTGCCGTCGGACGCCGGGGGAACGGCGAACATACGCAGGAAGACCTGGGCGAGCGGGCCGATGGACACCGCGTACAGGACGGTTCCGACGCCGAGGGTGCCGCCGAGCACGAATCCCGTGACCACGACGGCCACTTCGACCGCGGTCCGCATCAGCCGGATGGAGCGTCCCGTCCGCCGGTGCAGCCCGGTCATCAGACCGTCCCTCGGGCCCGGGCCGAAGCCGGCGGCGATATAGAGACCGGTGGCCACACCGTTGAGCACGATCCCGGCCAGCAGGAGCGGAATCCGTACGGCGAGACCGTGCACGTCCGGGACCGCGGCGAGGGTCGCGTCCATGGCGATGCCGACCACGAAGACGTTGGAGACGGTGCCGAGACCCGGCCGCTGGCGCAGCGGGATCCACAGGAGCAGCACCGCCGCGCCCACGACGATCGACACGACACCGATCGACACCCCGGTGAGTTCGGCGAGCCCCTGGTGCAGCACGCCCCAGGGCTCCAGGCCCAGGCCCGCCTCGACGAGCAGGGCGGAGCTGGCCCCGTACAGAGCGAGTCCGACGTACAGCTGGGTCAACCGTCGTACCGGACGGCTCTGCGTGGACAAGGTGGGTCCCCCTGTGGTGGTAGTGGCCTGACACATGACACCCTGTGGCTTGGGGTGGCACGCCATCCATGGCCAATTCGGGGAAGGTGGACTGATTTCAGTGGCGCAGTGGACCTCGGCGGTGGGCGCGGCGCAGCTCGCCCGCCTGCTCAACTCCCAGCAGGACCGTCCCGCGGGCCCCGGAACACGCCGGCCGCCGGCCTACCGCGCACTCGCCGACGGCATCCGCCTGCTGGTCCTGGAGGGCCGGGTCCCGGTGGCCGCACGCCTGCCCGCGGAACGTGAGCTGGCCCTCTCCCTGTCCGTCAGCCGTACGACCGTGGCGGCGGCCTACGAGGCGCTGCGGGCCGAGGGATTCCTGGAGTCCCGGCGCGGCGCGGGCAGCTGGACCGCCGTACCCGCCGGGAACCCCCTCCCCGCACGCGGTCTCGAACCCCTCCCGCCCGAAGCTCTGGGTTCGATGATCGACCTCGGTTGCGCGGCACTGCCCGCCCCCGAGCCGTGGCTGACCCGTGCGGTGCAGGGCGCCCTGGAGGAACTGCCGCCGTACGCCCACACGCACGGGGACTACCCGGCGGGTCTGCCGGCTCTGCGCGCGATGATCGCCGAGCGGTACACCAGGCGCGGGATCCCCACCATGCCCGAGCAGATCATGGTCACGACCGGCGCGATGGGCGCGATCGACGCGATCTGTCATCTGTTCGGGGGCCGGGGTGAGCGGATCGCGGTGGAGTCGCCGTCCTACGCGAACATCCTTCAGCTGATGCGGGAGGCCGGCGCCCGGCTCGTACCCGTCGCGATGGCGGAGGGGCTGACGGGCTGGGACATCGACCGCTGGCGTCAGGTTCTGCGGGACGCGGCGCCGCGGATCGCCTACGTCGTGGCCGATTTCCACAACCCGACCGGTGCGCTGGCCGGCGAGGACCAGCGGCGGCAGCTGGTGGAGGCGGCGCGGTCGGCGGGGACCGTGCTGGTGGCGGACGAGACGATGACCGAACTGTGGCTGGACGACGACGTCTCGATGCCACGGCCGGTGTGCGCCTTCGACCCGGCCGGCTCCACCGTGGTCACCGTCGGCTCCGCCAGCAAGGCGTTCTGGGCGGGGATGCGGATCGGGTGGGTCCGGGGGGCACCGGACGTGATCCGCAGCCTGGTCGCCGCGCGGGCCTACGCCGACCTCGGGACGCCGGTTCTCGAGCAGCTGGCCGTGAACTGGCTGTTCAGCACCGGGGGATGGGAGCAGGCGGTCGAGCTGCGGCGAAGTCAGGCCCGGGAGAACCGGGACGCGCTGGTGACGGCGATGCGCAGGGAACTGCCGTCCTGGGAGTTCGAGGTGCCGCAGGGCGGCCTGACGCTGTGGGTGAAGGCCGGGGGCTTGTCGGGGTCCCGGCTGGCGGAGGTCGGTGAGCGGGTGGGCGTACGGGTTCCGTCGGGGCCGCGGTTCGGGGTCGACGGTGCCTTCGAGGGCTATGTGCGACTGCCGTTCACCGTCGGAGGCGCGGTGGCCGACGAGGCTGCGGCGCGGCTGGCTGCCGCGGCGCGGGTCGTGGAGAGCGGAGGATCCGGGGGCGGGGAGGCGCCGCGTACGTTCGTGGCGTGAACGGAGTGGGCGGGCGGCGGATCGGGGGCGGCCGCGGCGCAGTGCGACTGACGGCGACGGGACCTGCCCAGGGGTGCGGGGAACTGCGCGACCAGCCCCCACGCACCCGCAGCCGCACGACCACCGCTGACGGCTACGGCGCTTCTGCGGCCACCGCCTCCTGCTCCGCTTCCGAGGGGACAGCCTCCGCTCCCGAAGCGAGAACCTTCGCTCCCGAAGGGACAACCTCCGCTTCCGAGGGCACCGCTTCCGCTCCCGAGGGGACCGTCTCCGCATCGGCCGGAGTCGTCCGTGCCGGCAGCAGGGCCACCACCGCCTGCCGGTCCGCCTCGCTCGTCGCGTCGTCGTAGGGATCCGGAGTCGCCGGGACCTGGAGGCGATGCACCGGGCCCGATCCGAGGCGGGCGTACCCGCGGCCCGGCGGGACCTCGGACACCGGGGTCGTGTGCGGAGGCGCCCCGAGGAAGGCCTCCAACTGGTCCGGCGTCGCGGGGCCCAGCACGACACGCGCGCGCGTGTGCTGCCGTACCGGCTCGCTCAGCGCCTCCGCGCTGTCGAACTGGTCGGCCACCACCACCGTGACGTTCGCCGCGCGCCCGTGCCGCAGGGGGACCTGGAGCAGGGACTGCGGATCCTTGCGGCCGTCCGCGGCGGCCAGGTGGGTGAAGGCGCTCGGACGGTCCAGGAGGATCCACAGCGGACGCTTGGTGTCCTCCGGCGGCGGATGGCCGGCCTGCCGGGCACGGTTGGTCGCGATCAGGCGGCGCTCGGTCTCGGTGGCCGCCCACTCCAGGCTCGCCAGCGCCCCCGCGAGCCCGCACTCGACCGCGAGGACCCCGTCCCGCCCGGTCAGGCACGCGTACTCGCCGGTGCCGCCGCCCTCGACGATGACGACATCGCCGTACTGAAGGGCCTGGAGCGCGATGGAACGCAGCAGGGTCGAGGTGCCGCTGCCCGGCTGCCCCATGACCAGCAGGTGCGGCTCCGTGGAGCGGATGCCGGTGCGCCAGACGACCGGCGGGACGTCGCGCTGCCCGTCGCCGAAGCCGAGCGGAAGCGTGCGCTGGACCTGGGTGGGGTCGGTGAAGCCGAGGACCGTCTCGCCCGGGGCCGTGACGAAACGCTGGGCGGCGATGTCGGTGGGCAGCGGGGCGAGGACGGTGACCGTGAGCTCGTTGCCCTCCTCGTCCCAGGTGAAGTGGTACTCGCGACCGCGGCCCGACTTGGCGTGCAGCAACTGCTCGATGCGGGCCCGGGACTCGGCCTCGCCGTCGGTGAAGTAGGCCGGGTAGCGGACCAGCAGGTGGGTGATGCGGCCGGTGCCGTCGAAGTCGTACGCGGGGAAGGCCTTCTCCCACTCGCCGCCGTGCGTGTACAGCGGGGCCGGGTCCTCGGCCGCCGAGAAGTACGGGACGAGCGCTTCGTACAGCGACTGCAGGCGCTGTGTCTGCGTCTCGTCCGGCCCTTCCGGCTCCGACGGGCTGCGGTCCCGGCCCTGCCGGGCTGCCGCCGCCATCAGGCTGATGACGGCGAGCAGCGGGCCGTACGGAACGAGCGCCACGACCAGGACCACCGAGGCCACCAGGAACAGCAGCGGTCCACGCCTGTCCTTGGGGGTGTCGGCCCACCTGCGCCGCCCGGCCGAGGCCAGCCGGCGCAGCCCGCGGGTGATCGTGATCAGCGGGTGGAGGACGTCGGTGGCACTGTCGGCCGCCGTCCGGGCCAGCTCCCGGCTCCGGGCGATCTGGGCGCTGCCTGTGCTCAGGATGCGGGGGAGGGGGCGGCGGGCCACTGCTGTCTCCTGGAGGTGCGTACGGACGGGAGGGGCGGCGTCAGAACTTGATGCCGCCGAGGAGGCTCGCCAGGCTCTCGCCGCCGGCCTTGATGCTCGGCGCGATGGCCGTGCTGGCGAGGTAGAAGCCGAACAGCGCCGAGATCAGGGCGTGCGAGGCCTTGAGCCCGTCCTTGCGGAAGAAGATGAAGACGACGATGCCGAGCAGTACGACACCCGAGATGGAGAGGATCATTGTGGTGCTCCTGGTTCGTGGGGACAGTCACCATGAGTACTTCCAGGATCACAGCATGTATCCATACGACAAAAGGTGCAAATGAATGAAATTTTCGCGATTTCACCGAGTTGGCAGAGCTGTGGTGATCTTTACCTCCGGCACTTCGGGTCATCTGCGGCGCGAGCCAGTACCCTTGCGATTCACCTGAACGGTCGTATGAACGGTTGTATGAGAGGCGGTCCGGCCGATGACTGAAGCCCCCGACCCCGAGGTCGTGGAGCTGGCGACCAAGATCTTCGATCTGGCCCGGCAGGGTCAGACCGAGGCGCTCGTGGCGTACGTCGACGCGGGTGTTCCGGCGGGCCTCACCAACGACTGCGGGGACTCGCTCGTGATGCTCGCCGCGTACCACGGTCACGCGGACGCGGTCCGCGCGCTCGTCGGCCGCGGGGCGGCGGCCGGCGGGGTCAACGACCGGGGACAGACGCCGCTTGCCGGAGCCGTCTTCAAGGGCTCCATGGACGTCATCGAGGCCCTGCTGGAAGGCGGCGCCGATCCGGCCGAGGGCACCCCCTCGGCCCTCGACACCGCCCGGATGTTCGGCAGGACGGAACTGCTCGAACTGTTCGCCGCACACTGATCCGCATGTTCTGACCAGCGAAAACACTCACAACGGGGGAGGCGGTACAAGGCCGCCGAAATTTCGGTCGCGGCAGATGGAAGTGCCGAGTCATCATGACCTCGTGGTTCACGGACGTGATGGCCGGGCAGCTGACGCCGCACCGCGCGGACCGTGACACGGTCCGTATGGGCCACCGACGAGAGGCAGAGGAAGATGGCTTACAGCAAGCAGGAAACGGCGGGCGCCCCGACGTGTTGTCACGCGGCCAGGTAATGCACGTCCCCGGTTGCGTCGACGCTTGATGTGAGGCTGTTTCCCATGTTCGATCCGGTCATAGCGCCCAGCGGTACGCTGCTCGGCCTGCTCCAGCGGGGCCGCGGCGACGGCACACTGCACGCGCTCACCGCCCCGCGCGCCGAGGCGCTCGCGGCCCTGAACCACTGCGTGCTGCGCGATCCCCGCCACGACTGGCAGGTGGAGAACCGCTCGCTGTACTACGCCCGTCTCTTCCTCGACCTCAACGGCGAGCTGGACGAGATCGAGGCGCACCTCTTCGAGGTGGACGACGTCTTCGACACCGAGGAGTCACGCACCGGCCTCGCTCTGGCCGTCCTCGGCCATCTCGCCTCCTACGGCCGGCGCGACGCGCTCGAACTGCTGCGCAGGTACGCCGCCTCGGGCTCCAACTGGGCCTGGGCGCTGGACGAGCTGGCGCTGCGGGACGACGACGCCGGTCTGCGCGCTCTTGCCGCGCCCGTCCTCGCCCGGTTCGGGACCGACCCCGAGGGCGAGGCCGAGCTGGCCGCCGTCGTCAGGGACGCCTTCGAACCGAGGCCATGGCGGCTGTGGGCCGACGATCCCCGTGCGTCCGTCTCTACGCGTGTGCGTGCCGCTCAGGAGGCCGGCTGTTTCGACCGCTGGCAACGTCAGATGCGACCCGCCGGGCCCCGCCCGGGGTGGAGCGTGCAGGCCGTCTTCGAATGGGCCCAGCAGGGCGTCGAGCGCGGGGCCGCCCTTCATGTGCCTGCCGCCCGCTGCCTGGCCGCCGTCGCGGGCCCGGAGGACCGGCCAGAGATCATCGCGGTCGCCAAGGACGGCACCGACGGGGCCCGGGCCACAGCTCTGCGGTATCTCTCCGACAGCAACGACCCCGACGCCTTCGACCTGATCGAGTTGGCCGCCGTCACCGGCTCACCGGCCGTCGTGGAGGCCGCCCTCGACTCGTTCGAACGCATGCGCAGCATCGCCGCCGTCGACCGCGCCCGTGGCTGGGCCCGCCGGCCCGATCCGCTGGGCGCCGCCTCCGGACGCATGCTCGCCTGCCTGGGCGGAGCCCAGGACCGGGACCTCGTGCTCGCGGCCCTCCGGGAGGCCGTACGGGGCGAGGGGCCCGACGCGGCCACCCTGTGGACCCTCGTCGACGGCACCGGACGCCTCGGCATCGTGTGCGCCGCCCCCGTGCTGCGCCACATCTACCGGGAGACCGCCTCCTCCCATCTCCGCGGCCGCGCCGCCCGTGCGCTCGCCGCCACCGACCCCTCCTTCGCCACCGGCTTCGCCGTCGAATGCCTCTGGGACTGCGAGGAGACCACCCGCGAGATCGCCGCCCGGCACGCCGAGACCGGCGACGCCCGGGTGGTGGAGCGACTGCGCCGGCTGGCCGCCGACCCGGCCGAGGAGGCCGAGGTCCAGACGGCCGTCCGCAGCCGTATCGAACCGGACACCGCGGCCATGTGAAACCACTCCCGGGTGTGAACCTCCGGGTCCTGTCACACCCGCCGGGTGAACTCGGGGCGACCCGCCGGTCAGGTCCGCACGAACGTGGCCTGACCTGCTCGGGTGCGCAGCGCAACGCTCATGGGACGTTCCTCGTCAGGAAAGATCCCCGTTGACGCGGGCACGTCCAGGGCGGCGAGAACAACCCCATGCGTGTCGTCATCGTGACCGAGTCCTTTCCCCCCGATGTGAACGGCGTGGCCCACTGCGCGCTCCAGACCGCCCGGCACCTCGTGGACCGCGGTCACCTTCCGCTCGTCGTCGCGCCGGCCACCGCGTCCGGCCCCGGACCCGGCGTGGACGCCCTCGCGCCGTGCCCCGTCGTCCGTGTCCCCTCCCTCCCCCTCCCGGGCTACCCCCAGGTCCGCGTCGCCCTTCCCAGCAGGCGCGTGGCCGCGGCGATCGCCGCGCACCGTGCCGACGTCGTCCACCTGGCCGGCCCCTTCGTCCTCGGCGTCCGCGGCATGGCCGTCGCCGCCCGGCTCGGCATCCCCGCCGTTGCCGTCTACCAGACCGACCTCGCCGGATACGCCCGCACCTACGTGCACGCGGGAGAAGCCGCCGCCTGGCGCCGTATCCGCTCCGTCCATGCCGCCGCCGACCTCACCCTCGCCCCGTCCAGCGCCTCCCTACGCGACCTGGAGGCACACGGCGTGCCCCGGGTCGAGCTGTGGCCGCGGGGCGTGGACACCGTCCGTTTCCGGCCCGACCTGCGCGACGAGGCGCTGCGCCGCCGACTCGCCCCGAACGGGGAGGTGATCGTCGGATACGTCGGACGGCTCGCCGCTGAGAAGCACATCGAGCTGCTGGCCGACACCTGCCGACTGGAGGGCGTCAAGGTCGTGGTGGTCGGAGACGGGCCGAGCCTGCCCGCTCTCGAGCAGACACTGCCCGGCGCGGTTTTCCTGGGCCGCCGTATGGGCGACGAACTGGCCCGGATCTTCGCCTCCTTCGACGTCTTCGCGCACACCGGCCCCTTCGAGACCTTCTGCCAGACCGTGCAGGAGGCCATGGCGAGCGGCGTGCCCGTCGTCGCGCCCGCCGCCGGCGGTCCGCTGGACCTGGTCGCCCACGGACGGACCGGGTTCCTCGTCCCGCCGCGCGACCCGGCGGCCCTACGGGACGCGGTGTGGTCCCTGACCGCCGACCCCCGGCTGCGTGCCTCGTTCGGCGTCACCGCGCGGGCCATGGTCGAGGGGCGTACCTGGGCGGCCGTCGGCGACCAGCTGATCGGCCACTACGCCGCCGTGCTCACCGGCCGGAAGACGGCGGTGGCGGCATGAGTGGACATGGCGGCATGAGCGGCCGGTCGCTGCGGATCGTCCGTCTCGCCAACTTCGTCGCCCCCGCCTCGGGCGGCCTGCGCACCGCCCTGCGCGAACTCGGCAAGGGCTACCGGGCGGCCGGACACGATCCCGTGCTCATCGTCCCCGGCGACCGCGCGAGCGACCGCCTGACCGAGCAGGGACGGATCATCACCCTGCCAGGGCTCCTGCTCCCCGGCACCGGCGGGTACCGCGTCCTCGCCGACAAGCGGCGCGTGGCCCGGCTCCTGGAGAAGCTCGCCCCCGACCGCCTGGAGGTCTGCGACCGTACGACCCTCAGGTGGACCGGCACATGGGCCCGGCGTGCTCGCGTCCCCGCCGTGATGGTCTCCCACGAGACCGCCGACGGTGTGCTGCGCACCTGGGGCCTGTCGGAGCGCGCGGCCCGGCGTGCCGCCGACGCCCTCAACGTGCGTACGGCGCACACGTACGCGCGCGTGGTGTGCACCACCGAGTTCGCCGAGCGGGAGTTCGTGCGGATCGGCGCCCGCAATGTCGTACGCGCCCCACTCGGCGTCGATCTGGTCGAGCGGCGCCCGGCGCTGCGCAACGCGGGACTGCGCGCCCGGTACGCGCGCGAGGACGAGACACTCCTCGTGACGTGCACCCGGCTGTCCGTGGAGAAGCGGCCCGGCACCGCGCTGGACGCCGTGGAGGCGCTGGTACGGCGCGGGCGACGGGCGGTGCTCGTGGTGGCCGGGGACGGGCCGCTGCGGTCACGTCTGGAGCAGCGGGCGCGGGAGCGCGGGCTGCCGGTCACCTTCCTCGGGCACCTCTCCGACGGCGGCCTGCTCGGCGCCCTCCAGGCATCCGCCGACGTGTGCCTGGCCCCCGGGCCGGCCGAGACCTTTGGGCTGGCCGCGCTGGAGGCCATGGCGTGCGGAACGCCGGTGGTGGTGAGCGCCTCCTCCGCGCTGCCGGAGGTCATCGGATCTGCTGGGGGCGTCGCCGCCGACCGCGGGGAGGCCTTCGCGGACGCCGTGGACGTGCTCCTCGAACGGCCCGAGGCGGAGCGTCGCGGGACCGCACGCGCGCGTGCGGAGTGCTTCGGGTGGGACGCGGCGGTCCGTGCGTTCCTCGCCGCGCACGACGCGGAGGTCCTCGTACCGCGTTCCGTGCCGGGAGGCGTGGCGTGAGCGGGGGCGCGTCATGAGCCCGGGGTGTGTCATGAGTCGGGGGTGTGTCATGAGAGGCCCGCGCTTCGTCGTCCTCGGCCGGTCATCGGCGATGTGCCTTCACGAAGCGCACCCGGGTTCCCGGTACCGCCTGGGCCGCCGCTGGGAGATCCGTCTCGCGGACCACTCCGATCACCGGGTAGCCACCGGTGGTCGGGTGGTCCGCGAGGAAGACCACCGGCCTGCCGTTCGGCGGGACCTGGACCGCGCCCAGGACCATTCCCTCGCTGGGGAGTTCGCCCGGCCGGGCCCGCTCCAGGGCCGGCCCCTCCGTGCGCAGGCCGATGCGGTTGCTCGCCGAGGACACCTGGAAGGCGCGGGAGGTGAAGGTTCGTACCGCTTCCGGGGTGAACCAGTCGTCCCGGGGGCCCAGCGTGACGCGGAGGACGAGTTCTGCCGGGGGCGCCGGCTGTGGTGCCGTGTCCACGCGTGTGTGGAGGGAGTTCGGTGTGCCCAGTCGGAGTACCGCACCGTCCGTGAGGGGCGTCGGGCCCAGGCCGGACAGCAGGTCCGTGGAGCGGCTGCCCAGGACCGGCTCCACGGCGATTCCGCCGGAGACGGCCACATAACTGCGCAGCCCTGAAACGGCCGTCCCGACGGTCAGCAGTGCTCCGGCCGGCACGCGCACCGGTGCGCCCCAGGCCGCCGGACGGCCGTCCACCGTGATCGGGCAGGGAGCGCCCGTGACGGCCACGGTGACCGCCGAACGGGGGCGCAGCGCACAGCCGTTGATCGTGGTCTCCAGGACGGCCGCCTCAGGGCGGTTGCCGACCAGACGGTTGGCGAGGTCGGCCGCGGGACCGTCCAGGGCGCCCGAGCGGGGGACGCCGAGGTGGGCGTGGCCCGGGCGGCCCCGGTCCTGGACGGTGGTCAGTGCTCCGGCCCTGACGACGGAGAGGGCGCGGTCCGTCATGCCGCCCCCATCGGCACGAACCGCACCCGCGCACCCGGCGAGAGCAGTGCGGCCGGCACGCGCGTGTGGTCCCACAGAACGGCGTCCGTGGTGCCGATGAGCTGCCAGCCGCCCGGCGACGAGCGCGGGTAGACGCCGGTGTACGGGCCCGCGAGCGCGACCGAACCGGCCGGGACGGCCGTGCGCGGCGTGACCCGGCGCGGGACGTCGTAGCGGTCGGGCAGGCCGGTGAGGTAGGCGAAACCGGGGGCGAATCCGCAGAAGGCGACGGTGAACTCGGTGCCGGCGTGGACGCGGGCCACCTCCTCGGGTGAGACGCCCCAGTGTGCGGCCACGTCGGCCAGGTCCGGGCCGTCGTAACGCACCCGGAGTTCGATCACCTCACGCGCGCGTGGGGGAGCGGGCGGCACCTCGGAGTCGGTGAGTTCGGTGGTCAGGCGGGCGGGGTCGGCGAGACCGTCGAGGAGGACCGTGCGGGCCGCGGGCACGATCTCGCGGACCGACAGCGAGCCCTCCGCGCGGCGACGCACCAGCTCGGCGTGCAGGGCCTGGGCCTCCTCGCCCGAGGACACCTCGACGAGCAGGGCGTCGTCCCCGACGCGCAGCGCCCTCATGCGAAGGCCTCCACCCGGACGCCCGAGGACTCCAGGCGCTCTCTCACCCGTCGGGCCAGTTCCACCGCGCCCGGGGTGTCGCCGTGCAGGCACAGGGAGCGGGCCTCGACCTCGATGGCGGCACCGGAGCGGGTGGTGACCGCGTGGTCCCGGGCCAGGCCCAGCGAGCGCTCCACGACCGCCTCGGGATCGGTGACCACCGCACCCTCCTGGCCGCGTGGCACCAGCGTGCCCTCGTCGGTGTAGGCGCGGTCCGCGAAGGCCTCGGTGACGGCCTCCAGGCCCGCTTTCCGGGCCGCCTCCAGAAGACGCGAGCCGGGCAGGCCCAGCACGGGCAGCGTGGCGTCGGCGAGGAGCACGCCGTCGACGACCGCGGTGGCCTGCTCCTCGTCGTGGACGCAACGGTTGTAGAGCGCGCCGTGCGGCTTGACGTAGGACACGCGTGTGCCCGCCGCCCGGGCGAAGACCTCCAGGGCGCCGATCTGATAGGCCACCTCGGCCGTCAGCTCGGCGGACGGCACGTCCATCGCGCGCCGCCCGAACCCCGCGAGGTCGCGGTAGGAGACCTGGGCGCCGATCCGCACCCCGCGCGCGGCCGCCAGCTCGCACACCCGGCGCATGGTGACCGGGTCCCCGGCGTGGAACCCGCAGGCCACGTTGGCGCTGGTGACGACGGACAGCAGTTGCTCGTCGTCGGTCAGCTGCCAGCGGCCGAAGCCCTCGCCGAGGTCGGCGTTCAGATCGATCGAGGTCATGGCGGTCCCGTATCTCCTTCCAGCGGTTTTCTCTGAGTTGTCCAAGGGGCTCCAGTGGGTCTCAGGCCACTCTGTACTGCTCGTCGCGGGCGTCCGTCAGGAACATCTGCCCCGGTGCGTGGGTGATGGCGAACGGCGGACGCGAGGCCATCACCGCGGCCTGCGGGGTCACTCCGCAGGCCCAGAACACCGGGATGTCGTCCGGCTCGGCGACCACCGGGTCACCGAAGTCGGGGCGGCCGAGGTCGGCGATGCCGAGTGCGGAGGGATCGCCGCAGTGGACCGGGCTGCCGTGCACGGCCGGGAGCAGACTGCTCTCCCTCAGGGCGGCGGCCAGGTGCTGCGGCGGCACCGGGCGCATGGACACCACCATCGGTCCGTGCAGCCGCCCCGCGGGACGGCACTGTCGACTGGTCACGTACATGGGAACGTTCCGGCCCTGCTCGATGTGCCGGATCGGGACGCCCGCCTCCGAAAGTGCCCACTCGAAGGTGAAACTGCATCCGATCAGGAACGAAACGAGGTCGTCCCGCCAGTGTGCGCGCACGTCCGTCGGCTCGTCCACCAGCCGGCCGTCCTCCCACACCCGGTAGCGGGGGAGGTCGGTGCGCAGATCGGCGCCCTCGGCGAGGACGGTGGTCGGGTCGCCGGCGTCCGTGACGTCGAGGACCGGGCAGGGCTTGGGGTTGCGCTGGCAGAACAGCAGCATGTCGTACGCCCAGTCGGCGGGCACCGAGATCAGGTTGACCTGGGTGTGGCCGGCCGAGACCCCGGCGGTGGGGCCGGTCAGGCCCGCGCGGAAGCGGGTGCGTGCCTGGGCCGGGCTCCACGCGTGCGCGTGCTCGTCGGCGAGGAGCAGAGGACGGTCCTCCGTGCGGTTCATGCGAGTTCCTTCCCGCGGGTCTCCGGCAGTCCGAGCAGGGCCAGGGCGGCGATGCCGTAGCCGATGGCGCCGAAGACCAGCGCCCCGCCCACGCCCCAGCTGTCGGCCAGGAAGCCGACGGTGGTCGGGAAGACCGCGCCGACCGCGCGGCCCGCGTTGTACGTGAAGCCCTGACCCGAGCCGCGCACCGCCGTCGGGTACAGCTCGCTCAGATAGGACCCGAAGCCGCTGAAGATCGCCGACATGCAGAACCCGAGAGGGAAGCCGAGGATCAGGAGCCAGGTGTCGGCTCCGCTCGGGATGTTGCCGTAGGCCACGATGCAGACGGCCGACAGCAGGGCGAAGAGCCAGATGTTGCGCCGCCGGCCCAGCCGGTCGGTGAGGTAGCCGCCGGTCAGATAGCCGAGGAAGGCCCCGGAGATCAGGAAGGTCAGATAGCCGCCGGTGCCCACGACCGACAGTCCGCGGTCGCTCTTCAGATACGTCGGCACCCAGGTGGCGAGCGTGTAATAGCCGCCCTGGACGCCGGTGGACAGCAGCCCCGCGAAGATCGTCGTACGCAGCAGGTCCGGTTTGAAGATCGCCGCGAAGGAGCCCTTGCCGGCGCTCTTCTCGCGCACCGCGACCGCCTCCGGGGCGTCCTGGACCCGGCGCCGCATCCAGACGACCAGCAGCGCCGGCAGTGCACCGGTCCAGAACATCACGCGCCAGGCCGTGCCGTCGTCGAAGACCGAGAAGACCAGCGTGTAGATGATCGCGGCCAGGGCCCAGCCCACGGCCCAGGAGCTCTGGATCGCGCCAAGAGTCCGTCCCCGGTGCTTGGCGCTCGCGTACTCGGCGACCAGGATCGCGCCGACCGCCCATTCGCCGCCGAAGCCGAGGCCCTGCAGGGCGCGGAAGACCAGCAGCGACTCGAAGTCGGGCGCGAAGCCGCAGGCGACGGTGAAGATCGCGTAGGTGACCACTGTGATCATCAGCGCCCTGACCCGGCCGGCCCGGTCGGCCAGCACCCCCGCCAGAGCCCCGCCGATACCGGAGGCCAGCAGGGTGACGGTGGTGAAGAGGCCGGTCTGGCCGCTGTTCAGGCCGAAGGAGGCGGCCAGCGCGACCATGCTCAGCGGGAGCGTGAAGTAGTCGTAGGAATCGAGGGCGTAGCCCCCGAACGCACCGGCGAAGGCACGTCGGCCGCGCGGACCGAGGGCGCGGTACCAGCCCAACGCCCCGTCTTCGGCGGGATGTTCGGTCGCTGTGGGGTGATCGGTCAGGGCCTGTGGGGGCGGGGTCGTGCTCATGGGCACCTCGCAATGGGAGGACGGAGGATGCGGAGCTGAGCCGTGCGGTGGAGAGAAACGTAGAGGATCGTTCAACGATCCTTCAATACCCCTGTTGTTTCGTTCTCGTGTCTGCGGTTGAATTCCGGGCATGGCAGAGCAGTTGAGCGGACTGGCCGACGACCGTGCCCTCCTGGGCCGTACCAGCACGGCCGAGCGGGTCTCGGACATCCTCAGGAGCCGTATCGCGGAGGGCTACTTCCCGCCGGGGACGCGGCTGTCGGAGGACAGCATCGGCGGGGCGCTGGGGGTGTCCCGCAACACCCTGCGTGAGGCGTTCCGGCTGCTCACACATGAACGGCTGCTCGTCCACGAGCTGAACCGGGGCGTGTTCGTCCGGGTCCTGGCGGTCGAGGACGTGGAGGACATCTACCGCACCCGCGCGCTCGTGGAGTGCGCCGTCGTCCGCGGACTGGGTGAACCGCCGTACGCCCTGGCCGCGCTCGCCGAAGCGGTCGGGGAGGGACAGCGGGCGGTGCGCGAAGGTGACTGGAAAACGCTGGGCACGGCCAACATCCACTTCCACCGCGAACTCGTCGCCCTCGCGGGCAGCGACCGCACCGACGAACTGATGCGCAGCGTCTTCGCCGAACTCCGCCTGGCCTTCCACGTCGTGGACGACCCCAAGGCCCTGCACGAGCCGTACCTGGCCCGCAACCAGAAGATCCTCGGAGCGCTTCAGGCCGGTGACAAGGGCGCGGCCGAAAAGCTGCTGGCGGTGTATCTGCGCGACTCGCTGGAACGAGTGGTCGATGTCTACCGGCGCAGGGTGAGCGCCCCGTAGGGGCGCGGGGCTGTATCGATACGCGGCTCCGCCGCGCGGGCGCGACAGCCCCCCACCGGCCAGCCGACGCAGACACAACCGGTGGCCCCCCGTCCAACAGCCGGAGCCGATCCGCGCCGTTTGGGGAGTTGTCAGACCTAGCACCTAGTCTGTGCACCGTGACTTCGCCTGCGACGACGGACAGCGTTCCGCCCCAGTTCAGCGCGGGGCCGCGCCCCGCACCGGGCCCGGCCGCCGACGAGGGACTGGCGCGTCGGCTGCGCGCGCTCGCCTGCACCGCGCCGCTGCACGACCTCGACGCACGCAAGGCCAATCTCGCGGGCGAGTACTCGGTGTACGGCATGGCGGAGGTGGCCCTTGCCGCCATCGACCTGGTCACCCTGAACATGGACTTCGACACCGGCGCCGACCACGACGAGATCGTCGCCCGCCTCATCCCGCGCATCGCCGCCCAGGCCCCGCAGCGGCCCGTCGCCGAGCACGAGCGCGTGGCCCGCTGGGTCCTGGAGAACCTGATCAACGTCGGCAGCGTCGACCGCGGTTTCCGCGCGGTCTACGGCACTTTCGCACCGGACGGCACCTATGTCCGGCGTGACTACGACTTCAAGCTGATCGAGGAGGTGCCGGGGCCCGGCGGTTCGGTGTATCTCCGGACGACCGACGAGGCGGTCAATGTCCTCGTCGGCGCCCTCGACACCGACGTCACCAGCGCCCAGATCGCCGCCGAGGTCAAACTGGAGGTGCTGATCAGCCGCGGCCGCCTCGCCGACGCCCAACTAGCCGCGGAGCAGGCCCGCTACCGGACCGTGCAGTACTCCGAGACCCTGCGCAGGGCGCTGGACGCCACCCGGCGCAATGTCCGGGCCGTCGACTGGCTCAACTCCGTGCCCGACATGATCGCCGAGGCGCTCGACCACGTCGCCGACCGGTACCGCCACGAGAACGCGATCCTGACCAACATCCGCAAGGCGCGCGACGAGTCCGAGGACCCCGAGCAGAAGCGGCGCGCCGCCGAACTCGTCGACATCGTCAAGGACTGCATCCGGCGCCACACCCTGCTGCAGTCCCGGCTCCTGGAGGCAGGCCCGCTGTTCCGCGCCGAGCAGGACCGGCAGGCCTTCGCCACCCCCATGACGACATCGGGGATCGACCTGTACGGCCATCTCGTCGCGCCGGTGCTGCCCCTGCCGTTGCAGCAGGCCACCCGGGTCACCGACGCGTTCTTCGTGCGCGGGACCGGCCTGCGCACACCGGTGTCGGTCCGGGTGGGCGACCTCGTCGACATACTGCTGACCCCGCCGATGGAACGGGAGCACCTGGGCGCGGAGATGCCCGAGCCGGACCTCATCGCCACACCGGACGACAGCCGCTTCAGCGAGGAGCAGCTGGCGTCCGCGAAGGAGCTCCTCGACCTGCCGGCGGACGCTCCGCGACGGCTCTCGGGACTGCTCGCGCAGGCACGCGGGACCGGCGGGTTCGATCTCGCCTACCTGGTGGCCCTGTTGGCGATCCACGCGGCCAGCCCCGCCGTCGGCACCGCCTACCGCCAGGGCGAGCAGAAGCTCCTGTTCGCCGTGGACGACGGGACGGAACTGGACGACCCGGACTTCGGTGGTGCCGACCTCATCGTCGGCACCGCCCTGCTGGACGCCGTGGGGATGGCGGCGGGCCGGACGGAAGCAGCGTGAGTGAGCAACAGCGTGACAAGGAGCCCCAGCCGTGAGTGAGCATGTCGAGTGGAGTGACACGGAGGTCGCGACCCCGTCGGCGCCCGCCGCCGTCACCCCTGCCGACGCCGCCGACGCCGCTCGGCTCGTCGCCTTCGGGCTGCAGCCCAAACTGCAGCCCGCGCGGGACCAGGAGTACGCCGAACTGCTGCGGCGCTACCGGGAGGACCCGCCGTTCGCGCGGCTCGCCGACGCCGTCGCCGCCGGACTCGGCCTGGTCGTCCTCGAAGTGTCCCCCCGCGCGGGCATGGCCGTGACCGCCGCCGAGGACTCCGTGTTCGCCGTCCGCATGGGGGACTACGCGCGTCGTACGTCCGCCGACGGCGGCGACCGCTTCCTGCACGGCCTCGCCCATCTCGCCGTGGCCGCCATGGCTTTCCCGCGGCCCGAGGACCTCGCCGACGACGGATACATCGGGCGCGTCTCGGTCAACGGCGTCGATGCCTTCGTACGGCAGGCCTGTCGTCGTCTTGAGGAGCGGGCCGAGGAGGTCGGCGAGAACACCGACCCGGCCACCGACGCTCCGGGCCTCGAGGCGGCTTGGCGGATCTGGGCCAGACGCAGCGCGGCCGGTGCGACCAAGGACGCGCGCCGGCTCGCCGGGTCCACGACCGGCATCGTCGGCAAGGCCGCCGCCTTCCTCACCGACTCCGGTTTCCTCCAGCGCACCGGGGACGACAACGGCGGCACCTACCGGACCACGGCTCGTTACCAGCTCCAGGTGCGGGACATGGCCGGAAGCGCCGCCATGGCCGAACTCCTGGAACTGGGAGTCGTCCCGGTCACCGACGGCACACCGACGCTGCTGCCGCCCGAGGACGGCGACGACGTGGAGCTGGCGGCCGATGCCGGGCTGCCGTTCCACTCCTGAACTTCCCTGATCTGCCGAAGACTTACGAGAGTCCGCCATGTACGAGCTGTCCCGGATCCGCCTCTACTCCATCGGCCCCGCCGGTGCGCGCTACGCCGACACCGTGCTCGACCTGCGCGGCGTCGGCGCGGAAGTGCCCGACCCCGCGCCCACCCAGGCGGAGTTCTTCGAGGAGGAGCCCGTCGGCCCGCCGCGCCGGCCCGCGCCCGCGGGCGTGCTCTTCCTGGAGAACGGCGGCGGCAAGTCCGTCCTGCTCAAGCTGATCTTCTCGGTGATGCTGCCGGGCCACCGCAACACCCTCGGCGGCGCCAGCTCCGGTGTGCTGCGGAAGTTCCTGCTGGCGGACGACTGCGGGCACGTGGCCCTGGAGTGGCAGCACACCCTCACCGGTGAGTGTGTGGTCGTCGGCAAGGTCAGCGAGTGGCGCGGGCGCCAGGTCTCCAACGACCCGCGGAAGTTCGCCGAGGCCTGGTACTCGTTCCGGCCCGGACCGGGGCTCAGCCTCGACAGCCTGCCCGTCGCCGAGTCCACCGCCGTACGGCCGCCCGCCGAGGGCCAGTCGGCCGCGCAGGGCCGTCGCCGCACCATGAAGGGCTTCCGGGACGCCCTCACCGAGGCGGGCAAGGCGTATCCGCATCTGGAGGTGCACTGGGAGGAGATCCACGACCGGTGGATCGAGCACCTCGGCGACCTCGGCCTGGACCCCGAACTCTTCCGCTACCAGCGGGAGATGAACGCCGACGAGGGCGAGGCCGCCGGCCTGTTCGCGGTGAAGAAGGACTCCGACTTCACCGACCTGCTGCTGCGGGCCGTGACCGACACCCGCGACACCGACGGGCTCGCCGACCTGGTCAGCGGGTTCGGCAACAAGCTGGGCCGCCGCGCCGAGCTCATCGCCGAACGGGAGTTCACCGCGGGGTCGGTGGACCTGCTGGGCCGGATCGTCGAGGCCGCCGAGGCGCGCGCACGCGCGCGTGACATCCACGCGGGCGCCGAGCGCCGTACCCGGACGCTGGCCCGACGGCTGTCCGCGCGGGGCGTCCAGGAGCGGGTGCGGGCCACCGACCTCGCCCAGCGGGTCACCGCGGCCGCGTACGCCGTCACACACGCCGAGGCGGGCCGGGAGCGCAGTGCGCTCATCGCCGCCGAACTCGCCTACCGGCACGCCTCCCTGGCGCTCGCCGCCGCCGAGAAGTCGGCCGCGGCCCAGAAGCGCGAGCTCGCCGAAGCCCGCACGCTGCACTCCGCCTGGCAGGCCGCCGAGGCCGTACTGCGCCACCGTGCCGCCGCCGACCGGGGCGCGCGCGTGGCCGCCGCCATCCAGGAGGCCGAGCGGGACGCGGCCCCCGCGCTCGCCGCCCGCTCCAAGGCCGCCGTCGAACTCGTCCGGGCCCTGCACGCGGCCGCCGAAAGGGCTGAGACGCTCGCCAACGAGGAGGAGGAGCGGTCCGCCGCCCTCCAGGACGTGAGTCAGTCCGCCTACCAGGACTCCACGTCCGCCGCCACCGAGGCGCAGCGCGCCCGCAGCGAGATCGGCCATCTGCGCCAGCGGCTGAGTGAGGTCGAGCAGGAGACCGCCGAGGCAGTGCGCGCGGGCTGGCTCGACGACAGCGCCCCCGACGCCGACCCCGCCCGCGCGGCCCTCGCCGCGAGCGACGCAGAGAAGACGGCGGTCGCTGCCTGGGACACCGCCCGCGAGGCGTCGCACCGGGCCGCCGAGCACGCGCGCGAAGCGGCCGCCGCCGAATCCCGGGCGGAACTCACGGCCGCCCGCGCGGAGGACGCGGCCACGGCGGCCGCGCGCTCCTACGAGGCCGAGCGACGCCTGGCCGAGGGGCTGGCGGGCGAGGAGCGGCTCGCGGAGCTGCTCAGCCTGACCGGAACCTCCGGCGCAGTGCCGGGCCCGCGCGCGGCGACCGAGGGCACGAGGACGAACGGCACGGCCGGGCGCGACAGTTCGGGGGCCGATCCGCGCACCGGCTCCATGGATGCTCACACCGACGGCGGCCTGACCCCCGAGGACCTCGACCGGTTCGCCGACGAACTGCGCGAGCTGCTCGACGACTCCGTCTCCTCGGCCGAACGCCAGCTGTTCGAGCTGCGTACGGCCGCCGCCGACGACTCCCGGATCCTCGGCGCGCTCGGTGACGGCGGACTCCTGCCACCGGGGCCGGACGTGCTGGCCACGGTCGAGTTCCTCGGCGAGAACGGCATCCCCGCCCTGCCCGGCTGGCGCTACCTGGCCCAGGCAGTCGACCCCGCCGACCACGCGCGCGTGCTGGCCGCCCGGCCCGAACTGGTCGACGGCGTGATCATCACCGACCCGGACACCCACGCGCGTGCCCGCGAGGCACTGAACGACGCGGCCCTGCTCCCGCGCTCCGCCGTCGCCGTCGGTACGGCCGCCGCCCTGCTGGCGCCGACCCCGGCCACTGACTCCCAGAGCGCCGATGTCTTCCTCGTACCGCCGAACCCGGCCATGCACGACGAGCACGCCGCCGACGAGGAGCGCCAGGCGCTGCGCGCGCGGGCCGGCGAGCGGGACGAGGAGATCCGGTCGCTCGCCGCCCGCCTCGGCAAGGACCGTGAACTGACTGCCCGGCTCGCCTCCTGGCGCACCGGCTGTCCGGCCGGCCGGCTCGTCGAGCTGGCGCAGGCCGCCCGGGACACGCGTGTGTTCGCCGACGAGGCGGAGGCCGAGCTGGCCGAGGCGCGCACTGTGCGGTCCGAGGCCGACGAAGCCGCCGCCGAGGCCGCGGGGACGCGCGACGAGCGGCAGGAGGCCGCACAGAAGGCCCGGCGAGCCGCCGATGCCCTCGCCGGACTGGCCTACCGGCTGCGCGAAAGGGCCGGCTGGCAGGCCCAGCTGCGCGAACTGGCCGACGAGGCCACCGAGTCGGAAGCCCGCGCCCAGACCTGTCTGGACCGCGCCCGGGCCGCCGACGAGGACCGGCGCGGTGCCCAGCGGGCCGCCGACGACGCCCGCCGCACCGCCCGTGCCCTGCGCGCCGAGCGCGCCGAGATCGCCGGCGCCCCCGACGACGTACCGGACAGTGCCCCGGATGCTTCCAAGGCGTCGTTGCCCGCGCTCCGAGAGGCCTACCGGGCCGCCTCCCAGCTGTACGAGAAGGTGGGTGTCGGCGCCGACCTGCGGGCCGAGCAGGCCCGGGCGGAGAGCGACGAGAGCGCGGCCCTGGCCGAACTGGACCGGCTGAGCAACAAGGTCCGCACGCGCGCGGCGCAGTTGCTCCAGTCGCCCGACGGGTCCGACGGGCCCTCCCGGCAGGCCGCCGCCACCCGTGCGGAGGAACTGGTACAGCTCCTGGAGACCCGCGTGTCGACCGCGAGCGAGCAGCTCGGACGGCTGCGCGGCGAGGCCGAGCGGCACGCTCCCGAGGACGGCGAGGCGCACACCGAGCTGTCGCCGGAGCTCGAGCCGCGCGACGCCGAGCACGCCCAGGCGCTGCTGCGTACGGCCACCGCCGAACTCGCCTCCCGTACCGAGGCGTTGGCGCAGGCCGGGGAGGCACACGCGGAGCTGCTCGGCGCCCACCGGGCCGCCGAGGACGCGGCGGGCGGTTTCGACGAGATCGCCGCGATGCTCCGCGACCTGCTGCGCGAGCACGCCATGGAGGACGAGCAGGACGAGTCGGATCCGTACCCGGGCAGCCCCGAGGAGGCCCGGCAGGCCGCCGCCGAGGCCCGCCGGTCGCTGCGTGGCTGCGCCGCCGACCTGTCCGCCGCCGAGGCCGCCGTACGCGAGGCGAGCGACGTGCTGGTCCGGCACGCCAACTCCACGCGCTACGAGCAGGTGCGTACCCCCGCGCGGCAGCAGATCCGGGAGCTGCCCGCGTCCGCGCTGCCCGAGCACGCGCAGAAGTGGGCGGACGCCTTCGCGCCCCGACTGCGGGTGCTGACCGACGAGTTGGCACAGCTTGAGCGGAACCGGGACTCGATCGTGGACCGGCTGCGGGGGCTCGTGGAGTCCGCGCTCGCCACGCTCAGGTCCGCCCAGCGGCTCTCCCGGCTGCCCGAGGGGCTCGGCGAGTGGTCCGGGCAGGAGTTCCTGCGGATCCGCTTCGAGGAGCCCGACCAGGCGACGCTGACCGAGCGGCTCGGCGAGGTCGTCGACGAGGCGACCAGGGCCGCGGTCAAGAAGAACTCCGACCTGCGGCGTGACGGAATGTCCCTGCTGCTGCGGGGAGTCGGGGCGGCCCTCCAGCCCAGGGGCGTGGCCGTGGAGATCCTCAAACCGGACGCCGTGCTGCGCGCCGAGCGGGTGCCCGTCGGACAGATGGGTGACGTGTTCTCCGGTGGCCAGTTGCTGACGGCGGCCATCGCGCTGTACTGCACGATGGCGGCCCTGCGCTCCAACGACCGGGGCCGGGACAAGCACCGGCACGCCGGCACGCTGTTCCTGGACAACCCGATCGGCCGCGCCAACGCGACGTATCTGCTGGAGCTCCAACGGGCGGTGTCGGACGCGCTCGGCGTCCAACTCCTCTACACCACAGGCTTGTTCGACACCACGGCACTCGCCGAGTTCCCTCTCGTCATCCGCCTGCGCAATGACGCGGACCTCAGGGCCGGCCTGAAGTACATCAGTGTGGAGGAACACCTCCGGCCGGGCCTGCCGCAACCGCCCCAGGCGAGCGAGGCGGGGCACAGCGAGATCACGGCGACGCGCATGTTCAAGCGTCCGGCGCCGATGTCTCCGTAAGTCTGCAAGTCCGTAAGGGAGTCAGCCGCCCGGGAGACGGAGGCTCAGCCGCTCGGAAGGCCGGCGCTCAGGGGTGGGACAGCTGCCCCGCGCCGCCGCCCTGCCGCCGTATCCGCGCCTGCGCCCGAGCGGTGACCCGCACGTGCCTCCGGGCCTTGCGCCGCTCACGCCGCAGCGCACGCGCCGTGCTGCTCGGGGTCGACACCACGCCGTGGCGCTGGTTCCACACCTGGCGGGTCACCCAGACGTCCAGTGCGGCCCAGGTGGCCACCACGGTGCTGGCCACACTGCTCAGCACCATCGGGAACGCCAGCCAGGACCCGGCCATGGTGCACAGGAAGGCCACCATCGCCTGAAGCAGCGTCACCGCGATGACGATCACCGCCCGCACCGCGGAGGTCCTCACCGGATCCGGCAGCCGGCGCCTGCGGGCGGGTTCCTCGACCCACAATGGCCGGTACGGCTCGTCCAGGGCCGCGGCGCGCCTCCTGGGCACGTCCGGCTCCGCCGGTATGTCGAGAACCCGCGGCTCGGGGCGCCGCGGCGCCGCCGGACTCGCTGTCCCCACGCCGATTCCCGGCGCCTCCTGCCGTTCCACCGTGCCCATCACGTGTCACTCCCCACCGCCGGCAGATCCCTCGTCCCGGTCTTCGTAAACCGGCTTCAAGGTGGCTGCCCGGCTTGCGCTGCTTTACGCCGCCCAGTTGCAGATGCGGCTCCTGTGGCCGAATCCGCCGCCATTTCCCGAAGAGAAGGACGAACAAGACTCCTTCAAGATTCCCCCGCGACGTCAAAGAAACGAAAAAATTCAGCCAACCACCCGCTCTGGGCGATCGGTTCCGGTCAGACACGACGCACCTGGTCGCAGGAGGCAATCTCCCGCAATGGGAGGACAACGCCCCACGTCCCGACACGGGGGCGGAAGTTCTGGTTCCGGACGCAACTTCGAGTTACACGTGCGTCAGTAGTAGGCTCGCGCCGTTTGTTGACGTACATGTGTACCCCCGGCCGGCGGGGGTTCGAGCTGGGGGAGGCCATGCGCTTTCGCGGGAAGTCCATCCGCCGGAAGATCGTGGCGCTGCTTCTCGTGCCGCTGGTGTCCCTGATCGCGGTGTGGGGCTTCGCCACCGTGCTGACGGGACGTGAAGTCGCCCAGCTCTTCCAGGTGTCCACCGTCACGGAGAAGATCGGTTACCCCACCGAGGACGCCGTGCGCGTGCTCCAGCAGGAACGCCGCCAGACGCTCGTCTACCTGGCCGACCCGCGTGCGTCGGACGCCCTGTCCGCGCTGCGCGACACCAGGACCGCCTCGGACGCGGCCATCGCCAAATTCCGCCGCAACGCACACGATCCCGACGTCCGCGACGGCATGGACCAGGACGACGACGAGCGCCTCACCGCCGTCCTGGACGCGTTCGACGGCATCGACGCGCTGCGCCGGAGCGTCGAGGACGGCACCGTCTCAAGGCTCCAGGCACTCGACCAGTACAACCGCCTGGTCGACCCCGCCTACGCCCTCCTCGCCACCCTCGACGGCATCGACAACGTGGAACTGGACAAGCAGTCACGGGCGTTGGTCAACATCACCCGGGCCCGCGAACTGCTCTCCCGTGAGGACGCCCTTCTCGGCTCCGCCCTCGTGGTGGGCAAGCTCACCCGTGACGAGATCCGTGAGGTCTCCGACCTCGTCGCCCAGCGGAACCTGATGTACGACATCAGCCTGGGAGTGCTGCCGTCCTCCGAGGGCGAGCGCTACGAGGACTTCTGGAAGAACGCCGGCACCGCTCCGCTGCGCTCCGCCGAACAGGCCGTCTCCAAGGCGGAGCCCGACACCACCGGCAACGTCAGCGCCAAGAACTGGGACGCCGCCGCGGGCCCCGCGCTGGACGAACTCGCCAAGCTCGACGACCAGGCGGGCGACCGCCTCCAGGACCGCGTCCGGCCGGACGCGATGGGCGTCATCATCAAGGCGGCCGCCGTCGGCGTCCTCGGTCTGATCGCCCTGCTCTTCTCACTCGTGCTCTCCGTGCGTGTCGGCCGCGGCCTGATCCGCGACCTGAGGCAACTGCGTCTGGAAGCCCACGAGGCCTCCGGCGTGCGGCTGCCCAGCGTGATACGCCGCCTCTCCGTGGGCGAACAGGTCGACATCGAGACCGAGGTCCCACGCCTGGAGTACGACAAGAACGAGATGGGCGAGGTCGGCCAGGCCCTCAACACCCTCCAGCGCGCCGCCGTCGAAGCCGCCGTCAAGCAGGCCGAGCTGCGCGCCGGCGTCTCCGAGGTCTTCGTCAACCTCGCCCGTCGCAGTCAGGTCCTGCTCCACAAGCAGCTCACCCTGCTCGACACCATGGAGCGCCGCACCGAGGACACCGACGAACTCGCCGACCTGTTCCGCCTCGACCACCTGACGACCCGTATGCGCCGGCACGCCGAAGGTCTGGTCATCCTCTCCGGCGCTGCGCCCTCCCGGCAGTGGCGCAAACCCGTCCAGCTCATGGACGTCGTCCGCGCCGCCGTCGCCGAGGTCGAGGACTACGAGCGCATCGAAGTCCGCAGGCTGCCGCGGGTCGCCGTGACCGGCCCCGCCGTCGCGGACCTCACACATCTCGTGGCCGAACTCCTGGAGAACGCCACGGTGTTCTCCCCGCCGCACACCGCCGTCCAGGTCCTGGGCGAGCGCGTCGCCAACGGCTTCACCCTGGAGATCCACGACCGCGGACTCGGCATGGCCGCCGACGCCTTGCTGGACGCCAACCTCCGGCTCGCCGAGACCCCGGAGTTCGAGCTGTCCGACACCGACCGGCTGGGGCTGTTCGTGGTCAGCCGGCTCGCCCAGCGGCAGAACGTCAGGGTCTCGCTGCAGCCCTCGCCGTACGGCGGCACCACGGCCGTCGTCTTCATCCCCGAAGCGCTGCTGACCGACGACGTTCCCGACACCAACGGCATCGGCTTCCGCCTCGACCGCCCCCGGCCGCCGAAGGAGACCGAACTGGAGCAGTCGCGGCGCGTCGCGCTCACCCGGGGACCCGCCCAGCTGCCGGGCATGCCGCCCGCGATCCTGGACGGTCCGGTCGAACTGGAGGCCCCCGTCGACCTGGACACCCTGAGCGACCTCCCGGACGTACTCGAATCCGAGGACAGCGAGCGCGGCGGACTGTTCCGGCCGCGCCGCTCCCTGGCCCAGGTCGACGACGAAGCCCCCGGAACCGAGGTGGCGGACCTCGGCGACGACGGTCCGGACGCCCCGGTGTCACTGTCCCGCCGCCGAACCCCCAAGCTGGTCAGCTCCCACGGACGGCCGGTCACCGACGAGCGGACGGGACGCGAGGAGACCGACCGGCCACCGGCGGTCGGTCCGGGCACCTCCCGGTCGCAGACCACCCCCTCGGCAGGACCGGGACCCGCGCGCTCCGAACCCCCGACCCTGCCGAGCCGCCGCCGTGCCGCGGCCCTGCGGCGCAGCACAGACGTGGCCGACCGCCTCGACGAGCTGACCCAGACACCGGCCTCCTCGGCATTCCCGAGCCGTGAACTCGGCGGGGCCCCCGAAGCCCCCGCCCTGCCCCGGCGCACCCGGCGTGCCGAGATCGCGTCGAGCGGCCCGGCCGCGGACGACGCCGCCGTCGGCGGCCCGGACTCGGGTACGTCCGCTCACGGCGCCGCAGGTCCGGCTGTGGACGCCCTCGGGAGGGACGACACGACCCCGGGCGGCCCCGTACGGCCCGGTTGGGGCGAGTCCGCCCGCGATTCCTCCGGAGCATCCGGCTCGGACAGGCCGCCCCTCGGCGCCGCCCGCGGACCCGTCGACGCGGGCACCGGCAGCGCACCGCTGCCCCGCCGCGTACGACAGGCCAACCTGGCCCCGCAGCTCAAGCAGGCCCCCGAGCGGCGCCCCCAGAAGCAGGCGGAGCCCGCCGAGCGGGACGCCGACGAGGTACGCAGCCGTATGGCCTCGCTCCAACGGGGCTGGCAGCGCGGCCGTGAGGAGAACGCCGAGGGCGACGACACGTCCGGCGGCACAGCACCACAACGAACGACTAAGGGGGACGGTCGATGACCGCACCGAAGGCGACCGACAAGTCCGGCGAGCTCAACTGGCTCCTCGACGACCTGGTGGACCGCGTCGCGAGCATCCGCAAGGCCCTGGTGCTCTCCGGCGACGGCCTCCCGACCGGCGTGTCCAGGGACCTGACCCGCGAGGACAGCGAGCACCTCGCCGCCGTGGCGTCCGGCTTCCACAGCCTCGCCAAGGGCGTGGGCCGGCATTTCGAGGCGGGCAACGTCCGGCAGACGGTCGTGGAACTGGACGACGCGTTCCTGTTCGTGACGGCCGCGGGTGACGGCAGCTGCCTGGCCGTCCTCTCGGACGCCGACTCGGACGTGGGTCTCGTCGCGTACGAGATGACGCTCCTGGTCAAGCGGGTCGGTGTGCATCTCGGTGCCGCACCGCGCACCGATCTGCCTCAGGGCGGGTAGTGAGATGGCATGAGCACAGACGGTCAGGGAAGAAGCCACTGGTTCGACGACGAGGCCGGACCGGTGGTCCGTCCGTACGCCATGACGCGTGGCCGCACCACAAGTGCCGGTCAGCACCGTCTCGACCTGATCGCGGTCGTCGTGGCCGAACCCCACACGGACGACCCCGAGGGGGACCACTCGCTGTCCCCCGAGCACGTGGACATCGTCGACCTGTGCCGGGACACCCCGCAGTCGGTCGCCGAGCTGTCCTCCGAACTCGACCTGCCCATCGGGGTCGTACGGGTCCTCATAGGTGACCTCGTCGCCTCGGAGTGGGTCCATGTGAACCGGCCGGTGCCCCCCGCCGACCTTCCGGACGAGAGCATCCTGCGCGACGTGATCAGCGGACTCCGGGCCCTGTGACCGGCAGTCCCGCCCATCCGGGCCCGTCCGTGAGCGCGGCGAAGGCCGGAACACGCCTGCCGATATGATCTGACCGATCGTCGACGACCCTCCGCGGAGGCGGACGTGACGACACGCCGGCTGCCGTACGCCGCCCGGACGGCTCCCCAGCAAGCAGGAGAAGAGACCAATGATCTTCGGGCGTTCTGAGCGCGGCAAGCCCCCGGTCGAGCCCGTCACGCTCAAGATCCTGGTGGCCGGCGGCTTCGGCGTGGGCAAGACCACGTTCGTGGGCGCGGTCAGCGAGATCAGGCCGCTGCGCACCGAGGAACTGCTCACCGAGGCAGGGCGCCCGGTCGACGACACGAGCGGTGTCGAGGGCAAGCGGACCACCACCGTCGCCATGGACTTCGGGCGCATCACCCTGCGCGAGGACCTGGTGCTGTACCTGTTCGGCACTCCCGGGCAGGAACGGTTCTGGTTCATGTGGGACGAGCTCTCCGAGGGCGCCCTGGGAGCCGTCGTACTCGCCGACACGCGCCGCCTGGAGGACTGCTTCGCCGCCGTCGACTACTTCGAGCGGCGATCCATACCGTTCATCGTCGGCGTCAACTGCTTCGAGGGGGCCGTCCGTTATCCCGAGGAGGACGTACGGCAGGCCCTCGACCTCGACGAGGACGTCCCCATCGTGCTGTGCGACGCCCGGGACAGGCAGTCGGTCAAGAACGTGCTCGTAGGCGTCGTACAGCACGCGATGGCGTACTCGGCGCGCCACCGTCGGACCGTCACCACCTGAGGCGGGGGAGCGGCCCGTACCCCCGCCGACAGGGGTACGGACCGCGGCTCGACGGCACCACGCGCGCGTGCCTAGTTGTCGCCGTCCTCCTCCCAGCCGAAGCTCTTCTTCACGGCCTTGTGCCAGTTGTGGTACTGGCGGTCCCGGACGGACGCCTCCATGCTCGGCGTCCACTCGACGTCCTTCTGCCAGTGGGACTTCAGCTCGTCGAGGTCGTTCCACACGCCCGTGGCGAGCCCGGCCGCGTACGCGGCGCCCAGGCACGTGGTCTCGGAGACCTTCGGCCGGACCACCGGCACGTCGAGCACATCCGCCTGGTGCTGCATGAGCAGGTTGTTCCTGGTCATGCCGCCGTCCACCTTCAGGGTGGTGATCCGCACCCCGGAGTCCTGGTACATGGCGTCCACGACCTCACGCGTCTGCCAGCTCGTCGCCTCCAGCACGGCCCGCGCGAGGTGCGCCTTGGTGACGTATCGCGTGAGGCCAGTGACGACTCCGCGTGCGTCGGAGCGCCAATAGGGCGCGAACAGGCCGGAGAAAGCGGGCACGATGTACGCGCCACCGTTGTCCTCGACACTGGCCGCGAGAGGCTCGATCTCGTCGGCGGTACGGATGATGCCGAGCTGGTCGCGGAACCACTGGACCAGGGCGCCCGTGATGGCGATGGACCCCTCCAGGCAGTAGACCGGCGCCTCACCGCCGATCTTGTAGCCCATCGTCGTCAGCAGCCCGTTCTTCGACGGGACCGGCCTGTTGCCCGTGTTGAGCAGCAGGAAGGACCCGGTGCCGTACGTGTTCTTCGCCGTACCCACGTCGTAGCAGGCCTGCCCGAACACGGCGGCCTGCTGGTCGCCCAGTGCCGACGCCACAGGCACGCCCGCGAGTTGGCCGACCGCGGTGCCGTAGATCTCGGCGGACGACCTGATCTCGGGCAGGACGGCTTCGGGCACGTTCATCGCGGACAGGATGGACTGGTCCCACTGGAGGGTCTCCAGGTTCATCAGCATGGTCCGTCCGGCGTTGGTCACGTCCGTGACGTGCCGGCCGCCGTCCGTACCGCCGGTGAGGTTCCAGATCAGCCAGGAGTCGATGGTGCCGAAGGCGATCTCGCCGTTCTCGGCACGCGCACGCAGCCCCGGCACGTTGTCGAGCAGCCAGGACGCCTTCGGTCCCGAGAAGTAGGTGGCCAGCGGCAGCCCGGTCTGCTCGCGGAAACGGTCCTGCCCGTCCGAGCCGCCGAGCTGGTGGGTCAGGGCCGCGGTTCGGGTGTCCTGCCACACGATCGCGTTGTGCACCGGCTTGCCCGTCGCGCGATCCCACAGGACGGTCGTCTCGCGCTGGTTGGTGATGCCGAGCGCGCTGAGTTGGTCGGCGCGCAGCCCGGCCTTGGCGATCGCCCCGGCGACCACGGCCTGCACCTTGGACCAGATCTCGGTGGCGTCGTGCTCCACCCAGCCGGGCTTGGGGAAGATCTGGCGGTGCTCGCGCTGGTCGACGGCCACCATCGCGCCGTCCTGGTTGAAGATGATGCAGCGGCTCGAGGTGGTGCCCTGGTCGATAGCGGCGACGAACTTGTCCGTCATGACGTCCCCTTCGTCGGTTCCTGCCCAAGCTGCGTTTCACGAGGGCTGCGTTGCACAAGGGCTGCGTTTCACGAGGGCTGAGATTCACAAGAGCGTGTTCAGAAGGCTGCGTTGAAGATCACCCCGGACAGCGCCCCGCCGATCAGGGGGCCCACCACCGGGATCCACGCGTAACCCCAGTCCGAGGTGCCCTTGTTGGGGATCGGCAGCAGGGTGTGGACGATGCGCGGGCCCAGGTCACGGGCCGGGTTGATGGCGTATCCGGTGGGCCCGCCGAGCGACAGACCGATGCCGACCACCAGGAAGGCGACGACGAGGACCGCGGTACCGGACTCGCCGAGGCCCTTGGTGAGGCCGAAGGCGAGGACCGGCAGGACCAGACCGACGGTCGCGATGATCTCCGTGACCAGGTTCGCCACGGGATTGCGGATCGCGGGCCCGGTGGAGAAGATCCCGAGCGTGGGCTGGGCGAGCTCCTCCTCGGCGTTGGCCCGGAACTGCGCGTAGTAGACCAGCCAGCACAGGACCGCCCCGAGCATGGCGCCGACCATCTGCCCGGCGATGTAGACGGGAACCTGGTCCCAGTCCCCGGTGTCGACGGCGATCCCGATGGTCACGGCGGGGTTGAGATGCCCGCCGGACAGCGGGGCGGCGGTGTACGCCCCGGCGAGCACGCCGAAGCCCCAGCCGAACGCGATGACGACCCAGCCGGCGTCCTTCGCCTTGGAGTGGTTGAGCACGACGGCGGCGACCACGCCGGCGCCGAAGAGGATCAGAATCGCCGTACCGATGACCTCACCGAGGAATACGTCTCCGTTGCTCATGGCGGCTCCTAGGCCCTGGCCCGGGACGTTCCCGCCCCGGTGCTCCGTGCAGGGTTGCGGTTCCCTTGGCGAACTGCCGAGGGCAAGGAGGATCCCGCGCCCCGCCCGGCGTCCGCGACGAGCGTGCCGTCGCAGCCGAATCGCCCGTGGGGGTATGGGCCTTGGCTCGTGGGGGCCCGCGCGGCGTGGTGCCTGGAACGCCGAGAATGTACGGCGATGTCGACCGACACCGGAAGTGTTCACCGGGCCCCGGGGGGCGTCAAGGTCGCCGACGACAACGGTTGAGCCGGCCGGCCGAACCGCCCGGATCAACGGGGCGCAGGCCGGCCCGAGCCGTATGTGAGCCGGACGGCGCCCTGCGGGATACACGTCCGGCTCCGCCGCCGCATACCTCGTCGAAGCCGCCTGTGTCCCCGTCCCACGCCGGATCTCGTGCCCCGGCGACTCTCCCCGACCACGCCACGCCCCGACGGGCCCCTCTGAGCGTCTCCGCGACATTCTTCAACGCCGCCGGACACGCGGCCGCCTTCCGGTAGTCCCCGCCGCCCGCGGACCAGAGTGCACCCGGTACGGAGGCGATCGGCGGAGCCGGCTCCTCCGGGCCCGTCACCGTACGGCGATGACCGCCGACCCGTGCCCGAACAGCCCCTGGTTCGCGGTCATCCCCACGCGCGCGTGCTCGACCTGCCGGTCACCCGCGTCGCCCCGCAGCTGCCAGGTGAGCTCACACACCTGGGCGATCGCCTGGGCCGGCACCGCCTCGCCGAAGGAGGCGAGGCCGCCGCTCATGTTGACGGGTATGCGCCCGCCCGGCGCCGTCGCCCCCTCGCGCAGGAGCTTCGCGCCCTCGCCCTCCCCGCACAGCCCGAGGTCCTCGTACCACTGCAACTCCAGGGCGGTGGACAGGTCGTAGACCTCGGCGAGGGAGAGATCCTCGGGCCCGACACCCGCCTCCTCGTAGGCCGCGCGCGCGATCGACGCACGGAACGTCTCGGCGGCGGGCTCGACCACGGCGGCGGAGTCCGTCGCGATGTCCGGCAGATCCAGCACCGTGTTCGGATACGTCGGCGTCACCGTCGACACCGCCCTGATCCGCACCGGCTCGGCCACGCCCCTGCGACGCGCGAACTCCGTGCTGGAGAGCACCAGCGCCGCCCCGCCGTCCGAGGTGGCGCAGATGTCGAGCAGCCGCAGCGGATCGGCCACCACGGCGGAGGCCGCGACCTCTTCCGCGCTGACCCGCTTCCGGTACCGCGCGTACGGATTCAGCGCGCCCAGTGCCGAGTTCTTCACCTTGACCTGCGCGAAATCCTCCACCGTGTCTCCGTGTACGGCCATGCGCCGACGCGCGTACAGCCCGAAGTAGGTCGGATTGGTCGCCCCGAGGACCCGGAACCGTAGCCAGTCCGGATCGTCGGGCCGGTCACCGCCCGCAGGCCGGAAGAACCCCTTGGGAGCGGCGTCGGCCCCCACCACGAGCACCACGTCGGCCAGCCCCGCCAGGATCTGCGCCCGCGCGGTGGCCACCGCCTGCGCCCCGGACGCGCACGCCGCGTACACGCTGGCGACACGGGCACCTTGCCAGCCCAGCGCCTTGGCGAAGGTCGCCCCCGCCACATAGCCGGGATAGCCGCCGCGCACGGTGTCCGCGCCGACGATCGATCCGACGTCCCGCCACTCCAGGCCGGCGTCGGCCAGCGCCGCGCGAGCCGCCGCCACGCCGTACTCGACGAAACCGCGCCCCCACTTGCCCCACGGGTGCATCCCCGCGCCGAGCACCGCCACCTCACCCGTCATGCCCCAACCCCCGTCGGCCGCCACTGCCACGTCGTCCACACCGTCTCCCCGTCCTCATGGAGCACACCGGGGACGACCTCCACCTCCGCGCCCACGGCCAGATCGGCGACCGTGACCCCGGGAACCGCCTGCCCCAGCACCACGATCCGCTCGGCGGCCAGCTCCACAGCAATCAACGTGTACGGCTGCCAGGGGAGTTCCGGGTCGGTCACATAGGGTGACGGCGGCCGGTACCGGCTGTCCGTGTACGACCAGACGCGACCGCGCCGCGAAAGGGGGATCTCCGCCAGATCGCCCCCGGCGCATCCGGGGTTGCGGCACCAGCCGTCCTCGCGCGGGAAGAAGACCGAGGCACAGGCGGAGCAGCAGGTTCCCAGAAGCGTGAAGTCGTCTCCGTCACCAGCGAACCACCCGGCGACCACAGGTGTACGTGTACGCGGCAAAACCCCTCCTCGGCGCGGAATCTGACGGAACGTCAGAAGTGTGGCACGGGCGGCCGCAAAGAGGCAGAGGACCCAACGGAACCGGAGTCCTGATGATCGGATACAGTCCGCGGCGTGTCCGAAACTCAGCACTCCACCCCCAACTCCGCACCCGGCTGCCACTGTTCGAGCTGCGGAGCGCCCTACGGAGAGGGTGTCGCGGGCTGGCCCCGCACCTGTCCCGTCTGCAACACCGTGGCGTACCGCAATCCCCTGCCGGTCGCCGTCGCACTCCAGCCCGTGTACGACACCCAGGGCGCGGCCCTGGTCGTCATCACCCGAACCATCGCTCCGGCGCGCGGAGGCATCGCGCTGCCCGGCGGTTACATCGATCACCGTGAGGACTGGCGGCACGCCCTGGTCCGTGAACTCAAGGAAGAGACCGGCATCGAGGCGGCGAGCCGCGACGTACGGCTCGTCGACGCGCTGAGCTCGTCCGATGGCCACCTGCTGCTGTTCGGGGCGTTGCCGGAGCGTCCCGCCGACGGCCTCCCGCAGTCCGTGGCCACCGACGAGACGGAGGGCTGGCACCTCCTGCGCAGGCCGGAGGAGCTCGCCTTCCCGCTGCACACGCTGGCCGTACGGGCCTGGTTCGAGGGCCGCTACGTCTGAGCCTCAGCGCGCTCCCAGCCCGCGCAGCCGCACCGGGTGGGACGGCTCGCTCAGGCCGTCCTCGCCCTCCCGCTGAACGACCACTTTCCGACCCTCCCAGCGGGCGACGTAGCGTTCGATCTCCGGTTCGGCCCACCCGTCGCCCGCATCCTCGACGACCAGCCCGCCCCCGCTCCGTCCCCGGGCGGGCGCCCACACCTCCAGTTCGATTCCGCCGTCCTCCGCCCGCACCGGAATGACGGCGCCCGCGCGGGCGAGCACCGGGATCCGCGACAGCGGAGCGTCGACCAGGACCTGCCCCGGCCCCTCGTACACCCGTTCCGTGGTCGTGTCGTACCAGCGCCCCCGCGGCAGCTGCACCGCGCGCCGGTCGCCGCCCGGATCGAGCACCGGTGCCACCAGCAGGCAGTCTCCGAGCAGGAAGGCGTCCTCGCAGTCCCGAAGGGCGCGGTCCTCGGGCGACGACCACCACAAGGGCCGTACATAAGGCGCGCCGGTACGCCGGGCCAGCTGCGCGAGCGTCATGAAGTACGGCAGCAGCCGTCGGCGTTCCACGAGCGCCACGCGTGCGTGCTCCAGCACCTCGGCTCCGAACTCCCACGGCTCCCTGCGCCCAGCCCGCAGACCCGCGTGGGTACGGAACAACGGCAGATAGGCGCCGAGCTGGAACCAGCGCAGATACAGCTCGGGCGACGGGTGCCCGTCGTAACCGCCCACGTCGGGCCCCGAGTACGGCACCCCGCACAGCCCGAGCCCCATCACGAGCGACAGCGAAGCCCGCAGGCCCGGCCAGCCGGTGGCCACGTCCCCGGACCAGGTGCCGCCGTATCGCTGCATGCCGGCCCACCCCGAGCGCGAGAACAAAAAGGGGCGTTCGTCCGGCACCAGTTCGCGCAGACCCTGGTATCCCGCCTGGGCCATGCACAGCGCGTAGACGTTGTGCGCCTCCCGGTGGTCACCGCCGCGGCCCTCCAGGGCGTGCCTGGCCGACCGCGGCAGGGTGGACTCGCCGAACGCGTTGAAGGACGTCGGCTCGTTCATGTCGTGCCAGAAGCCCGTGAACCCCGCCGTGAGCCGCTCCTGGTAGAGGCGACCCCACCAGGCACGCGCGCGCGCGTGCGTGAAGTCTGGAAAGACCGCCTCACCCGGCCACACCACCCCCTTCACGAGCCGCCCCGACGCGTCCCGCACGAAGGCGTCCTCGGCCGTACCGCTGTCATGGACGGCGTTGCCGGGCGCGGCCCTGACCGCCGGGTCGACGATCGACACCAGCCGGATCCCGTCCCGCCGCAGGTCCTCGGCCAGTTGGGGCAGCTTGGGGAAGCGCTCCTGGTCGACCGTGAACACCTGGTGCTCGTCGTAGTGGTCGATGTCCAGGTGCACGGCGTCGAGCGGCAGACCGCGCTCCTGGTACCCGGCGACGATCCGCCGCACCTCCTGCTCACTGCCGAAGCCCCAGCGGGCGTGATGATGGCCGAGCGCCCAGGACGGCGGCAGCGCGGGCGCACCGGTCAGCGAGGCCCAGGCGAGCAGCACGCGCGCGGGAGTGCCCACCACCACCCAGCAGCGCAGCGGACCGCCGGCCATCCGCAACTCGGACACCCCCGCCCGGTCGTGTCCGGAACCGGCGCCCTCCTCGCCCTCCCGCAAGGTCACGGTGCCGTCCCACGAGTTGTCGTGGAACACGAGATGGGTGGCGGCGTCGGCCACGACCAACTGCACCGGCATCGTGACGTACAGCGGATCGTCGCCCTGCCCGAACGCCCGCCCGGGGTCGGTGTTCCACAGCCGATACGTTCCGTCCCGCAGCCGAGGTCCCGAGGCCCGTCCTCCCAGCCCGAAGAACCGGGCGTCGGCGGCCACCTCCGACCGTTGCACCCAGCGCGCCTCGCCCCCGCCCACCGGCTCCCACCAGCGGGGCGGCAGATCCCGGCGCAGGGTCACGCCGCCGGGCGTGCGCACCTCGACCGCCCCGTGCCGCGACACCACGACGGTCGCCCGCTCGGCCACGACCCGCCAGCCGCCGTCCTTGTCGGGCTCCAGAACCGCCCGGGGATCCGGCTCCGGACAGCGGCCCGCCAGCGCGTACGACGGCTCCGGTCCTGCGCCGTCCCACCCCCAGAACACCGCCCCGTTCACCGCGACGACGATCCGCAGCTCGGAGCGGCTGAACCGGACGAGACCCCCGCCGGGACCCGGCTCCGCGTCCTGTACCGGCCCCGGCACCCGCGCCCGCTCGACCCCCCGCGCCGGCAGCCCGACGGCGTCGATGCGCCTCCTGCGCCACGCGGCACGCACGGTACGCAAACCCTGGGGAGCCCCCGCCGTAACGACCGCCTTCACCGAACGCACCAGGTCACGACCGTTCATGCTGCTCACCCTGCCACTCACTGCCCCACCCGCGTGTGCCGTTCAGCTGCCGTTCACCCAGGCCGGGACCACATCTTCACGACACGGACTATGTGTGGCGCACCCTGGCGTAGAAGTTGATCACATGGCATCGTCCCTGTCAGCCGCGTCACGCGCACACCCCTGGCCCGTGCGCGGGAGACGCACACGACGCGCACAGTCCGGGAGCCCCCATGTCGACCGTGAACCCCCAGCCGCTCTGGCAGCCAGATCCGCAGCGCATCGTCCGATCGCAGATCACCAGGTTCCAGGCATGGGCGGCCGAACACCACGACGCCCCGGCCGACGGCGGCTACGCGGCACTCCACCGCTGGTCGGTGGACGAGCTGGAGCCGTTCTGGGAAGCCGTCACCCAATGGTTCGACGTACGGTTCTCGACGCCCTACACGCGCGTGCTCGGCGACCGCTCGATGCCCGGCGCCGACTGGTTCCCCGGCGCCACCCTCAACTACGCCGAGCACGCCCTGCGCGCGGCCGAGACCCGCGCGGACGAGCCCGCCCTCCTGTACGTCGACGAGACCCACGAGCCGGCCCCGGTGACCTGGTCCGAGCTGCGCCGCCAGGTGGGCTCCCTGGCCGCCGAGCTGCGCGCCCTCGGCGTCCGGCCCGGAGACCGCGTGAGCGGCTACCTCCCGAACCTCCCGCAGGCCGTCGTCGCCCTCCTCGCCACGGCCGCCGTGGGCGCCGTCTGGACCTCCTGCGCCCCCGACTTCGGCGCCCGCAGCGTGTTGGACCGCTTCCAGCAGGTCGAACCGGTCGTCCTGTTCACCGTCGACGGCTATCGCTACGGCGGCAAGGAGCACGACCGCCGCGAGACGGTCACCGAACTCCGCCGCGAACTGCCCTCCCTGCGCGCTGTCGTCCACATCCCCCTCCTCGGCACCGAGGCTCCCGAAGGCGCCCTGGAGTGGGACGCCCTCACGCGCGCGAACACGGAACCGGTCTTCGAACAGGTGCCGTTCGCGCACCCCTTGTGGGTGCTCTACTCCTCTGGCACCACGGGCCTGCCCAAGGCGATCGTCCAGTCCCAGGGCGGCATCCTCGTCGAGCACCTCAAGCAGCTCGGCCTGCACTGCGACCTCGGCCCCGAGGACCGTTTCTTCTGGTACACCTCCACGGGCTGGATGATGTGGAACTTCCTCGTCTCCGGCCTCCTCACGGGCACGACCGTCGTCCTGTACGACGGCAGCCCCGGCTATCCCGACACGGGCGCCCAGTGGCGGGTCGCCGAACGGACTGGCGCCACCTTCTACGGCACCTCGGCCGCGTACGTCATGGCCTGCCGCAAGGCCGAGGTGCACCCAGGACGCGACTTCGACCTCTCCAAGGTGCAGTGCGTGGCCACCACCGGCTCCCCGCTCCCGCCCGACGGCTTCCGTTGGCTGCACGACGAGGTCCGCGAGGACCTCTGGATCGCCTCCGTCAGCGGCGGCACGGACGTGTGCTCGTGCTTCGCGGGCGCCGTACCGACCCTGCCCGTCCACATCGGCGAGCTCCAGGCGCCGAGCCTGGGCACCGACCTGCAGTCCTGGGACCCGAGCGGCACGCCCCTCATCGACGAGGTCGGCGAGCTCGTCGTCACCAACCCCATGCCGTCGATGCCGATCCACTTCTGGAACGACCCCGACGGAAGCCGCTATCACGACAGCTACTTCGACACCTATCCCGGAGTGTGGCGGCACGGAGACTGGATCACCCTCACCTCACGCGGCTCGGTCGTCATCCACGGCCGCTCCGACTCGACGCTCAACCGCCAGGGCGTCCGCATGGGCTCGGCCGACATCTACGAGGCGGTGGAGCGGCTCCCTGACATCAAGGAGTCCCTGGTCATCGGCATCGAGCAACCCGACGGCGGCTACTGGATGCCATTGTTCGTGCAATTGGCCCCGGGAGCCGTCCTCGACCAGGCACTCCTCGACCGCATCAAGCAGACCATCCGACAAAACCTCTCACCCCGCCACATCCCGGACGAGGTCATCGAAGTCCCCGGCATCCCGCACACCCTCACCGGGAAGCGCATCGAGGTCCCCGTCAAGCGCCTCCTCCAGGGCACCCCACTGGAGAAGGCGGTCAACCCGGGCTCCATCGACAACCTCGACCTGCTCCACTTCTACGAGGACCTGGCCCGCAAACGCGCCTGACGGAGCTCGCCGTCGCCCATGCCCCTGACTCACTTACGGTCACCGCGGCCGCCCGAGGACGCCCCACGCACCCCTCGTTGTCAGTGCCTCCGGTTACTGTGAGTGAGAATTGATCGACTGCGCACAGGGGGAAACATGGCGCACACCGACCACCAGACGATGCGACGCGTTCTGCGCCGCGAAATCGCCGGCACCATCGGCCTGCTCACCGACGAGCACGACTTCCGTGCCATGCGGCGCTACCGCAGCTTCACCTTCGACGACCACACGACCTACCTCAAACAGGTCGAAGAGCTCCTGAAGACCCGTGCCGCCCAGGGCAGCCACACCACCGTGGCCCTCTTCGACCCGCAGGAATACGCCGAGTTCTGCGAGGGGACGGGCATCGACCCGGACGTCCCGTCCAGCCGCACACGCTTCACCGCCGAACTCGCCAACACCGGACCGACGCTCCCGTACGAGGGCCAGCCCCTCACCGACCTCGTGCCCGCCCTCGTCGACGAGGCAGTCCGCCACGCCACCTGGGAGTACGCGACCACCCTCCTCGCCCGCCTCGGCGCCTGCGGTTCCTGCGGAGAGGACATCGGCCGCGCGGCCTTCGTCCGCGCCTCGCGCCTCCTCGTCCGGATCCTCGACACAGCCCAGCCGGGCGAACACCACCTCGTCTGCAGCATCACGGGCACCCCGGAAACCCTCGTCGCCGTCCTCCACTCCGAGGAGAACGCCGACGGAGCCGTACAACTCGACGAGGCCGAGGCCCTCGAATTCACCACGGTCCTCGCACTCGGCATCGCCACCCAGTGCCCGGGCGGACTCGTCATGCGCACCAGCGCTCCGGGAACCACCGACCGCATCTACGGCTGGCGCCTGCGCGGTGACGGCCTCGAACCCCTCACAGCCGGAGAAGTCTTCGACGCCTACTGCACCGACATCGAATCCGGCGATCTGATCTCCCCGGAATCGGACGTCGACTACTGCGTGCCCCCCGACCTCGGACCGGAAGGACAGGAGCCGCGCCACAGCCACTGAACACAAGGAGGGCGCCCCACCCACAGGTGGAGCGCCCTCCGGAAGCCGTCAGCCGGCCGACCCGGTTCCGACTACTCGCCCGACAGCACCGCCTGAGCCGCGGCACGCGCCTCTTCGGCACTGTCGGCGGCTCGCGCGGCTGCGGCAGCACGCTCGCACTGAGCCAGCGTGTACTTGGCCAACGACGCCCGGACGTAGGGAAGGGACGCCGCACCCATGGAAAGGGAGGTGACACCGAGACCGGTCAGCACACAGGCGAGCAGCGGGTCGGACGCGGCCTCACCGCAGACACCACAGCTCTTGCCCTCGGCCTTCGCCGCCTCGGCGGACAGCGCGACCAGGTCGAGCAGCGCGGGCTGCCACGGATTCTGCAGCCGAGACACCGCACCCACCTGACGGTCGGCGGCGAAGGTGTACTGCGCGAGGTCGTTGGTCCCCAGCGACAGGAACTCGACCTCCTGCAGAATCGACCGCGCCCGCAGCGCGGCCGAGGGAATCTCCACCATCGCGCCGAACTTCGCCCGCAGCCCGGCCGCACGGCACGCGTCGGCGAACGCCTTGGCATCCGCACGGTCCGCCACCATCGGGGCCATGACCTCGAGGTAGACCGGCAGTCCCTCGGCGGCCTTCGCGAGCGCCGTCAGCTGGGTGCGCAGCACGTCAGGGTGGTCCAGCAGCGTCCGCAGACCACGCACACCCAGCGCCGGGTTCGGCTCGTCGGACGGCGTCAGGAAGTCCAGTGGCTTGTCCGCGCCCGCGTCCAGCACACGGACGACCACACGCCCCTCGGGGAACGCCTCAAGGACCTGGCGATACGCCTCGACCTGCTTCTCCTCGGACGGAGCGTTCTTGCTGTCGTCCAGGAAGAGGAACTCGGTACGGAACAGACCGACACCCTCGGCCCCCGCCTCGACCGCGGCAGGTACGTCCGCCGGACCACCCACGTTGGCCAGCAGCGGCACCTTGTGACCGTCGGCAGTGGCACCCGGGCCCGTCGACGCGGCGAGCGCGGCCTTCCGCTCGGCGGCAGCGGCCTCCAGCTCGGCCTTCTTCTCGTCACTCGGGTTCACGAAGATGTCACCGGTGCTGCCGTCGACAGCGATGACCGTGCCCTCGGCGAGCTCACCGGCACCCGGCAGCGCCACGACGGCCGGCACACCGAGCGCCCGCGCCAGAATCGCGCTGTGGCTGGTCGGTCCACCCTCCTCGGTGACGAAACCCAGAACGAGCGTCGGGTCCAGAAGCGCCGTGTCGGCGGGCGCGAGATCACGCGCCACCAGTACATAGGGCTCGTCACTGTCCGGGACACCCGGCATGGGCACCCCGAGCAGGCGGGCGACGATACGATTCCGCACGTCGTCGAGGTCCGCGACGCGACCGGCCAGGTACTCACCGGCGTTCGCCAGAAGCTCGCGGTAGGCGGCGAACGCGTCGTACACGGCACGCTCGGCGGTGCTGCCGACGGCGATACGCCGGTCCACATCGGCCATCAGCTCGGGGTCCTGGGCCATCATGGCCTGTGCCTCGAGCACGGCCTGGGCTTCGCCCCCCGCCAGATTGCCGCGTGCCATCAGGTCGGCCGCCACAGCCTCCACGGCCTTACGGGCGCGCCCCTGTGCGCGCTCCGCGTCCTCCGCAGGAATCTGCTTGGCAGGCGGCTCAAGCACCGCCGTCCCCATGTGCCGAACCTCGCCGATCGCCACACCGTGGCTCACGCCGACGCCTCGCAGCGTTGTGTCCATCTCACCCGTCTCCGATAGTGCGGCGGATCGCACCGCCGCGGTGGTTGTCGTCCCTACTTGCCGTCGTGGGACGGCTCTGGCGTCACTTCCAGAGGAAGAGACTGTCGCCGGCCTTCACATCGCCGTCGTCACGGAGTTCGGAGAGGGACTCGGCCGTGGCCTCCAGCGCCACGACCGGGCAGACCGCGGACTTGCCGGCGGCCTCGACGGCGGCCGGGTTCCAGCGCACGATGGCCTGACCGCGCGTGACGGTGTCGCCCTTGTTCACCAGCAGCTCGAAACCCTCCCCATTGAGCTGCACAGTGTCGATGCCGAGGTGGACGAGCACGCCGTGTCCCTGCTCGTCCACGACGACGAACGCGTGCGGGTGGAGAGAGACGATCACGCCGTCGACGGGCGCGACGGCCTCGGACGGTTCGCGCACGGGATCGATCGCCGTACCCGGGCCGACCATGGCCCCGGAGAAGACCGGATCCGGCACGGCGGCCAGTCCGATGGCGCGTCCTGCAAGAGGGGACGTCACGGTGGTCATGGGAAGCCTCCCAGGGGTGGAGCTGCGTATATGGGTCGTCACTGCCTGTCTCGGACGCCTCTGTCCAGCAGCGTATGTCAGATGAACTGAGGGTTCCGCACGGAAGATACCGGCTGGTGGTCTAGACCACCAGCCCAGGCGATTTGCACCGTCTCGGAGGCCCCGTGTACAGTCGTACTCCTGCTTGAGGCTGAGCGGCGCGACCAAGTGCCCTCGCCCGGCGGCATCCAACTTGTCAGATCCCAACTTCGGATCATCTTCTGCGTGCCTGCAGGAGGGTGGTCAGAGGGCCGGAAAAACACTGATAGAGTTTGGAACAGCGAAGGGAAACTGCCCGGAGGAAAGCCCGAGAGGGTGAGTACAAAGGAAGCGTCC
>NZ_JBHVYZ010000054.1:0-57531 GCF_042880295.1 Streptomyces sp. NPDC058307
GGACCGTGGGACTCCCCCGCGGTCAGCCAGCGCAACCTGCTCAACGAAGCTCCTCAGTGCTCGCGCCCTGGTACTGCTCTGCTTACGCGCGTCCTCGCGTACGGCAACGGCGCGACCAGGTGCGCGGCCCCGGCCCGCCACCTCCGATCCTCCCACGTCCGGCGCCGGGAGCCGGTCACAGGTCCAGCAGACGGACGTGGACGGATCTCAGCGGGCCGCCAGCGCGTGCTCGCCCGCCTTGCGCATGGCCTCCACTGGCGCGGGCCGCAGTCCCGTCATCTGCTCGACCTGGAGCACCGCCTGGTGCACGAGCAGATCAAGGCCGCTGACCACGGCTCCGCCGGTCATCGACCAGCGGGCCGCCAGCTCGGTCGGCCAGGGGTCGTAGAGCACGTCGAAGAGTGCCGCGGGGCGCTCCGGTACGGCATGGGCCAGGGCGTCCGTCGCCCCGGCGGGGGTGGTCGCGATCACCAGGGGGGCGCGCAGGGCCTCGGCCGCGTCCGCCCAGTCCGCCGTACGCACGTCGATGCCCAGTCGCTCGCCCCACTGCCGCATCTCGGCGGCCCGGGCCTCGCTGCGCACATAGGCGACGACCTCGCCGGTGCAGATCCGGGCCAGCGCGGCGAGCGCGGAGGAGGCGGTGGCGCCGGCGCCGAGGATCGCCGCCGAGGGGACCTGCTCGATGCCCCGCTCCCCGAGGGCGGCGACCATCCCCGGGATGTCGGTGTTGTCGCCGAGGCGGCGGCCGTCCTCCGTGAACACCACCGTGTTGACCGCCTCCACCGAGGCGGCCGTGTCGCTGATCCCGTCAAGCAGCGGGATGACCGCCCGCTTGAGCGGCATGGTCACCGACAGCCCGGCCCACTCCGGCCCCAGCTGCTCGACGAACCCGGGCAGTGCGGCCTCGTCGAGCTCGAACCGGTCGTACGACCAGTCCGTGAGCCCCAGCTCCTCGTAGGCGGCCCGGTGCAGGACCGGTGAGAGGGAGTGCGCGATGGGCTTGCCGAGAACGGCGGCCCGGCGGGTGTCAGCTGCCGGTGCTCTCATTGAACTTTTCCTTGAGCCGTAGGAATTCGGCGTGGGTCTTGGCGAATTCGGTCTTGTTCACACCGTCGGTCGCGACGAAGTAGTACCAGCCGTCGTCGGTCGGATTCAGTGTCGCCTTCAGGGCGGTGTCCCCCGGGTTGTCGATCGGTCCGGGCGGCAGACCCTTGTTCGTGTACGTGTTGTACGGGTCCTTGTTGCTGTTGATCTCCTTCTCGGAGATCTCGATGTTGCTCTCGTTCTTCACGTAGTTGAAGGTCGAGTCGAACTGGAGGAAGCCGTAGGTCTCTGGATTCGCGAGGTTGAGGCGGTTGTAGACCACCTCCGCCATCTTGCGGTAGTCCTCCTCGGTCTTGCCCTCGGCCTGGACGAGGCTGGCGACCGTGATGACCTGCAGCGGGTTGTCCAGCTTGAGCGCCTTGGCCTTCGCCTCCAGGTCGTACTTGCCGTACACCTCGGCGGCCTGGGAGACCATGTCCTTCAGCACCGTCTCGGGCTTCATGCCCTTCGCGGCCGGATAGGTGCCCGGATAGAGGAAGCCCTCCAGCGGGTCCTTGATCTGCTTGTTGTCGTCCGCCCAGCTCGGCAGACCGAAGCTCTTGTATTCCTTCTTGGCGATCTTCTTCGTGGTACCGGAAGCGAGATCGAGTTTCTCGTCGATCTTCTTGTAGACGATGACGTTCCGCACCCCTGGAGCGACCAGCACGTTGTTCTGGCTCTTCGGGTCGAGCATCATCACGACGGCGCTCGCCGCGGACATTTCCTTCTTCAGCAGATAGGCGCCGGCCTGGATGGTCTTCCCCTTGGGGTTCTGCTCCTGGGCGGACACGAAGGCGTCGACGCTCTTGACGACATCCGCGTCCTTCAGCAGCCGGCCGATCGCGTAGCCGCCCGCCCCCTTGGGGACCTGCACGGTGACCATCTCGCTCGTCCCGTTCCCCGCATAGTCCGGAGCCGCGCCGAAACGATTTTGGTAGAAGTGGTAGCCGAAGTACCCGACACCGCCGATACCGCCGCCGAACACCAGCAGCACCACCAGACAGGCGCACCCGCTCTTGCGCTTCTTGGACCCTTTGCCGCCGCGGCCCCGCCGGTCGCCGCGGCCGCCCTGCGGGTCGTCCGAGTCGACGACGTCGTCGTCATCGCTCGCGAAGAAGGCCTGTTCGCCCTGGTCGGGTCCCGGATCCCAGTCGGTCCGCGGCTCGGGTTCGGCGCTCCGACGGCTCGGCGGCTCCGGCGGTGGGTAGGCGTCCGGGCTGCCGTAGTAGTCCTGTTGCTCGGCGCCGTACGCGGCGACCTGCTGACCGTAGGGATCCGAGGGGTCGGCGGGGTACGGGATCCGCGCCTGGGTGCCGGCCGCCCAGCCGTTGTCGTCGTACGACTGCTGCGACTGGTCCTGATAGGGCTGCTGGTCGTACTGCTGCTGACCGTACTGTTGCTGCTGGTCGTACTGCTGGTTGTACTGCTGGTGCTGGTCGTACTGGCCGTCGTGCTGCGGGTACTGCTGCTGCGCCTGACCATGGGCGGCCTGCTGGCCGTCGCCCCAGCCGCCGTTGTCGTACTGCGGCTGCTGCGGCTGCTCCGGATAGTGCTGCGGCTGGCCGCCGTAGGGGGACTGCTGACCCGTCTGGGCCTGCTGTCCACCCCATCCGTCGTCCCCGTACAACGGGTCCTCCGGATGCCACGGTTCGGAGCCTTGGCCCCGGCCATACTCAGTCATCGATCCCCTAGAGCCGCGAGGCGGCGGTCTCCCTCTTCCACGATCCGGCTACCGATCCGCCTCTTTCTGTGCGGCGACTGTTCGAATGTCGCCGCATCGCGCGGAACGTTACCGTATCGCGATCAGATGACCACTTCGACGCCCTCGCCGGGTGCTTTACCTGACACCCGTTCGGATTCCAGGGCCTGCTGAAGAATGATCACGGCTGCCGCCTGGTCGATGACCGATCTGCCCTTTTTGGATTTCACTCCGGAGGCGCGCAGTCCCTGACTGGCCGTCACGGTGGTCATCCGCTCGTCGACGAGCCTGACCGGAACGGGCGCGATTCCCCGGGCGAGCTCCTGGACGAAGCCGCGGACCTTCACGGCGGCCGGGCCCTCGCCCCCCTTGAGGGAGCGAGGGAGGCCGACGACGACCTCGATCGGTTCGTACTCCTCGACCAGCTGCTTCAGCCGGCGGTGGGCAGCCGGGACATCCCGGCCCGGGACCGTCTCCACCGGGGTGGCAAGGATCCCGTCGGGGTCGCACGAGGCGACCCCGATGCGGGCGTCCCCGACGTCGATCGCGAGTCTGCGGCCTCGGCGCATTACTTGGCCGTCTCCCCGACCATGCGCTCCACGGCGTCCACGGCCGCACCGATCGCGGCCGGGTTCTGGCCGCCGCCCTGGGCGACGTCCGGCTTGCCGCCACCGCCGCCGCCGAGGGTCTTGGCGGCCGTGCGGACCAGGTCACCGGCCTTGAGACCGCGCTCACGGGCGGGCTCGTTGGTGGCGATGACCGTCAGCGGCTTGCCGTTGCTGACGGTGAAGAGGGCCACCACGGCGGCCCGGCCGCCCTGGATGCGGCCGCGCACGTCGAGGACCAGCTTGCGCAGGTCGTCGGGGGTAGTGCCGTCGGGGACCTGCCCGGTGACGACGGCGATCCCGCGGACGTCCTTGGGGGACTCGGCGAGACCGGCGGCGGCCTGCAGGACCTTCTCGGCGCGGAACTTCTCGATCTCCTTCTCGGCGTCCTTCAGCTTGCCGAGCATGGCGGAGACCTTCTCCGGGAGCTCCTCCGGGCGGCCCTTGATCAGCTCCTGGAGCTGGGCGACGACGGTGTGCTCGCGGGCGAGGAAGTTGTACGCGTCGACGCCGACGAGCGCCTCGATGCGCCGGACCCCGGAGCCGATGGACGACTCGCCGAGCAGCTTGACCAGGCCGAGCTGCGAGGTGTTGTGCACATGGGTGCCGCCGCACAGCTCCTTGGAGAAGTCGCCGATGGTCACGACCCGGACCCGCTCGCCGTACTTCTCGCCGAACTCGGCGATGGCGCCCTGCTTCTTGGCCTCGTCGATGCCCATGACGTCGGCGCGGACGTCGAGGTCGCGGGCGAGCACCTCGTTGATCTTCTGCTCGACGTCGGTCATCACGGCCGTGGGAACGGCGGACGGGGAGCCGAAGTCGAAGCGGAAGCGGCCGGGCTGGTTCTCCGAACCGGCCTGGGCGGCCGTCGGGCCGAGCGCGTCCCGCAGGGCCTGGTGGGTGAGGTGGGTGGCCGAGTGGGCGCGCGCGATGGCGGTGCGCCTGCGGTTGTCGATGGAGGCCTGGGCCTTGGCCCCGACGGTCACCTCGCCGAACTGGACGACGCCCTTGTGGACGTAGACGCCCGGGACCGGCTTCTGGCAGTCGCGGATCTCGATGACGGCACCGGAGTCGACCTTGATGCGGCCGGTGTCGCCGATCTGGCCGCCGCCCTCGGCGTAGAACGGGGTGCGGTCCAGGACGATCTCGACCTCGTCGCCCTCGGTGGCGGCCGGCGAGGAGGCGCCGTCGACGAGGATGCCGACGATCGTCGACTCGGCCTCGGTGTCCGTGTACCCGACGAAGTCGGTCTCGCCGGCCTGGTCGGCGATCTCACGGTAGGCACCGGCGCCGGCGTGCCCGGTCTTCTTGGCCTGGGCGTCGGCCTTGGCGCGCTCCCGCTGCTCCTTCATCAGGCGGCGGAAGCCGTCCTCGTCCACGGAGAGGCCCTGCTCGGCGGCCATCTCCAGGGTGAGGTCGATCGGGAAGCCCCAGGTGTCGTGGAGCAGGAACGCCTTGTCACCGGACAGGACCGTGCCACCGGCCTGCTTGGTCTCGGTGACGGCGGTGTCGAGGATGTTCGTGCCGCCCTTGAGGGCCTTGAGGAAGGCGTTCTCCTCGGCGACGGCGACCTTCTCGATGCGCTCGCGGTCGGTGACGAGCTCCGGATACTGCTGGCCCATCATGGCGATCACGGTGTCGATCAGTTCCAGCACGACCGGACCGGTGGCACCGAGCAGGCGCATGTTGCGGATGGCCCGGCGCATGATGCGGCGCAGGACGTAGCCGCGGCCCTCGTTGCCGGGGGTGACACCGTCGCCGATGAGCATCACGGACGTGCGCATGTGGTCGGTGACCACACGCAGGGAGACGTCCGAGGCGTGGGCGTCGCCGTAGGCCACGCCGGTCAGCTCGGTCGCCTTCTTGATGACGGCCATGGAGGTGTCGATCTCGTACATGTTCTGCACGCCCTGCAGGATCATCGCCAGGCGCTCGAGGCCGAGGCCGGTGTCGATGTTCTTGCTGGGGAGCTCGCCGAGGATCTCGAAGTTGTCCTTGCCGATGCCCTCGCCGCGCTCGTACTGCATGAAGACGAGGTTCCAGATCTCCACGTACCGCTCGTCGTTGACGGCGGGACCGCCCTCGACGCCGAACTCGGGGCCGCGGTCGTAGTTGATCTCGGAACAGGGGCCGCAGGGTCCGGGGACGCCCATGGACCAGTAGTTGTCCTTCATGCCGAGGCGCTGGATGCGCTCCTTGGGCACACCGACGACCTCGTGCCAGATGCGTTCCGCCTCGTCGTCGTCCTTGTAGACGGTGATCCAGAGCTTCTCCGGCTCCAGGCCGTAACCACCCTTGTCCTGGGGGCTGGTGAGCAGCTCCCAGGCGTATGTGATGGCGCCTTCCTTGAAGTAGTCGCCGAAGGAGAAGTTGCCGCACATCTGGAAGAACGTGCCGTGCCGGGTGGTCTTGCCGACCTCTTCGATGTCCGGCGTGCGCACGCACTTCTGGACGCTGGTGGCACGCGCGAAGGGCGGCTTGACCTCACCCAGGAAATAGGGCTTGAAGGGCACCATGCCGGCGGGGACGAGGAGCAGAGTCGGGTCGTCCGCGATGAGCGACGCCGAAGGGACGACGGTGTGCCCGCGCTCCTCGAAGAAGCTCAGCCAGCGGCGGCGAATCTCGGCCGACTCCATCAGTGGTCCTCATTCCGGTTGTACGAATGCTTGGGGTACGTCGTGTTCTCGATGGCGGCGATGCGCCTGGGGGCGGGAAGTTCGGGATCCTCCCGGATACCCAGGGCGTCCGTCAGCTCCGCCTCCCGCTGGGCCATGTTGTCGCGGACCTCGAGCGCGAAACCGACCGCGCGGTCCTTGAGGCGGGCGCCCGTCTCGATCGCCTTGTTGGCCGCCGTCACGGCGAGGTTCTCGGGGGTCAGCTGCTTCAGCTTGCGGTTCACCTTGGTGGTCGCCCAGACACCGGCGGCCACGCCCGAGGAGAACCAGAAAGTACGGCGGAACATCTCTTGAGCCTCAGTCCTTCTTGCCTCGGCCCCGGGAAACCGTCCGGCCCACGATCACGGTACGCCGGGAGGATTTCGCGGGCACGTCGTCTTCCTTGCGGCCGCTGATCGCGCGGCGTACGCCGTAGCCGAAGGCCGCGACCTTGACCAGCGGGCCGCCGAAGGTGGAGGCGACGGTGGTGGACAGCGCGGAGGCGTTCGACGTGACTTCCTGGACGTCCGAGGCGATCGCGTCGACCCGCTCGATCTGGGTCTGCGCGGAGCGCACCGCGGTGGAGGCGTCGGCCAGCAGCGGGACAGCCTGGTCGGTCACGTCCGCCACGAGTTTGGTGGTCGCCTTGAGCGTCTGGGCCAGCCTCGCCAGCGCGACGGCGAGGAAGGAGACCAGGATCGCCCAGAAGACGGCCACCAGGATCCCGGCAACCTCTCCACCGGACACTGTGTGCACCCGCTCCCTGATACGTGCTGTCTATGGAAAAAGTCTCCGCCGAGCCTATCGCGCCGGGGACGGCAATCCGCACCGGATCACCCCTCGCCCGCCCCCGGGTTGCCCGTGCCGATTGTACGGAGTGCATACGGTTCAGTACGCTCCGTGCCCCATGCGCAGTGATCAGCCCGACGACACCGAGGTGAGCGGCGATCTCCCGCTGGAGCTCGACGGCTTCGTGGGCCGGTGCGCGGAACTCGCGGCGCTGGCACGGGCGGTCGGCGCCTCGCGGCTGGTGACGGTGACGGGTCCGGGCGGTATCGGCAAGTCACGGCTCGCGGCACGGGTGGCGGGCGTCCGGTGCGCGCCGGCCGACGGGGTGTGGCACGTCGAGCTGGCCGCCGTACGGGATCCGGAGTTCGTGGACTACGCCGTCGTGGAGTCGCTGGGGCTGACGGACCACACCGCGCGGCCACCGCGCGAGGCGCTCCTGGCCCATCTGACCGGGCGTCAACTCCTGCTGGTTCTGGACGGTTTCGAGCATCTGGTGGACGCGTGCGCGACCCTGGTCGTCGAACTGCTGGGGCAGGTGCCGGGTCTGGCGGTCCTCGCCGTGGGACGCCGGCCGCTGGCCGTCGCCGGCGAACAGGTCTTCGCGCTGGGCCCGTTGGACGAGGACGAGGCCGTGGAACTGTTCGCGGAGCGGGCCGGACGGCTGGGGGTGACGGTCGGCGACGATCCGCAGGTACGGGAGCTGTGCCGGCGCCTGGACGGCATTCCGCTGGCGATCGAGCTGGCCGCGGGCCGGCTGGGGGCGCTGTCCCCCGGGCAGGTGCTGGAGCGGCTCGACGACCGGTTCCGGCTGCTGACCGGCGGCGGCCGGGACACGCTTCCCCGTCATCGGACGCTGCGCACGGCGATCGGCTGGAGCCATGAACTGTGCACACCCGAGGAGCGGTTGCTGTGGTCACGGCTCTCGGTGTTCGCGGGGCAGTTCGACCTGGAGGCCGCCGAGTACGTGTGCAGCGGCGGCGGTCTGCACTGCGACGACGTCCTCGATGTCCTGTCCGCGCTGCTCGCCCAGTCGGTGGTGGCCCGCGAGGAGACCGCGACCGGCGTGCGCTACCGGATGCTCGACACGGTCCGGGCGTACGGCGCCGAGTGGCTGGAGGCGACGGGCGACGCGGTCCGGCTGCGCAGACGGCACCGCGACTGGTACGTGGGCCTGGCGACCTGGTGCGAGCTGGACTGGTTCTCCCCGCGCCAGAACGAGGTGGCCGCACGGATCGAGGCCGAGCTGCCGAACCTGCGCTGTGCCCTGGAGTACTCCCTGACCGAGCCGGACGGGGCGGAGCTGGCCCGGCATCTCGCGGGCTCCCTCTGGTTCTGCTGGGTCGGTTGCGGCCGGCTCTCCGAGGGGCGGCACTGGCTGGAGCGCAGCGTCGAACTGGAGCCGGGCCATGAGCACACCCGCCTCAAGGCCCTGTGGGTCCTCGGCCATGTGGCGATCCTGCAGGGCGACACCGTGCCGGCGCTGGCGGCGCTCCAGGAGTGCCGCCAGGAGGCGGAGCGCTCCGGGAACGCGACGGCGGTGGCGTACGCCGAGCACCGCACCGGCTGTCTGGCGCTCGTCTCGGACGACATGCCCCGCGCGGAGCGGCTGCTGCGCTCGGCACTGGAGCGCTACCCGGAGATCGGCGAGCTCAACAGCAACGTGCTGATGGCTCAGGTCGAGCTGGCGATGGCCCGTGCCTTCCTGGGTGATCTGCCGGACGCGGTACGGCTGTGCGAGGAGGTGCGCCGGGTGTGCGAGGACCACGGGGAGCGGTGGGCGCGGTCGTACGCGCTGTACGTCCTGGCGTACGCGGCCTGGAGCGAGGGGGACGCGGCACGCGCGCGTGAGCTGCTCACCGACTGCCTGACCTGTGCGCACGCCTTCCACGACCTGCTGGGCTCGGTGCTGTCGATCGAGCTCCTCGCCCTGGTGACGGTGGTCCGGGGCGACGCGGCCGAGGCGGCCGTGCTCCAGGATGCGGCGGCCTCGCTGTGGCCGTCGGTGGGCCTGCCCCTGTTCGGCTCGGCCTACTACAACGCCCCGCACGAGCTGTGCGAGGCGATGGTCCGGGAGCGGCTGGGCGACGAGCGGTACGAGGAGTGCGTACGGCAGGGGCGGGCGCTCGGGCGGGAGGCGGCGGTGTCCCGGGCACTGGGCCGCGCACGTCCGTTCGACGGGCTGCCGGCGCCGCGGGGCTCGGTGCTGCCCACCGACGTGACCCCGGACAGGCAGCAACCCGCCGCCTCGCCCACCCGGAAGGGCGGGGAGACGGCGGGCTGACGTGGTGCGGGTGCTACGGCCTGCCGGTGATCAGCGGGCGTAGTACTCGACGACGAGCTGCTCGTCGCAGATCACCGGGATCTCCTTGCGGTTCGGCTCGCGGTCCAGGCGGAAGGCCAGGGCGCGGAGGTTCACCTGGAGGTAGCGCGGGGTCTCGCCGTCGGGGGCGAAGCCGCCCTCACGGGCGATCGAGAAGAGGGTCTTCTCGCGGCTGCGCTCGCGGACCATCACGACGTCGTCGGGACGGACGCGGAAGGACGGCTTGTCGACCTTCTGGCCGTTGACCTCGATGTGGCCGTGGACGACCATCTGGCGGGCCTGGTAGATGGTGCGGGCGATGCCCGAACGCAGGACCAGGGCGTCGAGACGGCGCTCGAGCTCGATGACCAGGGCCTCACCGGTCTTGCCCTGGGTCTTGGCGGCACGCTCGTAGGCGCGGACGAGCTGACGCTCGGACACGTCGTACTGCGCGCGCAGACGCTGCTTCTCGAGCAGACGGACCTTGTAGTCCGAGTTCTGCTTGCGGCCACGGCCGTGCTCACCCGGCGGGTAGGGACGGGCCTCGAAGTACTTGACGGCCTTCGGGGTCAGCGCGATGCCGAGGGCACGCGACTTCTTGACCTTCGGGCGGGGCTGGTTCGCCACTGTCTCTCATTTCCTGGTTTTCGGCTTGTCAGGGTTGAGGGAGGTCGCATCCGCAGCCGGGGAAACCCGCCGGGTCCTCGAAGGACCTGGAGGGCAGCCGCTCCCTGGTCTGGGCACATACGTGCAGCACGCGAGTGGCCCACCTACCGCGAGCGGTGGTGGGCTGCCCGCGACACCATTCGAACGGTGCGCGACGCTCCGGGAACCCCACTGGGGGGTTCCGGCTGACCGTCCCGTTCTGACTGCACGGGACACAGCACTTCGAAGGATTCTACAGGGTGCTCAGGACCGCTTGCGACCGAGGTGTCTGCGGGTCCACTCCACCGCGTCCGCGTACCGGGCCTCGGCGCCGTGCCGGGTGGGTTCGTAGTACTCGCGGTCCTGGATGGCGTCCGGGGCGTACTGCTGCTCGGCGATCCCCTCGGGCAGGTCGTGCGGGTAGACGTACCCCTGCGCGTGCCCGAGTTTGGCGGCGCCCTTGTAGTGCCCGTCGCGCAGATGCGGCGGCACAGGCCCGGCCAGCCCCTTGCGTACGTCCTCCATGGCGGCGCCGATCGCCGTGGTCGCGGCGTTGGACTTCGGGGCCAGGGCGAGGGCGATGGTGGCGTGGCTCAAGGTCAGCGCGGCCTCGGGGAAACCGATCATGGCGACAGCCTGGGCGGCGGCCACGGCTATGGGCAGGGCGTTCGGATCCGCCAGGCCGATGTCCTCGCTGGCGGAGATCATCAGGCGGCGGGCGATGAAGCGGGGGTCCTCGCCGGCCTCGATCATGCGGGCCAGGTAGTGCAGGGCCGCGTCCACGTCGGAGCCCCTGATGGACTTGATGAGGGCGCTGGCCACGTCGTAGTGCTGGTCGCCGTCGCGGTCGTACGTCACGGCCGCGCGGTCGACCGTCTCCTCCAGCGTGGTGAGGGTGATCTCCGGCTCGCCCTTGTCGAGGGCGGCCCCGGCGGCGGCCTCCAGGGCGGTCAGGGCGCGGCGGGCGTCACCGCCGGCGATCCGCAGGAGGTGGTCCTCGGTGTCCTCGGGGAGCGTGACGGCGCCCTTCAGGCCGCGCTCGTCGCCCACCGCCCGCTTCAGGAGCCCTCTGAGGTCGTCGTCCGAGAGGGGTTCGAGGGTCAGCAGCAGGGACCGGGACAGCAGCGGGGAGATGATCGAGAAGTACGGGTTCTCGGTGGTGGCGGCGATCAGGGTGACCCAGCGGTTCTCGACCGCGGGGAGCAGGGAGTCCTGCTGGGCCTTGCTGAAGCGGTGGATCTCGTCGAGGAAGAGCACGGTCTCCTTGCCGAAGCCGCCGGTGGCGCGGCGGGCGCCGTCGATGACCGCGCGGACCTCCTTGACCCCGGCGGTGATCGCGGAGAGCTCCACGAAACGCTTGTTGGTGGCCTTGGAGACGACGTACGCCAAAGTCGTCTTGCCGGTGCCGGGCGGCCCCCAGAGGATCACCGAGGAGGGTCCCGCGGGACCGCCGCTGCCCTCACCGACCAGTCGGCGCAGCGGCGAGCCCGGCTTGAGCAGGTGCTGCTGGCCCACCACCTCGTCGAGGGTGCGCGGGCGCATCCGGACCGCCAGGGGACTGCCGGCCGGGTCCTTCTCCTGGCGCTCTTCCGCCGCGGCGGTGAACAGATCGGGCTCCACGGTCAAAACCCTATGTCACGCCACTGACAACGCCGTCGGCTGTCGGTCAGGCCCAGAGCCTGTCGCCCCAGCGGGTCAGGATCAGCATGGCGATGATGCCGCAGTGGGTGACCGGCAGGACCCAGGTGAACTCGGCGAGGAAGCGCTTGAGCCAGCCCGGGGACGGCAGGAGGTCGTTGCGGACGTTGAACGAGGTGACGTACCAGAACATGGTGATCGTGGCGACCCAGGCCAGCGAGCACCACAGGCACAGCGCGTTGATCCGGTACAGCGACTGGAACTGCAGCCAGGTGCAGAAGGCCACGCCGAAGAGCGTGCCGAAGTTGAAGGTGAGCCAGTACCAGCGCGGGAAGGTGGCGCGGGCCAGCAGGCTCATGCCGACGCAGATGACGATGCCGTAGCAGACGAGGCCGAGCATCGGGTTGGGGAACCCGAAGGCGGCGGCCTGCTTGCTCTCCATCACACTGCCGCAGGAGACGATCGGGTTGAGGGAGCAGCTCGGCGTGAACGGTTTGCCGCTGGCCTTTCCCTCGAGGATCTTGAACTTGTCGATCGTGATGACCCACGCGGCGAGCAGTCCGGCGGCACCGGTGACCACCAGCAGCAGTGCGAAGGCACGGCTGCCGCCCACCGTCCGGGGCGCGGTATCGGCGCTCCCCGACGAGGGCTCGGGATCCGTGGAGACGTCTTTCACTGTGGTCTTGCTCATCACGCCGATCCGTCTGCTTGAGAGTTGGACCTTCTTCGGGCAGGGGCCATTGTGCCGCACCTGGAGGCTTGTCCACCGTTCGGTGGACATAAGGAAGTACGCACGGTCGTCCCTGAACGTTCGGTTCCGGCCGATGCTCAGGGGCATGACCACACACGCGAACGAACTCGCGGTGGACGTTCGGGGGCTGCGCAAGCAGTACGGCGACGTGACCGCGCTCGACGGGATCGACCTCGGCATCCGCAAGGGCGAGGTGTTCGGCCTGCTCGGGCCCAATGGCGCGGGCAAGAGCACCACGGTGGAGATCCTCCAGGGCAACCGGGACCGGGACGCGGGTGAGGTGTCCGTGCTCGGCGCGGACCCGGCGCACGGCACACGTGCGTGGCGCTCAAAAGTCGGAATCGTCTGGCAGGATGAATCCGCGCCCGCCGAGTTGACGGTCGCGGAGACCGTCCGGCATTTCGCCCACTACTATCCGCGGCCGCGGGACCCCGAGGAGGTCATCGGGCTGGTGGGTCTGGAGGCGAAGGCGGGCAGCCGGATCAAGGCCCTGTCGGGCGGGCAGCGCCGGCGTCTCGACGTGGCCCTCGGCGTGATCGGGGGGCCCGAGCTGCTGCTCCTGGACGAGCCGACGACCGGTTTCGACCCGGCGGCCCGGCGCCAGTTCTGGGACCTGATCCGCAAGCTGTCCGACGAGGGCACCACGATCCTGCTCACCACGCACTACCTGGAGGAGGCCGAGGCGCTCGCCGACCGGCTGGCCGTGGTCTCCCGGGGCCAGGTCGTCGCCGAGGGCGAGCCGGCCGCACTGCGCGAGCGGTACGGCTCCGGTGCCACCGTCGAGTGGACCGAGCCGGACGGCACCCCGCGCGCGGAGCACACGGACACCCCGACCAGGACGGTCGCCGCGTTGATGCGCCGCTTCGACGGCGAGATCCCGGGGCTCCAGGTCGGCCGCCCCACGCTGGAGGACGTCTACCTCCGGCTCACCGGACAGGAGGACGCGCGATGACCACGACCGCCGTCAAGGAAACCCGCAGCCACGTCCACACGGGGCTGCCCGGCGTCTGGGGGCTCGGGCTGCGGCGGGGCGCCCTGGAGATCAAGCAGTTCTTCCGCCAGCGCGACCAGGTGGTGTTCACCTTCGCCTTCCCGGTGGTCTTCCTGTTCCTGTTCGCGTCGATCTTCAGCGACGACGTGGAGGGGGCGGGCATCAAGGCCTCGCAGCTGTACGTCCCGGCGATGATGGCCGCCGGCATCATGTCGACGAGCTTCCAGTCGCTCGGCATCTCGATCGCCGTCGAGCGGGACGAGAAGGTGCTGCGCCGGCTGCGCGGGACCCCGATGCCGCCGGCGGCGTACTTCCTGGGCAAGATCTGGCTGGTTCTGGTCACCGGCGTCCTGGAGACGGCGATCCTGCTCCTCGTCGGCACCACGCTGTACGATGTCCGGCTGCCGTCGGACGCCGCCAAATGGTTCGCGTTCGCCTGGATCTTCGTGCTCGGTCTCACGGGGTGTGCGCTGCTCGGCATCGCGGTCAGTTCGGTGCCCAAGTCCAGCAAGAGCGCGAGTTCCGTGGTCGTCCTGCCCTTCCTGGTCCTCCAGTTCATCTCCGGGGTGTACATCGCGATCGACACGATCCCCGACTGGATGCTGAACATCGGCGCGTGGTTCCCCCTGAAGTGGATGTGCCAGGGGCTGCGCGGGGTGTTCCTGCCGGACTCGGCGCAGGTCCTGGAGCAGGCCGGCAGCTGGGAGTTGGGACGCACCGCCCTGGTGCTGGGAGCGTGGTGCGTCGGAGGATTGCTGCTGTGTCTGCTGACCTTCCGGTGGAAGACCCGGCGCGACGGATGAACGGTCCGGCGGACGCCGGGGGCGCGTACTCCTGGGACCGTTCGTTCCGGCTCTGGGACACCTACTTCGCGCTGATCTGGCTGGCCACCCTGGTGTTCGTGCTGGGCACGGCACAGCCCGGGTGGCCGGTCCGCGTCACCGCGGCGGCCCTGCTGGTGCCGCTGGTCCCCCTCTTCGTACGGGTCGGGCGTCCCCTGCTCCGGGAGGATCCGCCCGACGCGCGCCGGGCCCTCACCTACCTCGGCGCGATGATGGCGCTGTTCCTGCCCTCGGCGATCCTGGTCGGCGAGACCCGGCTGATGACCTTCGCCCTCGTGCCGCAGTGCTTCATGACGCTGCGGATGCGGTGGGCGCTGACCGCCGTGGCCGTGATCAACCTCGCGCCCGTGCTGGGCTGGGCCCTGCTCTGGTGGCCGAGCGACCAGGACGTCTTCTTCAACGGCCTGTTCGCCGTCGTGACCCTGGTCTTCTCGGTGGCCGTCGGCAGTTATGTCATCCGGATCATCGAGCAGAGCCAGGAACGGGCGGCCCTGATCGCCGAGTTGGACAGCAGCCGGCACGAGGTCTCGCGGCTGTCGGCGGCGCACGGGGCGCTGGCCGAGCGGGAGCGGATGGCCCGGGAGATCCACGACACCCTCGCGCAGGGCTTCACCAGCCTGCTGATGCTGGTCCAGGCCGTCGAGGCCGAACTCGACCACGACGTGCCGCAGGCCCGGCGTCATCTGGCCCTGATGGACGAGACGGCCCGGCTGAACCTCGCCGAGGCACGGGCCCTGGTCGCCGACGGCACCCCCGCCGACCTGGACGGCGCGACACTGCCGGACGCCCTGGCCCGGCTGGCGGCCCGGCACTCCGCGAAGCTCGCCGTGACCGGACCGGTCCGTCCGCTGCCCACGGGACCCGAGGTCGTCGCCCTGCGCTCGTGCCAGGAGGCGCTCACGAACTGCCGTAAACACGCGGGGAGTTCCACGACGGTAGGCATCGACCTGGCCTACACCGAGGACAGCCTCACCCTCTTCGTACGGGACGACGGTTGCGGCTTCGACCCGGGGGCCGTCCGTGACGGCTACGGTCTGGCGGGGCTCCGCGCCCGCGCCGCCGAGGTCGGCGGGACGGTCCGGGTGCGCAGCACGCCCGGCGGCGGCACCACGGTCACCGTCCGTCTGCCCGTACCGCCCGCGAGGAGCTGCTCATGATCCGGATCATCCTGGCCGACGACCACCCCGTCGTACGGGAGGGCCTGCGGGCCATGCTGACGGCGGAGCCGGACCTGGAGGTGGTCGCCGACGCGTCCAGCGGTCCGCAGGCGGAGGCACTGGCCGCGGAACTGCGGCCCGACATCGTGCTGATGGACCTGCGGATGCCGGGCGGCTCGGGCGTGGAGTCGATCGTGCGGATGACGGAGGCGGGTCTGCCGTGCCGGGTGATCGTCCTGACGACGTACGAGACGGACCGGGACATCCTGCGGGCCGTGGAGGCGGGGGCGGCCGGCTATCTCCTCAAGGACCTGCCCCGCGCCGAACTGGCGGAGTCCGTACGGGCCGCCGCGCGCGGCGAGACGGTCCTGGCGCCCACGGTCGCCGCCCGTCTGGTCGACCAGCTGCGCACCAGGCCGGAACGGCCGCGGCTCTCGGAGCGCGAGACGGCGGTGCTGCGCCTGGTCGCGGAGGGCTGCACGAACGCGGAGATCGGCCGCAGGCTGTTCATCGGCGAGTCGACGGTGAAGACCCATCTCCTGCGCGTCTTCGCCAAGTTGGGAGTCGACGACCGGACGGCGGCGGTGACGAGCGCCATGCGGTTCGGGCTGTTGGAGTGAGGAGGCCCGTCCCCCTCACTCCGTCGCGCTCAGCCCAGACGTGACTCCAGTTCCGCCACGATCTCGTTGACCCCGATCGCCGACTGCTCCCCGGACTCCATGTCCTTGAGCTGTACGACGCCCTCGGCGAGGTCGCGTTCGCCGGCCACGATCGTGTAGCGGGCGCCGCTGCGGTTGGCGTTCTTCATGGCGCCCTTGAGGCCCTTGCCGCCGTAGGAGAAGTCCGCCGCGATGCCCAGCTTGCGCAGTTCGTTGACCTTCGTGAAGAGGATCCGGCGGGCCTCCTCCCCCAGCGGCACCGCGAACACGCTGGTCGCGGAGGGGAGTTCGAGCTCCACGCCCTCCGCCTCCAGGGCGAGGACCGTGCGGTCGACGCCGAGGGCCCAGCCGACGGACGGGAGCGCGGGGCCGCCGATCATCTCCGACAGGCCGTCGTAGCGGCCGCCGCCGCCCACCGCGGACTGGGAGCCCAGACCGTCGTGGACGAACTCGAAGGTCGTACGGGTGTAGTAGTCGAGGCCGCGCACCAGCTTCGGGTCGTCCTCGAAGGCCACGCCCGCCGCGCTGATCAGCTCACGGACCTCCTCGTGGTACGCCTTGCAGGCGTCGCACAGGTAGTCCCGCAGCAGCGGGGCGTCCCCGAGCTGCTTCTGCACCGACTCGCGCTTGTCGTCGAGGACGCGCAGCGGGTTGATGTCCGCGCGGCGCAGGGTGTCCTCGTCGAGGTCCAGGCCCCGCAGGAAGTCCTGGAGCGCGGCCCGGTACACCGGCCGGCACTCCTTGTCGCCCAGGCTGTTGAGCAGGATGCGGAAGTTCCTGAGGCCCAGCGAGCGGTACGCCTGGTCGGCCAGGATGATCAGCTCGGCGTCGAGCGCCGGGTCCTCCGCGCCGATCGCCTCGGCGCCGACCTGCGAGAAGTGCCGGTAGCGGCCCTTCTGCGGACGCTCGTAGCGGTAGTACGAGCCGGAGTACCAGAGCTTGACGGGGAGGTTGCCGGCCTTGTGCAGGTTCGCCTCCAGCGCGGCGCGCAGCACGGACGCCGTGCCCTCGGGGCGCAGGGCCAGCTTGTCGCCGCCCTTGGTCTCGAAGGCGTACATCTCCTTGGTCACGATGTCGGTGGACTCACCGACCCCGCGCGCGAACAGCTCGACGCTCTCGAAGCCGGGTGTCTCGATGTAGCCGTAGCCGGAGGTGCGCAGGGGCGCGGCGATCGCCTCGCGGACGGCCAAGTACTTGGCCGAGTCGGGGGGCAGCAGGTCGTACGTGCCCTTGGGGGCCTGAAAGGTGCTCACGAAGTCTCTTGTCACATTCCTCGTCGGGGAGGGGTGCTCGCACCCTCGCCGCGATCTTGGGGGCCTGCGGCCACGTCCCGCAGATACGGGTTCGTGGCGCGCTCCTGGCCGATGGTCGTCTGGGGGCCGTGGCCGGACAGCACCACGGTCGAGTCGTCGAGCGGCAGGCACACGCGGGCCAGCGAGTCGAGCATCTCGGCCATGTCACCGCCGGGCAGGTCGGTGCGTCCGATGGAGCCGGCGAAGAGCAGATCCCCGGAGAAGAACACGGAAGGGATCTCCGCGGTCTCGGGCATCCGGAAGGTCACCGACCCCTTGGTATGGCCCGGCGCGTGCGCGACGGACAGCTCCAGGCCCGCGAGCTCCAGCTTCGCGCCGTCGGTCAGCTCCTTGACGTCGTCCGGCTCCCCCACGGTGATCTCGCCCATGAGCGGCATCCCGATGGAACGCCCCAGACCCATCGACGGGTCCTTCATCATGTAGCGGTCCTCGGGGTGGATCCACGCCGGTACGCCGTGTGCGCCGCACACCGGGACGACCGAGGCCACATGGTCGATGTGGCCGTGCGTGAGGACGACGGCGACGGGCTTGAGACGATGCTTCCGCAGCGCTTCCTCGACGCCTTCGGTGGCCTGGTGGCCGGGGTCGATGATCACGCACTCCTCACCGGCGGCGGGGGCGACGAGATAACAGTTCGTCCCCCAGGCCCCGGCGGGGAACCCGGCAATGAGCACGATCGTCCTCGTTTTGTGTGGGTACGGGCGGTCTTCCGGGCGGCTGCCCCAGTGGTCAGAGCCTACCGGCGCTGCCGATTCCTCAGCGAACCCATATACGGTACGGGGCACACGCAGGCGGTCGGTTCACAGGACGCATGCGTAACGGTCGGCGTACGAGACGCATGAGGAGAGAACCCCGTGGTCACCCAGGAACAGCGGAAGCGGCAGCTCGCGCGGGAGAAGTTCTTGCGGCAGCAGCAGCGGCGCACGGCCGCGCGCCGCAAGGCCCGTGCACGCAACTCTGTCATCGCGGCGGTGCTCGGCGTGATCCTGGTGGGCAGCCTTGCGCTTTACACGTCCGGAGTCATGAAGGACGACGACAAGGCCAGCGCGAGCGCGCAGACCACTCCCAGCGCGGCGCCGACCAGCAAGGCGCCGGACCCGTGCGAGAAGCCGGCCGCCGGCAAGGTCGAGACCCAGAAGTGGAAGAAGGAGCCGGCGATGTCCATCGACCAGTCGGCGAAGTACACCCTGGACCTCGCGACGACCTGCGGGAAGATCGACATAGCGCTGAAGACGTCGGCGGCCCCGCACACCGTGAACTCGTTCGACTTCCTCGCGAACAAGGGCTTCTTCGACCACACCAAGTGCCACCGGCTCACCACCGCCAACATCTACGTCCTGCAGTGCGGCGACCCGACGGGCTCCGGCAGCGGCGGACCGGGCTACACCATCCCGGACGAGAACCTGAAGGACAAGAGCCTCAAGTCCAACGTCTACCCGGCGGGCACCGTCGCGATGGCGAACACCGGGCAGGCGCACACCGGCGGCAGCCAGTTCTTCCTCGTGTACCAGGCCAGCCAGCTGCCGCCGACCTACACCCCGTTCGGCACCATCTCGGCATCCGGTATGAAGGTGCTGAAGAAGATCGCCGCGGCCGGTGAGAGCACCGGCGCGGGCGACGGCGCACCGAACGCGACCGTCGTGATCAACAAGGCGACGGTCAGCAAATCCTGACCGTCAAGTGCGAAATTTCGGTCGCGCGGGATGCGGACAGGCCACCCGCCGGTCGCCTATGTTGGCCGTGACGAAACTGTGGACGATGTCCGGGGGCGAGGAAGCCTCCCGCAGGCATCATGTGGAGGAGGCGCTGTGAGCAGCGACCCGTGGGGCCGCGTCGACGAGACGGGGACCGTGTACGTGCGTACGGCCGACGGCGAGCAGGTCGTCGGTTCCTGGCAGGCCGGCTCCCCCGAGGAAGCCCTGGCCTACTTCGAGCGCAAGTACGAGGGCCTGGTTGTCGAGATCGGCCTCCTCGAGAAGCGGGTGAAGACCACCGACCTGTCGGCGAAGGACGCTCAGGCGGCCATCGACCACATCCGCGAGCAGGTCGACGCGCATCACGCGGTCGGCGACCTGGAAGCGCTCAAGGTGCGGTTGGACAAGCTCGTGGAGACCGTCGACAAGCGTCGCGAGGAGCGCAAGCAGCAGCGCGCGAAGCAGTCCGACGAGGCCCGGCACGCCAAGGAGGCGCTGGTCGTCGAGGCGGAGGAGCTGGCCCAGTCCGATCAGTGGCGGGCCGCCGGCGAGCGGCTGCGGGCGCTGGTGGACACCTGGAAGGGTCTGCCGCGCCTGGACCGCAAGTCCGACGACGAGCTGTGGCACCGCTTCTCGCACGCGCGCTCGGCGTTCTCCAAGCGTCGCAAGGCCCACTTCGCGTCGCTGGACGCGCAGCGCGAGGAGGCCCGCAGGACCAAGGAGCGGCTGGTCGGTGAGGCCGAGGCACTGTCCGGGTCGACGGACTGGGGCCCGACGGCCGCGCGCTACCGCGAGCTGATGGCCGAGTGGAAGGCCGCAGGCCGCGCCCAGCGCGAGCACGAGGACGATCTGTGGAACCGCTTCCGCGGCGCCCAGGACGTGTTCTTCGCCGCCCGCAGCTCGGTGTTCGCCGAGCGGGACGCCGAGCAGACCGAGAACCTCAAACTGAAGGAGGAGCTGGCCGAGGAGGCCGAGAAGCTCCTGCCGATCGGCGACCTGAAGAGCGCCCGCGCCGCGTTCCGCGCGCTCAACGAGCGCTGGGAGGCCATCGGTCACGTCCCGCGGGACTCCCGGCCGAAGGTCGAGGGCCGGATGCACGCCGTCGAGCGCGCCCTCCAGGAGGCCGAGGAGACCGAGTGGCGCCGGACCAACCCGGAGGCACGCGCGCGTGCCGCGGGTCTGACCGGCCAGCTCCAGGCAGCCGTGGACAAGCTCAGGGGCCAGATCGACCAGGCGCGCGCCCAGGGCAACAACGCCAGGGCCGACAAGCTCGAGCGTGAGCTGGAGGGCCGCCAGGCGCTCCTGGAGCAGGCGCTCAAGGGTCTTGAGGAGTTCGGCGGCTGAGACCGTGTGCGACCGTAGGTGAAAGGGCCCCGCACCTTGGTGCGGGGCCCTTTCACCTGTCTTCTACTGTCTTCTACGACCGGTTGCGCGCCGAGGTCACGCGGTACACGTCGTACACGCCCTCCACGCCCCTGACCGCCTTCAGGACGTGACCGAGGTGCTTCGGGTCGCCCATCTCGAAGGTGAAGCGGGAGGTGGCGACGCGGTCGCGGGAGGTCTGGACGGCCGCGGAGAGGATGTTGACGTGCTGGTCGGACAGGACGCGCGTGACGTCGGACAGGAGCCGGGAGCGGTCCAGGGCCTCGACCTGGATGGCGACCAGGAAGACCGAGGACTGGGTGGGAGCCCACTCGACCTCGAGGATGCGCTCGGGCTCGCGGGAAAGTGAGTCCACGTTCACGCAGTCGCTGCGGTGAACCGATACGCCACTACCGCGGGTGACGAAGCCGATGATCGGGTCGCCGGGGACGGGGGTGCAACAGCGGGCCAGCTTGACCCACACGTCGTCGACGCCCTTGACGACGACGCCCGGGTCCGTGCTGGTGCGGCGCTTGCGCCCGCGGCCGTGGGACGGCGGGACCGACTCGTCGATCTCCTCGGTGGCCGCCTCCTCGCCGCCGAGCGCGGAGACGAGCTTCTGCACGATGTTCTGCGCGGAGACATGCCCCTCGCCGATCGCCGCGTACAGCGCGGAGATGTCGGAGTACCGCATCTCGTGCGCGAGCGTGACGAGGGAGTCGCCGGTGAGGATGCGCTGGATCGGCAGGTTCTGTTTGCGCATCGCGCGGACGATGGCGTCCTTGCCCTGCTCGATCGCCTCGTCGCGGCGCTCCTTGGAGAACCAGGCGCGGATCTTGTTGCGGGCCCGCGGCGACTTCACGAAGTTCAGCCAGTCCCGGGACGGCCCGGCCCCGGCCGCCTTGGACGTGAAGACCTCGACGAGATCGCCGTTGTCCAGGGTCGACTCCAGCGGCACGAGACGGCCGTTGACGCGGGCTCCTATGGTGCGGTGGCCCACCTCGGTGTGCACCGCGTACGAGAAGTCCACCGGCGTGGAACCGGCCGGCAGCGCTATGACGTCGCCCTTGGGCGTGAAGACGAAGACCTCGTTGCGCGAGAGGTCGAAGCGCAGGGACTCCAGGAACTCGCCGGGGTCCTCGGTCTCCTTCTGCCAGTCGAGGAGCTGACGCAGCCACGCCATGTCGTTGAGGTGGTCGTCCTTGCCTGTGGTCCTCGGCTGGTCCGAGCGGACCTTGGAGGTGCCGGCGACGGCCTCCTGCTTGTACTTCCAGTGCGCGGCGATGCCGTACTCGGCGCGGCGGTGCATGTCGAACGTGCGGATCTGGAGTTCGACCGGCTTGCCGTTCGGCCCGATGACCGTCGTGTGCAGCGACTGGTACATGTTGAACTTGGGCATCGCGATGTAGTCCTTGAACCGGCCGGGGACCGGGTTCCATCGCGCGTGCACGGTGCCGAGGGCGGCGTAGCAGTCGCGGACGGTGTCGACGAGGACTCGGATGCCGACCAGGTCGTAGATCTCCGCGAAGTCGCGGCCGCGGACGATCATCTTCTGGTAGACGCTGTAGTAGTGCTTCGGGCGGCCGGTGACGGTCGCCTTGATCCGGGCGGCGCGCAGGTCGGACTGAACCTCGTCGGTCACTATGGCCAGGTACTCGTCCCGCTTGGGCGCCCGCTCGGCCACCAGCCGTACGATCTCGTCGTACATCTTGGGGTAGAGGATCGCGAAGGCGAGGTCCTCCAGCTCCCACTTGATGGTGTTCATGCCGAGGCGGTGGGCGAGCGGCGCGTAGATCTCCAGCGTCTCGCGCGCCTTCTTCTCCTGCTTCTCGCGCTTGAGGTAGCGCATGGTGCGCATGTTGTGCAGCCGGTCGGCGAGCTTGATGACCAGGACGCGCGGGTCCTTGGCCATGGCTACGACCATCTTGCGCACGGTCTCCGCCTGCGCGGCCTCGCCGAACTTGACCTTGTCCAGCTTGGTGACGCCGTCGACGAGCAGGGCGACCGAGTCGCCGAAGTCGCGGCGGAGCTGGTCGAGGCCGTACTCGGTGTCCTCGACGGTGTCGTGCAGCAGCCCGGCCATCAGGGTCGCCGGGTCCATGCCGAGCTCGGCGAGGATGGTGGTCACCGCGAGGGGGTGCGTGATGTACGGGTCGCCGCTCTTGCGCTTCTGGCCGCGGTGCCAGCGCTCGGCGACCTGGTAGGCCTTCTCGATCTGGCGCAGCGTCGCCGTCTCGATCTTCGGGTCGTTGCTGCGCACTATCCGCAGCAGGGGCTCCAGGACCGGGTTGTACGGGTTGGAGCGCTGGACGCCGAGGCGGGCCAGACGGGCGCGGACGCGGTTGGAGGAGCCGGTGCGGGCGCTCTGGCCCGCGTTCGGACGGGCCGCCGGGGTGGCCGGTGCGGCGGGCTCGGCGGAGTCGGGCTTGGGCCGGGGCGGCTCGGCAGGCTTGTCGACGGGCGCGGACTGGGCGTGCTCGACCGGCCCGCGGGCGTCGCTCGTCGCGTTCTTCGCGTCCGGCGCGGGCTTCGCCGCGGGTGCCGAGGCGGGCTCGGGCTTGGCGGCCGGGGGTCCCCCCTGGCGTTCAGCACCGGGGGCGAGTGGCTGGGCCTCGTCTGGCAAGAGGACTCCTCGTGCGCGATCCGGGTCCCCAGGTCAGGCTCCGGAGAACCCATGGTAGCGATCCCGCGCCCCGGGATCGCCTTCAGGCCGATGTGAGGGACGTCTACCTCCCTCACACCCTCACACGGAACGGCCGTCCCGGTCTCCCGGAACGGCCGTTTCGCGGTGCGTGCGCGATGCTGTCGGCGGTCAGACCACCAGCAGCGCTTCCAGCGGGGCTCCCGCCAGAGCGGGCTCCAGGCGGGCTCGGCCGCCCAGGAAGCCCAGTTCCATCAGGACCGCGAGGCCGGCGACTTCGGCGCCCGCCCGGCGGATCAGCTCGATGGACGCCTCGGCGGTGCCGCCCGTGGCCAGTACGTCGTCGACGATCAGGACGCGGTCGTCGGCGGACAGGTCCTCCGCGTGCACCTCGATCTCCGCCGAGCCGTACTCCAGGTCGTACGCCTGGCTCAGGGTCGCCCCGGGGAGCTTGCCGGCCTTGCGCACGGGGATGAAGCCGAGTCCCGCGCGGATCGCGACCGGGGCGCCGAGGATGAAGCCCCGGGCCTCCAGACCGACGATCTTCGTGGCACCGGTGTTCGCGGCGACCGCGGCCAGCGCGTCGGTGAGCGCCGTGAACGCCGCCGGGTCCGCCAGGAGCGGGGTGATGTCCTTGAACATCACCCCCGGCTCCGGGTAGTCGGCCACATCGCGGATACGGCTGAGCAGCAGTTCCTCGACGTCGGTCATCGGCGCTTCCCCGAGGGACGGCCCCGGCCCCGGCCCCGGGACGCGGGCTGGGTGCGCGGACCGACGACCGCGTGGGCGGTGTCGTCGTCCGGCTCGTCGTCGGAGACGAAAGGCGCGTCGGCCGTCTCCTCCTCGACGGACCCCTGGGCGCGCTTGGCCAGGACCCGCTTCCTGAGGGCCTGCATCGCCGGCTCGCGCTCCTTGAGGTCGGCGACGAGCGGTGTGGCGATGAAGATCGAGGAGTACGCACCTGCGGCGAGACCGACGAACAGCGACAGCGAGATGTCGTTGAGCGTGCCCGCGCCGAGGAAACCGCCACCGATGAACAGCAGGCCCGCCACCGGCAGCAGCGCGACCACCGTGGTGTTGATCGAACGGACCAGGGTGCCGTTGATCGAACGGTTGGCGATGTCGCTGTACGTCCACCGGTTCTGCTTGGTGATGTCCTTGGTCTGCTCCTTGAGGGAGTCGAAGACGACCACCGTGTCGTAGAGCGAGTAACCGAGGATGGTCAGCAGACCGATCACCGTGCCCGGCGTGACCTCGAAGCCGACTAGGGCGTAGATGCCGACGGTGATGGTGATGTCGTGGATCAGGGCGACGAGCGCCGCGATGGCCATGCGCCACTCGAAGGCGATCGCCAGATAGATCACGACGAGGACCATGAAGATCGCCAGACCCTGCCAGGCCTTGTTGGCGATCTGGTCGCCCCAGCTGGGTCCGACCAGGTCGGCGGCGATCTTCTCCGGGTCGACCTTGAAGTCCTTGGCCAGGTCCGTCTTGATCTGGTCGGACTGCTTGGTGTCCATACCGGCGATCTGGATGCGCAGCGTGCCGTTGCCGAGCTTCTGGACGACCGCGTCGTGGCCGGAGGTCTGCTTCGCGTAGTCCTCGGCCTGGGAGACGGAGACGCTGGTCTTCGGGGTGGTGAAGACCGCGCCGCCCTGGAAGTCGATGCCCATGTTGAGGCCACGTACCGCGAGGCCCAGGATCGCCGTGATGGTGATCAGGATCGAGATGCCGTACCAGAGCTTGCGGTGACCGATGAAGTCGTAGCTGATCTCGCCACGGTGCAGTCGGGCGCCGAGGTTGCCGAGTTTCGACATGCTCACGCCTCCTTCGTGTGGGCGGGGGCGGGGCGGCGGGTGCGGCGCAGAGGTGGCTTGGCGCCCAGGCTCTTCGGGTCGAGGCCGGACCACTTGCTGCCGCTCGCGAAGAACTTCCGGCGGGCCAGCAGCGTCATCAGCGGCTTGGTGAAGAAGAAGACCACGACGACGTCGAGCACGGTGGTCAGGCCGAGCGTGAACGCGAAGCCCTGGACCTTGCCGACCGTCACGATGAACAGCACCGCGGCGGCGAGGAACGACACGAAGTCGGAGACCAGGATGGTGCGCCGGGCACGCGGCCAGGCCCGCTCGACGGCGGGGCGCAGCGAGCGGCCCTCGCGGATCTCGTCCCTTATGCGTTCGAAGTACACGATGAACGAGTCCGCGGTGATACCGATGGCGACGATGGCACCGCACACGGCCGGCAGGTTCAGCGCGAAGCCGATGGCCGGGCCGAGCAGCGCCATGAGCACATAGGTGAGGATGCCGGAGACCAGCAGCGAGGCCATCGCGACGAGCGACAGGCCCCGGTAGTAGGCCACCAGGTAGAACACGACCAGCAGGAGGCCGATGGCACCGGCGAGGAGACCGGCGTGCAGCTGGTCACCGCCGAGCGCGGCGGTCACCGTGGTCACGCTCTCCTCCTGGAAGGAGAGCGGGAGAGCGCCGTACGACAGCATGTTGGCGAGGTTCTGGGCCTCGTCCTGCGTGAAGCTGCCGGAGATCTGGGCGCTGCCGCCGGAGATGGAGTTCTGCACGAACGGGCTGGAGACGACCTCGCCGTCCAGGACGATGCCGAACTCGTTCTGCGGCGAGGTGTTCTTCGCGAGCTGGCCCGTGATGTCCGCGAACTTCTTGGCGCCCTTGCTGTTGAAGGTCATGGTGACCTGCCAGCCGGCGGCGGTCTGGGTGTCGAAGACCGCCTGGGCCTTCTTTACCTCGGTGCCGTCGACGGCGGCCGGGCCGAGCAGGTACTTGTACCAGACGCCGTTGCTCTGACCGCAGCCCAGAGTGGGCTCGCCCGGCTTGGCGCCGTCGCCCGCGGTGGTGCGCTGCGCCTTCTTGGAGCAGTCCAGGGCGGTGTACTGGGCCTGGAGCTTGGCCTGGGCGGCGGAGGTGCCGGTGCCGCCGCTCGCGGAGGCCGACGGGGACGGGGACGGGGAGCCCGACGCGCTCGCGGACGCCGACGGCGTGGAGTCGGCCTTCAGCGCGTCGGTGACCGCGCGGCCCTGCGAGGTGGCGGAGGCCGACGGGGAGGACGACGAGGTCGCCTTCTCGCCGGTGGAGCCGGACTTGCTCGCGGAGGGGCTCGGCGAGGCGGTCGAGGAGCCGCTGGCGGACGGGCTCGGCGAGGTGGCCGCGGCGCTGCCGGTGGCGTCCTGGGCCAGGACCGGACGGAAGTACAGCTTGGCGGTGGTGCCGACCTGGTCGCGGGCCTCCTTGGAGTTGGTGCCCTTGGGGATGTTCACGATGATGTTGCGATCACCCTGGGTCTGCACCTCCGCCTCGGAGACGCCCAGGCCGTTGACACGGCGGTTCATGATGTCGACCGCGGTGTCCATGTTGGCCTTGTTGATCGCGGACCCCTGCTCGGCCTTGGCCCCCAGCGTGATGCTGGTGCCTCCGGCAAGGTCGATGCCGAGACGCGGGGTGGTGTGTCCGGAGAGGAACATTCCACCGGTGAGCGCCACGATGGCGATCAGGATCAGGGCCAGCGTGCGCCCTGGCTTGCTCTGGGCACTCGCGCTCCGGCCCCTTTTGGGTGCTGCCACCTTCTCGTACTCCCTCTCGGGCCGCTCTCGCGCCGGGTCGGCGAGCGGGCGGCCATGACTGGTGTCGGGATCCCGTGCGAGCCGCGCAGGTCCGGGGCGCGCGGACCTGGTCCGCGCGCCCCGGAGTGCGACTACTTCGCTCCGGAGTCGCCGTCGGTCTTCTTCGGCTCGTCGTCCGGCTTCGCCTCGACGGCCTCGGCCTCGGTCTCGACGTCGGCCTTGGCGGGCGCGTCGTCGGCGGGCTCCTCGGCCGTGTCCTTCTTACCGAGGTCGACGGACTTCTCGTCGGAGGCGGCGGCAGCTTCGTCGGCGGGCTCGTCGGTCTCGGTGTCGGTGAGGGAGGAGGCGTCGTCGGGGACGACGTCGGAGTCGGACTTCAGGTCGTGCTCGATGCCGTGGACGATGCGGTTGTACTCGTCGTCGGTCAGGACGGCACCGATGGCGTTCTTCGCGAAGAGAAGTTCGACGCCGGGAGCGGCGTCGAGGAGGACCGTGTCCTCGTTGACCTCCTTGACCGTGGCGTACATGCCCCCGATGGTGCGGACGCCGCTGCCGGGCTGCATGTCGTTCCGCATGCTGGCGGCCTGCTGCTGCTTCTTCTTGGCCGAGCGGGTCATCAGGAACATGGCCCCGATGAGCACGATGAACGGGAGGAGGGTCACGAGACTCACGGGTCGGTACTTCCTTCACGCGACCGCGAGGTGAGCGGCCTGATGGTTGGGGGTATGTCTGCCGCCGACAAGGGCGGCATCGGCGGAGTCTAAGCGAGTCCGCGCGCAGTGAACAACGCTCAGCATGGCACCAGGGTTCCTGACCCGGCCAATGCCCGCGCCGTCACGATCGCGTCACGTCCCGAACAGGTCCTGTTGTCCGTTTCCCGTGGCTGCCGGGCGGGGCGGGGTGAGGCCGAGGTGGGCCCACGCGGCGGGGGTGGCGACCCGTCCGCGCGGGGTGCGGGCGAGCAGACCCTCCCGGACGAGGAAGGGCTCGGCCACTTCTTCGACGGTCTCGCGCTCCTCGCCCACCGCGACGGCGAGCGTGGACAGGCCGACCGGGCCGCCGCCGAAGAGCTTGAGCAGGGCCTCCAGGACTCCGCGGTCGAGGCGGTCCAGGCCGCGGGCGTCGACCTCGTAGACCTTGAGCGCCGCCGCGGCGATGTCCCGCGTGATGACTCCGTCGGCCTTGACCTGGGCGTAGTCGCGGACCCGGCGCAGCAGACGGTTGGCGATACGGGGCGTGCCGCGGGAGCGGCCCGCGATCTCGGCGGCGCCGTCGGAGCCGATCTCGACGTCGAGCAGGTTGGCCGAGCGGTGGATGACGCGCTCCAGCTCGGCGGGTTCGTAGAACTCCATGTGCGCGGTGAAGCCGAAGCGGTCGCGCAGCGGGGGCGGCAGCAGACCCGCGCGGGTGGTGGCGCCGACCAGGGTGAAGGGGGGCAGCTCCAGCGGGATGGCGGTGGCGCCGGGGCCCTTGCCGACGATGACGTCGACGCGGAAGTCCTCCATCGCCATGTAGAGCATCTCCTCGGCGGGCCGCGACATGCGGTGGATCTCGTCGAGGAAGAGGACCTCGCCCTCCTGGAGGGAGGAGAGGATCGCCGCGAGGTCGCCGGCGTGCTGGATGGCGGGGCCGCTGGTGATCCGGATCGGAGCGTTCATCTCGGCCGCGATGATCATCGAGAGGGTGGTCTTGCCGAGGCCGGGGGCGCCGGAGAGCAGCACATGGTCGGCGGTGGCTCCGCGCGCGCGTGCGGCCCGCAGGACCAGGTCGAGCTGTTCGCGGACCTTCTCCTGGCCGATGAACTCGTCCAGGTCCTTGGGGCGCAGGGCGGCCTCGACGGCCTGGTCCTCACGGTCGGCGGACGCACCGACGAGCCGCTCGTCGGCGGTCTCGCCGGTGGTGTCGTCCCAGTTCATGTGATGTGCCTCAATGTCGGGTGGGTCAGCGGGCGCGGTTCAGGGTCTGCAGGGCCGCCTTCAGCAGCCGGCCGACCTGGGGAGTGCCCTCGGCGGCCTCTGCCTGCGGGGTGACGGCGGTGACGGCCTCGTCGGCCTCGCGGGTGGCGTAGCCGAGGCCGATCAGGGCGGCGTGCAGCTGGTCGCGCCAGCCCTGGCTGACCGGGGCGCCGACCGCGGGGGCGCCGATCGGCTCGCCGAGCCGGTCCTTGAGCTCAAGGAGCAGCTTCTGGGCGCCCTTCTTGCCGATGCCGGGTACGGCGATGAGCGCCTTCTCGTCACCCGTGGCCACCGCTCGGCGCAGCGCGTCCGGCGCGTGCACGGCCAGCATGGCCTGGGCCAGCCGCGGGCCGACTCCGCTGGCGGTCTGGAGCAGCTCGAAGACCTGGCGCTCGTCGTCGTCGACGAAGCCGTACAGGGTGAGGGAGTCCTCGCGCACGACCAGGGAGGTGGCGAGCTTGGCCGGCTGACCCAGACGCAGGGTCGACAGCGTGTTCGGCGTGCAGTGCACCGCCATGCCGACACCGCCGACCTCGACCACCGCGGTGTCGGGAGCGAGTGCGGCGACCGTGCCGCTCACAAAGGCGATCATGCCGTACGGCCTTTCCGTGCTGTGGCTGCGTGCAGGGCGACCGCCTGCTGGAGTCGGTTCTGGGCGGGCGCGCGCCAGATGTGGCAGATGGCGAGCGCGAGGGCGTCGGCGGCGTCGGCCGGCTTGGGCGGCGCGTCGAGCCGCAGCAGGCGCGTGACCATGGCGCCGACCTGGGCCTTGTCGGCGCGGCCGCTGCCGGTGACGGCGGCCTTGACCTCGCTCGGGGTGTGCAGGGCGACGGGGATGCCACGGCGGGCGGCGCACAGCATGGCGACGGCGCTGGCCTGGGCGGTGCCCATCACCGTACGGACGTTGTGCTGGCTGAACACCCGCTCCACGGCGAGACATTCGGGCCGGTACTCGTCCAGCCACTGCTCGATGCCCTGCTCGACGGCGACGAGCCGCTGCCCCAACTCGGCGTCCGCGGGCGTGCGTACGACCCCGACGCCGATCATCGTGAGCGGCCGGCCCGCGACCCCCTCGACCACGCCGACGCCGCATCGCGTGAGACCGGGGTCCACCCCGAGTACGCGCACGCGCCCCCCTCTCCTCGATTCGCCTGTTTGTGCAGGCTATCGGGTGCCACTGACAAAGCGACGGGCCGACGGGTGTGTCCCGTCGGCCCGTTGGAAGCTGAGCGTCGGCTCAGGCGTCTACCTTTTCCATGACCTCGTCGCTGACGTCGAAGTTGGCGAAGACGTTCTGGACGTCGTCGCTGTCCTCGAGGGCGTCGATCAGCTTGAAGATCTTCCTGGCGCCGTCCTCGTCCAGCTCGACCTGCATGGTCGGGACGAAGTTGGCGTCGGCCGAGTCGTAGTCGATCCCGGCGTCCTGGAGAGCGGTGCGGACGGCGACCAGGTCGGTGGCCTCGCTGAGGATCTCGAAGGACTCGCCCAGGTCGTTGACCTCCTCGGCGCCCGCGTCCAGGACCGCGCCGAGCACGTCGTCCTCGGTGAGGTCGCCCTTGGGCACGATGACGACGCCCTTGCGGTTGAAGAGGTACGACACCGAACCGGGGTCGGCCATGTTGCCGCCGTTGCGGGTCATGGCGACACGTACGTCGGAGGCGGCGCGGTTGCGGTTGTCGGTCAGGCACTCGATGAGCACCGCGACGCCGTTGGGGCCGTAGCCCTCGTACATGATCGTCTCGTAGTCGGCGCCGCCGGCCTCGAGACCGCCGCCACGCTTGATCGCGGAGTCGATGTTCTTGTTCGGAACAGACGACTTCTTCGCCTTCTGCACGGCGTCGTACAGCGTCGGATTGCCGTCCAGGTCCACGCCGCCCATCCGCGCCGCGACCTCGATGTTCTTGATCAGCTTCGCGAAGAGCTTGCCGCGCTTGGCGTCGATCACGGCCTTCTTGTGCTTCGTCGTGGCCCATTTAGAGTGGCCGGACATCTGCCTGTCTCCTTCGCGTAACCCATCTCTGCAACCAACGCCTGAGATCCTACAAGGACTCCCGCGTCCGGTACGCGCGCACCATGTCGACAAAGAGAGAGTGCACGCGGTGGTCGCCGGTCAGTTCCGGGTGGAACGACGTGGCGAGCGCGTTGCCCTGACGGACCGCGACGATGTGGCCGCCGTGCTCGGCCAGCACCTCTGCCTCGGCACCGACGGACTCCACCCAGGGGGCGCGGATGAAGACGCCCTCCACCGGGGCGCCCGGAACGCCCTTCACGTCGACCGCGGCCTCGAAGGACTCGTTCTGACGTCCGAAGGCGTTGCGGCGCACGATCATGTCGATGCCGCCGATCGTCTCCTGGCCCGAGCGCGGGTCGAGGATCTTGTCGGCCAGCATGATGAGCCCCGCGCAGGTGCCGTAGACGGGCATTCCTGCGCGCACGCGCGCGCGTAGTGGCTCCATCACGCCGAACAGGACGGCCAGCTTGGAGATGGTGGTGGACTCCCCGCCGGGGATGACGAGGCCGTCCACCTCGGCGAGTTCGTCGGGGCGCCGCACCGGCCTGGCCACGGCGTCGGCCGCGGCCAGGGCCACGAGGTGCTCCCGGACGTCGCCCTGAAGGGCCAGGACGCCTATGACAGGAGTGCTCATGAGTGGTTACCAGCCGCGGTTGGCGTAGCGCTCGGTCTCGGGGAGGGTGTCGCAGTTGATGCCGACCATGGCCTCGCCGAGGTTGCGGGACGCGTCCGCGATGATCTTCGGGTCGTCGTAGAAGGTGGTGGCCTTCACGATGGCGGCGGCGCGCTTGGCGGGGTCGCCGGACTTGAAGATGCCGGAGCCGACGAAGACGCCCTCGGCGCCGAGCTGGCGCATCAGCGCGGCGTCGGCGGGGGTGGCCACGCCACCGGCGGAGAACAGCACCACGGGGAGCTTGCCGAGCTCGGCGACCTCCTTGACCAGCTCGTACGGGGCGCGCAGCTCCTTGGCGGCGGCGTACAGCTCGTGGTTGTCGTAGCCGCGGAGCCGTGCGATCTCGTTCTTGATCTGGCGCAGGTGACGGACGGCCTCGACGACGTTGCCGGTGCCGGCCTCGCCCTTGGAGCGGATCATGGCCGCGCCCTCGGCGATGCGGCGCAGGGCCTCGCCCAGGTTGGTGGCACCGCAGACGAAGGGGGTCGTGAAGGACCACTTGTCGGAGTGGTTGACCTCGTCGGCCGGGGTGAGGACCTCGGACTCGTCGATGTAGTCGACGCCGAGGGACTGCAGGACCTGGGCCTCGACGAAGTGGCCGATGCGGGACTTGGCCATGACCGGGATCGAGACAGCCTCGATGATGCCCTCGATCATGTCCGGGTCGGACATGCGCGCCACGCCGCCGTCCTTGCGGATGTCGGCCGGGACCCGCTCCAGGGCCATGACGGCGACGGCGCCCGCGTCCTCGGCGATCTTCGCCTGCTCCGGCGTGACGACGTCCATGATCACGCCGCCCTTGAGCTGCTCCGCCATACCGCGCTTCACGCGCGCGGTGCCGGTCTCGGGAGCCTGGTTCTCGATGCTGGACACGGGTTGACCTCGCTGAAGTGAAAGGGACTACTGCAGCACCGAGGAAACGCCACCGGAGCAGGCCACAGCAAGGGCCAATGGGGAGGCGGTGGATCGTTTTTGCTGCTGTGGGGTGCGGGGGCGCTGGTCCGCGGGGCTGCGGGCGGCAGCGTCAGGGCACATCGCAATCGATGGCTGGATCTGATTGCCCTCCGGGCCACGGACGACGCGACGGCTGACGTCGGCAGTGTCCTACGCGGCCGATCCACCGAGGTGTGGCGGGCGACTCGTGCCGGTCCGCGAAGCCGTGGCGCTTTCCAGCCGGGGCCGATTCTCGCTGGCCTCCAGACCCCGGAAGACCCGGCGGCCGACGTCGGGCAGGTCCTACCCAGCCCGGTCCACCAGGGCCCTGGGCGACTCGTGCCCGTGCGCCAAGCCGTCGCGCCGCAGTGCGCCGGGGCTTCCCAGCCGGGCCGGTTCTCGTTGCCCTCCGGGCCACGCACGACACTGCGGCTGACACCCGCCACAGTCCTGTCCGACCCGATCCACCACGGCCGACGCGCCGACGCGGCGCATCCGGATGCCGGATCACGTTGCCCTCCGGGCCACGCACGACGCTGCGGCTGACGCCGGTCCTGGTCCCAGACGATCCGGTCGCGCCAAGCCGTTGACCCGCAGCGCGCCGGCGCTCCCGGGCCGGGCCCGGTTGCCCTGCCCTCCAGGCCCCGGAAGACGCGGCAGCTGACGCCGGTCACGGGTCCTACCCGGCCCGGTCCACGAGGGCCGCAGGTGGCTCGTCGTCCATCTCGAAGGCCATGGGGAAGGGGGCATGGCCGGCCAGGCGGAACCAGCGGACCTTGCGGTGCTGGCGCAGGCGGCGGGCGGCGCCTACGGCGTCGTTGTGGAAGCGGCGGGCCATGGGGACCCGGCGTACGGCCTCGGTGAGTTCGTGGGCGGCCGCCTCTCCCCCGGGCGCCTCGCGCACCGCCTCCACCTGCGCCGGCTCCGCGAACACGGCCCTCAGCGCCTGGCTCAGCTCGCTCTCGGCGACCTCCCGCTGCTCCTCCTCCGCCTGCCGGGCGGCGTGCGCGGCCTCGTACAGGACGATCGACGCGGCCGGGTCGAGGACGCCCGAGGTGGCCAGCTCCTGGGTCACGGAGGCGCGGCGGAGCAGCTGCGCGTCCAGGCCCGCGCGCGTGGCGTCGATCCTGGCGTGCAGCCGGTCGAGACGGCCCGCGGTCCAGCTCAGATAAAGGCCGATCGCGACCAGCGCGACGAGAATCCAGATGAGGGTGGGAGTCACGGGCAGCAAGGCTATCGGGGCGGTTCGGTGCGGGATGGGTCAGGCGCCGACGTGGACGTGCGTGCCGGACGCGGGGGCGCGTCCGGGAGGCTCAGCGGCACGTGGTCGCGCGTCGGGCCTTGCCGGGCCCGTGATCCTGTCACCGACTCCGGCAGGCCCTCCCCCAAGGCCGCCACGGCGTCAGTCGCGCGCGAGCCTCAGCCGTGCCCGCAGCCCCCACCCCCGGTCGTCGTCCGCCGCCGCCACCGCCGCCGCGCCCGCCGTCACCGTCTCGTAGACCGACAGGATGTCCGCCCCGACGGTCGACCAGTCGAACCGGCGGACGTGCGCGCTGCCGCGCTCGCGCAGTTCGGACAGCCTCGCCGGGTCACCGAGCAGCCGTACCGCCGCCTCGGCGAGCGCGTCCGCGTCCTCGTTGGCGAAGAGCTCGCCCGCCGCGCCCTGGTCCAGGACCTGGGCGAAAGCGTCCAAATCCGACGCCAACACAGGAGCCCCGGCCGACATGGCCTCGACCAGGATGATCCCGAAGCTCTCGCCGCCGGTGTTGGGGGCGACGTACAGGTCGACGCTGCGCAGGAAGCGCGCCTTGTCCTCGTCACTGACCATGCCGAGGAACTCCACGCGCGCGCGTAGCTCCTCGGGAAGCGACTCCACCGCCTCCTCCTCGTCGCCGCGTCCGGCGACCAGCAGCCGGGTCCCCGGGCGCTCCGCGAGGATCTTCGGCAGGGCCTTCATCAGCACCGGCAGGCCCTTGCGGGGTTCGTCGATGCGGCCCATGAACCCGATCGTGCCGCCCTGCCACTGCGGGTTCGGCTCGGCCCTGGCGAAGAAGTCCACGTCCACGCCGTTCGGGATCACCACCGCGTCGCCGCCGAGGTGTTCGACGAGCGTGCGGCGGGCGTACTCGCTGACGGCGATCCGGGCGCTGATCTTCTCCAGGGCGGCCTGGAGGATCGAGTACGCGGCGACCATGACCCGGGAGCGCGGGTTGGAGGTGTGGAAGGTCGCGACGATCGGTCCCGAGGCGATCCAGCAGGTCAGCAGGCCGAGCGACGGCGAGGACGGCTCATGGATGTGCACCACGTCGAACTCGCCGTCGTGCAGCCAGCGGCGCACCCGTGCCGCCGACAGGAAACCGAAACTCAGACGGGCCACCGAGCCGTTGTACGGCACCGGGACCGCGCGGCCGGCCGAGACGACGTACGGCGGCAGCGGGGTGTCGTCGTCGGCCGGGGCGAGGACGGACACCTCGTGGCCGAGGCGGATGAAGTACTCGGCGAGATCGCGGATGTGGAACTGGACGCCACCCGGTACGTCCCAGGAGTACGGGCAGACGATGCCGATTCTCACGGGCGGGCCCCGTCCGACGGTCGGGGCTCGAGGTCCTTCAGCCACAAGCGCTGCAGCATGTGCCAGTCCTCCGGATGGTCGGCGATGCCGGTGGCGAAGGCATCGGCCAGCGCCTGTGCCATGACAGACGTCTTTTCGGCCCGCGTACCTGTCTCGGGCACCTCGACCGGGGGATGCACCCTGCCCTGCATGACGGGCGAGTCGTCGTACCAGAGGGTCACCGGCAGCAGCAGTGCGCCCGTCTGCTGGGCCAGCAGGGCCGGGCCCGCGGGGATACGGGTCGCCTCGCCGAAGAACCGGACCTCGACCCCGGACGACGACAGGTCGCGCTCGGCGACCAGGCAGACCAGGCCGCCGTCGCGCAGCCGCCTGGCCAGCGTGCCGAAGGCGGTGCCGCCGCTGTGCGGGAGCACCTCCATCCCGAGGCCCTCGCGGTAGGCGACGAAACGGTCGTAGAGCGTCTCCGGCTTGAGCCGTTCGGCCACCGTCGTGAACGGCGTCCCCAGCTTGGTGGTGACCCAGGCGCCGGCGAGGTCCCAGTTGGCCATGTGCGGCAGCGCGAGGACGACGCCCTTGCCGGCGGCGAGGCCGTCGGTGAGGTGGTGCAGGCCCTTGGGGTCGAAACCGCCCCTGATGCGGTCCTTGCTCCAGGCGGGCAGCCGGAAGGACTCCATCCAGTAGCGCAGGTACGACCGCATGCCCGCGCGCGAGAGCTCGGCGAGGCGCTCCGGGCTCGCGTCGGGCAGCACGCGCGCGTAGTTGCTCTCCAGCCGGAGCACGCCCTTGCCGCGCCGCCTCCAGGCCAGGTCGGCGATGCTCCGGCCGAGACGCACGGCGACCGGCTCGGGGAGCTTCTTCACCACGCCCCAGCCGAGGCCGTACAGCGAGTCCGTGAGCCGGTCATGGGCGCTCACTTCGCGGCCTCGCTCCCCTGCTCCCGGGACTCCCCGGCAGCCGGACCGGTGCCGGAGGGCTCCTCCGCGGCCTGCTCGGCCTCCGCGGACTCCCGGCGGACCGTGACGACCCGCTGGATCAGCGTGACCAGGCTGCCGACGGCGACGACCCACAGGGCGATCGGCAGCAGGTACTGGATGCCGGGCACGCCGAACTTGTGCAGGCCCGCGAGGCCCGCCAGGGTCAGGGCGATCACCAGGCGCTCGGCGCGCTCGACGAGGCCGTTGACGGCGACCGGCAGCCCGATCGACTCGCCCCGGGCCTTCGTGTACGACACCACCTGGCCGCTGGCCAGGCAGAAGATGGAGACCGCGCACAGGGTGATGTCGTCGCCGCCCCCCGCGTACCAGAGCGCGAAGCCGCCGAAGATCGCGCCGTCGGCGACCCGGTCGAGGGTGGAGTCGAGGAAGGCGCCCCAGCGGCTCGAGCGGCCGAGCTGGCGGGCCATGTTGCCGTCGACGAGGTCGGAGAACACGAACAGCGTGATCACGACCGTCCCCCAGAAGAACTCGCCCATGGGATAGAAGACCAGTGCGCCCGCGACCACTCCGGCGGTGCCGAGGAGCGTGACCGTGTCGGGGCTGACGCCCCTTCTGATCAGGAACGAGGCGAACGGCGTGAGAACACGCGTGAAGAAAGCACGCGCGTACTTGTTCAGCATGGCCTTCCCGAGGGTCGGTGTCGCCGCGCGGCCCCTGCTGGCCACCGGCTGGCCCATCGTAGCCACGCGCGCGCGTGGGTGACGGCCGGGCACCCGTAGCCGTGTCACGGGCTCGCGGCATCCGGGTCACCGGGCGATCGCGTCCGTCGTATGGACGCACCGTGACGGGAGTGGAAAGCTCGAAGGACCGCGGGCGTCACCGGAGCCGCACCGCACGCGGGTCCGCATGTCCGCGCCCACAGAGACCTCACCGTGCACGGGAGGCAAGGCCATGGGCGACAAGGCGAATGCACACCCCGGAGCCGCCGGCAGGGCAACAGCGGCCGACCACCCCGCGTCCGTACGGAATGTGGTGCTGGTCGGCCACTCCGGATCGGGCAAGACGACATTGGTGGAAGCTCTCGCGCTCACCGCGGGAGCAGTGAACCGGGCGGGCCGCGTGGAGGACGGCGGCACCGTCTCGGACTACGACGAGATCGAGCACCGGCAGCAACGCTCGGTACAGCTCTCCCTGGTGCCCGTCGAATGGGACGGGTACAAGATCAATCTTCTGGACACCCCCGGATACGCCGACTTCGTCGGGGAACTCAGGGCCGGTCTGCGAGCGGCGGACGCGGCCCTTTTCGTCGTCTCGGCCTCGGACGGGGTGGACGGCTCCACGCGCATGGTGTGGGAGGAGTGCGCGGCCGTCGGGATGCCCCGCGCGATCGTCATCACGCATCTGGAGGCCGCGCGGGCGGACTTCGAGGAGATGACGCGGATCTGCGCGCAGGCCTTCGGCGGCGACGACCCCGACGCCGTACTCCCGCTCTACCTCCCGCTGCGCGGCCCGCAGGCGCCCGACGGGCACGCGCCCGTGACCGGGCTGACCGGACTGCTGTCGCAGAAGCTGTTCGACTACTCGTCCGGGGAGCGCAAGGAGTCCGAGCCGGGCGAGGACCTGCTGCCGGGGATCGAGGAGGCCCGCAACCGGCTGATCGAGGGGATCATCTCGGAGAGCGAGGACGAGACCCTCATGGACCGCTATCTGGGCGGTGAGGAGATCGACTTCAAGACGCTCGTGCAGGACCTGGAGCGGGCCGTCGCGCGCGGGGTGTTCCATCCGGTCCTGGCCGCCGCCCCCGCCGCCGAGGGCGCCAGGCAGGGGCTCGGCACGGTCGAGCTGCTGGAGCTGGTCACGGGCGGCTTCCCCACACCGTTCGAACACCCCACGCCGGGCGTGAGGACCATCGACGGCAAGCCGCGTGAGATCAAGGCGTGCGACACCCAGGGGCCGCTGGTCGCGGAGGTCGTGAAGACGGCGTCCGACCCGTATGTCGGCCGGATCTCGCTGGTGCGGGTCTTCTCCGGGACCCTGCGTCCCGACGAGACGGTCCATGTCTCCGGGCACGGGCTCGCCGACCGCGGGCACGAGGACCATGACGTCGACGAACGCATCGGCGCGCTGTCCGCCCCCTTCGGCAAGCAGCAGCGCTCGCTGACGCACTGCATCGCGGGCGACCTCGCGTGCGTGGCCAAACTCAGCCGCGCGGAGACCGGCGACACCCTCTCCGCCAAGGACGACCCGCTGCTCATGGAGCCGTGGGAGATGCCGGACCCGCTGCTGCCGCTCGCCATCCAGGCGCACAGCAAGGCCGACGAGGACAAGCTCTCGCAGGGCCTTTCCCGGCTGGTCGCCGAGGATCCGACCATGCGGCTCGAACAGAACCAGGACACCCACCAGGTCGTCCTGTGGTGCCTGGGCGAGGCGCACGCCGACGTGGCACTGGAGCGGCTGCGCAGCCGGTACGGCGTGCAGGTGGACGTCGTACCGCACCGGGTGTCCCTGCGGGAGACCTTCGCCGAGAAGTCCACCGGGCGCGGCCGCCATGTGAAGCAGTCCGGCGGGCACGGGCAGTTCGCCATCTGCGAGATCGAGGTGGAGCCGCTGCCCGGCGGTTCGGGCATCGAGTTCGTGGACAAGGTCGTCGGCGGCGCGGTGCCACGGCAGTTCATCCCGTCCGTGGAGAAGGGCGTACGGGCGCAGGCGGCCAGGGGGGTCGCCACCGGCCATCAGCTCATCGACGTCCGGGTGACGCTGCTGGACGGCAAGGCGCACTCCGTGGACTCCTCGGACGCCGCGTTCCAGACGGCCGGGGCGCTGGCCCTCAGGGAGGCGGCGGCCGACGTGAGGATCCATCTGCTGGAGCCGGTCGCCGAGGTGTCCGTGCTGGTCGGCGACGACTACGTGGGCGCCGTGATGAGCGACCTGTCCGGGCGGCGCGGCCGGGTGCTGGGCACCGAGCAGACCAACGGCGGGCGCACGCTCATCAAGGCCGAGGTGCCCGAGATCGAGATCGGCCGGTACGCGGTCGACCTCCGGTCCCTGTCACACGGCACCGCGCGTTTCAGCCGCTCCTACGCGCGGCACGAACCCATGCCGCCGCAGATCGCCGAGCGGATCCGTGAAGAGGCGCGAGCGGCGTCGTAGTTGGGCCCGGACACCGCACAAGTGGCGTTCGGTGCCCCTCGGGTGACGTTTGTGGAACGCTCCCCTCCGAATCGGCGGGCGGCTTCGGCCGTCCGCCGACCAATGTCAGCGCGTACCGATACGCTGATGACCTGATCAACAGGTGTGCGAAGCAAGGAAGTCGGGAAAGCCGCAGTGGGTGAGTCCGGCGGCGATCGGGGGCGGGAATGACCGTTGACGGCGGTTACGCGGACATCTTCGGTCCGCAGGTGCCGCGCACGGGCGACGAGGCGCAGACGGCGACGTTCGCGCTGGCCTCGGCGGCCTATCGGGACAATCCGGTGGAGGAGATCCTCAAGGCCAACAACGAATGGCACCAGTCGGCCGTCAAGGGCGGCCGCAGGTGGGCGAAGATCTTCCGTCCCAACCTGGGTGAGGCCTTCTCCACGGCCGTGATCACCCGCATGCTCGGCGCGGGCCGCAAGCCGCTCATCCAGTCCTTCGGCGCCGAGCCGCAGGTCGTGGTCGAGCACTGTCTCGCGGCGAACAACATCCGCCGGGACCGCGACAACTGGCTGACCGCCGTGATGGTGCTGTGCGGTGTGCTCTTCCTGCCGGGGCTTCTCGTCTGGCTGATGGTCTTCATACTGCGCACCAACATCGCCAGGCGTGAGGACAAGCAGGCCGGCGCGCTCGGCACGGCGCTGCTCGTCGCGATGGGCGCGCTCGCGGTGCTCTTCCTGATCAAGATGCCGTTCTCCGGCTTCTGGGGCTTGTACGCACGCGCGTGCGTGGCCCTGCCCGTCGTCGGCTGGTTCTGGGCCAAGCAGATCTGCGAGCGCACCGCGAGGGATCTGCGGGACCGCTGGGCCAGTCTGCTGGCGGGCAGCAGCGTCGGCGCGAAGGTGCCCGAGGCGGTGCCGAGCAACCCCGGCGAGACCGCGGCCGAGCAGTTGCGCCAGTCCCTGGCCACGCTCAGCGCCGAGCAGCAGTCCAACTCGGTCTTCTACGCCGGCCCCAAGGGGATACTCGGCATGGGCACCCGCTGGGGCAGCTGGCAGCTGGCCGAGGACCTGGTGTCCGCCGACCCGACCCGGGAGATCCACCCCTTCCGCAGCTGGGACGTCATCCGCTCCATCCACGACCAACTGCGCATGCTGGAGCGCAACACGATCAACACCGGCGGCTTCCCGAAGCCGTCCGTACGCCACTGGATCGTCACACCGATCGCGGAGGGCGCGAAGGAGGTGTCCCGGCCGGGAGGCACGGACGTGGACGCCTACCAGGTGAAGACCCACGCGATACAGGACATCTGCAACAAGCAGCAGTTCGGCGGCGGCGACCGGCACTACCTGGGCGTCCAGTGGACCCTCTGGGAGGGACAGCTGGTCCTGACCATGCTGATCACGGTGACCGTGCTGCACGAGACGCTGCGCATCGAGGTCACCGGGCACGCCCTGGGGCCGGTGCACGGACTGTTCACCTCGAAGCCGGCGGCCAAGGAGAAGGAAGTCGCCAAGCAGGTCAAGTTCTGGGAGACCAAGAAGATCAAGCTTCCGCTGGTCGACGCGGACGAGGTGGTCCGGCTCACCGCCCGGGCGCCCCTGACCCGGTTTCCACCGCTGCTCAACTGGCTCGGCGGCTCGCTGGCCCTGCCCGAACCGTTCGGTCTGCGGCACGCCTGGGCGGACAAGCCGTGGCGGCACCGCTTCATGGCCGACGACGCGCTGCGCGCCGCGACCCCGGTCCTCAGGGTCGTGCACTCGGCGGCGATCCGGGTCCTGCGGGACAACGGCGTGGACACCGAGAAGTTCGGCACGCGGGCGGGCTTCCTGAGCACGCAGGTGCAGGAGGTTACCCCGCAGAAGGCGGATCTCTACGACGCGTAGAGGTGAGGAGGGTGAAGGGGGCCGCGGATCGGCGGCCCCTGTGTCACTCGCCCGGCCACGCCTCCGCGAGCATCTTGCGGGTGTCGCCCAGCAGTTGCGGCAGCACCTTGGTGTGGCCGACGACCGGCATGAAGTTCGTGTCGCCGCCCCAGCGCGGGACGATGTGCTGGTGGAGATGGGCGGCGATACCGGCGCCGGCGACGGTGCCCTGGTTCATGCCGATGTTGAAACCGTGCGCCCCTGAGGCCGTCCGCAGGGCCGTCATCGCCTGCTTGGTCAACGCGGCCAGCTCGGCGGTCTCCGGCTCGGTGAGGTCGGTGTAGTCGGCCACATGACGGTAGGGCACGACCATCAGGTGACCGCCGGTGTAGGGGTAGAGGTTGAGCACCGCGTACACCAGCCGGCCGCGCCGGACGATCAGACCGTCCTCGTCGGACTTGGCCGGAATCGAGCAGAAGGGACAGCCGTCGTCGGCACCTGGGCCGGTCGGCTTGTTCTCGCCCTGGATGTAGGCCATCCGGTGGGGTGTCCACAGACGCTGGAACGCGTCCTGCGTCCCCACTCCCAACTGCTGCTCCGGCTCACTCGTCATGCAAAGCAGCATATTGCTTCGCCCGTTCGCGCCGTGTCGGCGGGGTTGTGCGAAAACCGGCCCGGGCCAAGCTGAGCGGGTGGACGACGACACCGGCACGCGCCCCGACAGCAACGGGCACGAGACCGACGGCAACGTCGGGTGCGGGGCCGACGGCTCCGACGCGCGCGGGGCCGACGGCTCCGACGCTCACAAGGCACCCGGTTCCGGCGCAGGCAGGGCCCACAGCACCGGCGAACACCATGGCCACGGCGCACCAGGTCACGAGACCCACGGCACCGACGACCCCGAGGCCTACGACACCGGAGCCCGTCAAGCCCACGGCACACCGGATCGCCCACCCCTCGACACCGCCCACCGAGCGGCCCGCTGGGAGCAGCGCGCCGAGATCCCCCTCGCCGTCGCCTCCCTGGCCTTCCTCGCCGCGTACGCGCTCCAGGTCCTGGCCGGCTGTCTCCCGGATGCCGCGCGAGACCTCTGCCTCGCGGTGACGCTGGCCGCCTGGGCGCTGTTCGCCGTCGACTACGCGGTGCGCTGGCGCCTCAGCGGACAGCGGCTGCGCTTCGTACGGACGCATGTGCTGGACACCGTGGTGCTGCTCCTGCCGCTGCTGCGGCCGCTCAGAGTGGTGAAGCTGTACGAGGCCGTGCAGCGCCGCCGCGGCCGACCCCGGCTCGCCCTGCACGCGCGCGTGATCGTGTACGCCGGTCTGGCGGCCCTGCTGCTGGGCTTCACCGGTGCCCTAGCCGTCTTCCAGCAGGAGCACCACGCGCCCGGTACGACCATGCGCACCTTCGGCGACGCCGTCTGGTGGACCTGCGCCACCCTCGCCACCGTCGGCTACGGCGATGTCGTACCGGTCACCCCGCTCGGACGCCTGATCGCGGTCGGTGTGATGGCCATCGGGCTGGCCCTGCTCGGCGCGGTGACCGGGGCCTTCGCCTCCTGGCTGCTCCAGGTTTTCGCGCGGGAGGACGACGAGAGGCCCCCGGGGAGCTGAGCTTCCCGGGGGCCCTCGCGCGCAAAAGGGTCAGACCTGTGCCCGCTCCTCCACGACCTTCACGATCTTCGCGATGGCCTCGTCGAACGCGATGCCGTTCTCCTGCGAGCCGTCGCGGTAGCGGAAGGAGACCGAGCCGCCCGACATGTCCTCGTCGCCCGCGATGACCATGAAGGGCACCTTCTGCTTCTGGGCGTTGCGGATCTTCTTCTGCATCCGGTCCGAGGACGAGTCCACGTCGATGCGCAGCCCCCGCTTCTTGGCGGCCGCGGCGAACTTCTCCAGGTACTCGACGTGCGCGTCGCCGATCGGGATGCCGACCGCCTGGACCGGGGCCAGCCAGGCCGGGAAGGCGCCCGCGTAGTGCTCCAGGAGCACCGCGAAGAACCGTTCGATGGAGCCGAACAGGGCCCGGTGGATCATGACCGGGCGCTGCTTGGAGCCGTCGGGCGAGGTGTACTCCAGCTCGAAGCGCTCCGGCAGGTTGAAGTCCAGCTGGATCGTCGACATCTGCCAGGTCCGGCCGATCGCGTCCTTGGTCTGGACGGAGATCTTCGGTCCGTAGAAGGCGGCGCCGCCCGGGTCGGGCACGAGCGGGAGGCCCTGCTTCTCCGCCACCTGCCGCAGCGTCTCCGTGGCCTCGTCCCAGGCCTCGTCGGAGCCGACGAACTTCTCCGGGTCCTTGGTGGACAGCTCCAGGTAGAAGTCGGTCAGGCCGTAGTCGCGCAGCAGGCCGAGGACGAAGGTGAGCGTCTTGTCGAGCTCCTGCGACATCTGCTCACGGGTGCAGTAGATGTGTGCGTCGTCCTGCGTGAAGCCACGCGCACGCGTGAGGCCGTGCACGACGCCCGACTTCTCGTACCGGTACACGGTCCCGAACTCGAAGAGGCGCAGCGGGAGTTCACGGTAGGAGCGGCCGCGCGCGTCGAAGATCAGGTTGTGCATCGGGCAGTTCATGGGCTTGAGGTAGTAGTCCACGCCCTCGTCGAGCTGCATGGGCGGGTACATGCCGTCGGCGTACCAGTCCAGGTGGCCCGACTGCTCGAAGAGCTTCCCCTTCGTCGCGTGCGGGGTGTAGACGAACTCGTAGCCCTCCTCCTCGTGACGGCGGCGCGAGTAGTCCTCCATCACCCGGCGGATGATGCCGCCCTTGGGGTGGAAGACGGCGAGGCCGGAGCCGATCTGCTCCGGGATGGAGAACAGGTCGAGCTCGCTGCCCAGCTTGCGGTGGTCGCGCTTCTCGGCCTCGGCGAGGAAGTCGAGGTGCGCCTTCAGCTCGTCCTTGGTCGGCCAGGCGGTGCCGTAGATGCGCTGGAGCATGGGGTTCTTCTCGCTGCCGCGCCAGTAGGCGGCCGCGTTGCGCATCAGCTTGAACGCCGGGATGTTGCGGGTGGAGGGCAGGTGGGGACCGCGGCAGAGGTCCTTCCAGCACAGGTCGCCGGTCTTGGCGTCGAGGTTGTCGTAGATCGTCAGCTCGCCGGAGCCGACCTCGACGTCCGCGCCGTCGTCGGAGGACGCGGAGCCCTTGAGACCGATCAGCTCCAGCTTGTACGGCTCGTTCGATAGCTCCTCACGGGCCGCCTCGTCGGTCACCACACGACGGCTGAAGCGCTGCCCGCGCTTCTGGATCTCCTGCATCTTCTTCTCGATGGCCTTGAGATCCTCGGGCGTGAACGGCTTCTCGACGTCGAAGTCGTAGTAGAAGCCGTCCTTGACCGGCGGGCCGATGCCCAGCTTGGCCTCGGGGAAGAGCTCCTGCACGGCCTGCGCCATCACGTGCGCGGTGGAGTGGCGCAGGATGTTGAGACCGTCCTCGGAGGAGATCTCGACGCCCTCGACCTCCTCGCCCTCGGACACGACGTACGCGAGGTCCCTGAGCTCGCCTCCCACGCGCGCGGCGACGATCGAGCGCTCGCCGGCGAAGAGCTCGGCGGCCGTAGTGCCCGTCGTCACCACGCGCTCTTCCCGCTCGGAATCGCGATGGATGATCACACGGACGTCTGACACCGGTCTCTCCTGACTGAAGGTGGGTGCGGCGCCATACCGGGAGCGCGCGCAATAGGGGATCGTACCGACCCGGCACCCACCAGCGCGAAATCAGTCCCCTGCGCGGGACTCCTCGAAGGACTCCTCACCGGACTCTCCGCAGGCCTCCTCGAAGAAGTCGAGATTCTCCTGGAGGGACTTCATCAGCCGGTCCCGCTCGGCCTCGTCGACCTGCACGGGCACCACGCCCGTGGCCCCGGTGAGCCGACGGAAGCCGCCGCGGCTCTCCAGCCTGCCGTGCACCCGGACCGGGAGCCCGACGAGGTGGGCGTGCCCGGCGATCCGGTACGCCTCCTCGTCCAGGGTCAGCCGGACGTGCGGTATCTCGGCGCCGGCGATCACCCGCAGCCGTACCGACCCGTCCCCGCGCGGACCCGACCTGCGCATCCGCACGACAGTGCCGGTGATCCGCACCGCGACGGAGGGCTCCTCGTGCAGGAAACGGGCCCCGGCCTCGCGCAGCACGGACAGGTCGCCCGGCGAGAACTCCACGGCCTCGGCGGAGGCCGCGCACCCGTCGGGGACCCCGGCCGCGGGCGCCCACTCGACGGCGATGCGCGCGCCCTCCGTACCGCGCACGAGGGCGATCAGTGCCTCGGTGAGCTCACGGCTGACGCCCGCCTCCACGGCCCCGTCGAAGGCGTCCATGCCCCCGGTGGCCCGCCGGTAGTCGATGGCCTCGCGGGTGGCGTGGAGAGCCTGGTGGAGACGGACGGCGAGGGGGCGGCCGGTGCCGACGGGCACGAAGGCGGTGAGCCGGCGGCCCCCGGCGGCGGAGCCGACCAGGACGGTGTCGAGGGACGCGGCCGCCGTACGGCGGTAACGGGCGCCGTAGTAGCCGGCACGCGCGCGGGTGGCGAGCGCGCCGGCGAGCAGGGTCTGGCGGGCGGCGGCGCGCAGTTGCTCCTCGACGGTCCAGGGCGTGGTGTCGGCGGGGCCGGTCGGGACGTCCCGCCACCAGCGGATCTCGTCGCTGGGCACGGCGAGGCCGACGAGCACCTCGCGCGCGGAGGGCGTGCCGCTGCGGGACAGGGCGACGAGGGCCTCGCCGAGGAGGTCCTCGCTGTCGGGGAAGGCGCGGCTCTCGGGCACGAGCAGGCTGGTTCCGCCGCCGCCCGGTCCTGGTGGCGTCCAGCGGCCGTAGCGTCCCGGGGCGCCCCCGCGCCGCTGCCAGCCGTGCCGGTGCAGCAGAGCGCTCAGGACGGCCGGGTCGACCTCGTCGGGGGTCGGCGAACGGTCCCAGTGGGCCTCCGGGTGGGGGCGTACGGCACGCAGTGGCTCGTGCAGCGGGCGGTGGGTCATGGTCTGCCTCCCGTCCCGACGCGCGTCATGATCTCGCACAGCGCCCGGTCGTCGAAGATGCGGTTGGTGGGGATCCGCACGGTGGTCCGGGTCCGGCCGGTGATGGGGTGGCCGGCGAGGTTGACCCAGTAGCAGCAGTGTCTGAGGTCGAGGCGGTCGTGGCCGGCGCGCAGCCAGTCGTCCTGGGTTCTCGGCACGAGCATCACCACCAGGATCTTGTGGACCGACACCGGGGTGCGGGCGAGTTTGCGCAGGTGGTCGTTGTCGAGCGTGAAGGAGAAGAAGCGGCCGGGCGGGTTGGGCGCGACCTGGTAGGTGCATTTGAGCTGCACCTTGATGGTGACCTCGTCGTCGACGGTGTGTCCGGGCGAGCCGTGGCTGACGTGCCAGTCGATGCCGTTGTCCGGAAAGGGCTGCGACAACGAGCAGCCGGCCGCCGCCGCGACGGCGTGCAGATAGCCCACCTGCAGTGTCTCCATGCAGGCGGTGGTGGCGAGCGTGCCGCGAAGGGGGCCCGTGCGTTCGGGCAGCAGCCCGCCCCGCTCGGGCTGCGCTATCGCCATGACCAACAGCCTTCCAAGCCAAGTGACATGCCCTCACAAGGGCCACATGAATCCCACACCGGGTCGCTGAACTGCAAAGACCCGCACTCCTGTTGTGTCCTTCCGGCGTACGTCGCAAACAGCCCGGGTATCACCAAACGGGGCAGAAGACGGGGCGTCAGCTGCCGTGGGTGAACGAGGGGTTGAGTAGGTATGACGTGCTGGTACGAAGGGCCCCTGGCCGCTTTCGACACCGAGACCACCGGCGTGGACGTCGAGACCGACCGCATCGTGTCGGCCGCCGTCGTCGTCCAGGACGCCGCGGGCACCCGGCCGCGGGTGAGCCGGTGGCTGGTCAACCCGGGCGTCCCGGTGCCCGCCGGGGCGACGGAGGTGCACGGGCTGACGGAGGAACACCTCCAGCTCAACGGCCGCTGGCCGGCGCCGGTGATGTTCGAGATAGCCGAGACGCTGGCGGAGCAGGCGACCGCGGGCCGTCCGCTGGTGGTGATGAACGCGCCGTTCGATCTGACGATCCTGGACCGCGAGTTGCGCCGCCACCGCGCCTCGTCGCTGGACCGCTGGCTGGACTCCTCGCCGCTGCTGGTGCTGGATCCGCGGGTCCTCGACAAGCACCTGGACCGCTACCGCAAGGGCCGCCGCACCCTCACCGACCTGTGCGAGCACTACGGCGTCGCGCTGGACGGCGCGCACGACGCCGCGGCCGACGCACAGGCCGCGCTGGATGTCGTACGGGCGGTCGGGCGCCGTTTCGCCGCCCGGCTGGAGCGGCTGGAACCGCTGGAGCTGCACAACCTGCAGGCGGTGTGGCACGCGGCCCAGGCGCGGGGCCTGCAGGCCTGGTTCGCGCGCAGCGGCTCGGAGGAGTCGGTGGACCCGGCGTGGCCGCTGCGCCCGGATCTGCCCGCGGCGGCGTGACCGAGCATGCAGCGTGACCGAGCATGCGGAAAGCCGGCCCGTCTGAGACGGACCGGCTTTTCCCGGTGGGCGATACTGGGTTCGAACCAGTGACCTCTTCGGTGTGAACGAAGCGCTCTCCCACTGAGCTAATCGCCCGGGAACGCACTGAACAATACAGGTCCCCGCGGGTTTCCTTCAAACCGTTCCTGTGGACTGAGCATGAGTGACTCCGCTCAGCCGCACGCCCCGAACGGTCTTGGGCGCTCCCCCACTGCCTTAAGGGCGTGGGAGGTACCCCCAGGTCTCCGGCGTACTCAACCCCGAGGCAGCGACACGGATCCTGTCCATGGTCCGATCCCGGGAGGCCGGTTCCCTGCGCGACCCGGCCAGATGGGCACGGCCAGAGGCGACGGGGAGGCCCCGAACCATCACTCCGGTGGAGCGGGGGCCCCGCACGCTGGCGCCGTACCCGGTGTCCCCAGGCCGCACGATCACCATAGGCCGAACGGCCCAGGACGCCGCAAGCCAGGAAGCCGACCATCACACGATCGAGTTAAACAGCCCTTGCACATGCTCCCCGGCAAGCAGTTGGCAACCCCTTCCAGGTAGGCGGCCAGCCCTCGCCGCCCGGCGCGCATCATCACCCGGTGGTTGGCCAGGAAGATGGGCCGTCCCGGCACGGCGAAGCGCCGGAGCAGCGGCTTGCGCACCTCGGTGACCTGGTCGTAGCGGGCGAGGCTGCCGTCGCCGTCCGCGGTGATCGTCCAGCGCGCCCAGCCGTCGAGGTCACCGTTCATCGCGATCTCCAGCACCCCGGCCTCCCGGTCGCGGCGCACCTCGCGCGCGGTGAAGACGAGGTCGTACGGCAGCACGGCGCGGATCGTGATCACGCCAGTGGTGTCGTCGAGCCGTCGCACCTCGCGCACCTGGGGCCACCAGCGGGGATAGTCCTCGGCGCGTTCCAGGGCGTCGTAGACGACGGCGGGCTTCGCGGGCAGGGACCACAGGGTGCGGAAGCGGTATCGGGTCCAGTCCATGGGGAGAGTCTGGCATCGGATCCGAGTATGTTTTGAGTACCCGTACTCATGTCGCGCCGCGTGACCCAGCCCACACTCAGGGCATGACGCACATCCCGCCCCCGGCCGAGGAGCTGCGGCTTCTCGACGCCGAGCTGTGGCAACTGGACGCCCGCCGAGCCCAGTTGCTGGCCCGACGCGCCTGGCTCGTCACCGCGCTCCAGCAGAACTGGCAGCCGAAGTGGCAGCCGCCGCAGCCGACCGGACCGACGCCCGCCACGACCCCTCGCTCCGAGGCGAGCGCACCGAGCGTGCAGAACGTGCTCCTGGTGCTCGGCGGTGTTCTGCTCACCGTGGCGGCGATGGTGTTCACGCTGGTCAGCTGGGGTCACCTGGGGATCGCCGGCCGGGCCCTGGTGCTCGGCGCGGTCACGACGGCCGCGCTCGCCGCACCGCTCCCGCTGCTGAAGCGCGGGCTGCGCTCGACGGCCGAGTCGGTGGCGGGACTGGGGCTGGCTCTGACGGTCCTGGACGGGGTCGCGCTGCACGGGGCCGTGTTCCCGGAGACCGCCGGGGCGCCGTACACGGCGGTCGTCTCGGCCCTGCTGGCGGGCCTCTGGGCGGCGTACGGCCTCCTGCCGCGCGCTTCCGAGCTGCGCCTGCCGCGCCCGGCCGCCCTGGTCGCGGCCCAACTCCCGCTGTTCTTCTGGGCGATCGCGGCCGACGCGGGCTCGTACGGGCTCGCTGCCGCACTCCTCGTGACGGCCGGGTTCGACACGCTCGTGGCGCTGCGGACGGCGTCCAGGTCTCTGCGCGTCGTCGCCGCGATCGGTGCGTACGGAGTGGGCGGCCTGGGCGTACTGGCCGCCGGCTGGCTGTCCTGGACAGCCTCCGGACCGAGCGCCGCCGCCCGTGCGGCGGCGCTCCTTCTCCTCGCGAGCGCGATCGCGCTGGCCGCCGCTTGGCAGGGCGGTCGTACGGCAGCGCGGGCGGACGGGCGGGCCCTCGGGCTCGCTGTCGCCTCCGGACTGCTCGCGGTGGCCGCGCTCGGCGGCACGGCACGGCCCCTGCTGCCCGAACTGTGGACCGTCCCCGCCCATCTGGCGTTCGGCATCGCCCTGTTGGCGGCCCTTCGGCTCGACCGGCTGCCGGAGACGGTACGGCGGGGTCTGGCCTGGGCCTCCGGGGCCGTACAGGCGCTGGCCCTGCTGTGGGCCCTGCCCGTCGTCGGTGTCGTGGTGCTGGGCCCGCTCGCCTGGGCCTCGCGGGCGTGGGCCGGTGCCCCGTCGGACGCCCGCACGGCGGTGACCGTGGACGTGGCCTGGCCGCCGCACGCGGAGGCGGTGCCGGTGGTCCTGGCAGCCGTCGCGGCCGTGCTGTTCCTGGTGGTACGGGACGCGGCCTGGCGTCCGAAGGCGACGGCAGGCGCACTGGGCCTGGCCTGGGCCACGGCACTCACTCTCCCCGCCGTGCTCGAACTCCCCTACTTCGCGGGCCTGTTGACCCAGGCCGTCACAACGGCCGGAATCCTCACGGCAGCCGTGTTCCGACGGCAGAGCCGCACCGCCCTGGTCCTGGTACTGGGCACCTCCGCGAGCCTCGTCTTCCTCGCCCTCGCCTCCGAGTCGGCAACCCTGATCGTGCTCTCCGGTCTGATCGCGCTCTTCACGGCGGCCTCTTGGCGCCTGGCCCCCTTCACCGCCCCCACCGCCCTCGCCTACGGTGCCGGACTCGCCGTCGCGACGGGAGCCGCCGCGGACTGGTCGTCGCCGCACACCGCCCTGCTGGTCCTGGCGGTCCCCGCGACCGCGGCCCTGCTCGCCCCGCACCTCGGCGACCCGAAGGCCACCGTGCCGGCCGAGGCGGCCGGAGCGGCGGCCGGAGTCCTCGCCGTCGCGATGGCGGCGACGGACCTGCCCCTGCTCGCGACGGTCCTGGCGCTGTGCGCGGTGATCGCGGCGGGCACGGCGGTCCGTGTGGACCGCCGCCCCCTCGGCTACGCGGCCGCAGCCCTGTTCCTCGCGGCCACCTGGGTCCGCCTGGCGGCCTGGGACATCGGCACCCCGGAGGCCTACACCCTCCCGGTCACGATCCCCGCCCTGGTGGTCGGCGCCCTGCGTCACCGCCGTGACCCGCGGACCTCGTCCTGGACGGCGTACGCCCCCGGCCTGGCCGCCACTCTCGTGCCGAGCCTCTTCGCGGCCTGGGCCGACCCCCACTGGACGCGCCCCCTGCTGCTCGGCCTGGCGGCCCTGCTGGTCACCCTGGCGGGCGCCCGCCACCATCTCCAGGCCCCGCTCCTGCTGGGCGGCGCGGTACTGCTCCTGGACGCCCTGCACGAACTGGCCCCGTACCTCGTCCAGGTGACCGACGCACTCCCCCGCTGGGTGCCCCCGGCCCTGGCCGGCCTCCTGCTCCTGGCCCTGGGAGCGACGTACGAACAACGCCTGAGGGATGCCCGACGAGTACGGAGCATCCTGACCAAGATGCACTGAAGCGTCCCTTCAGGGGCGCGGGGAACTGCGCGACCAGCCACAACGGGCCCGCAGTTCCCCACGAACCGTTACGGCATCTTGTCCCCGAGCAACGCCAGGTTCTCGATGGCGGCGAGCCCGTACAGCGCGGTGTCATTGCTCGCCACCCAGGCCGCCTCGCTGCCCGCCACCAGGGACACCGGCCCGGTCAACGCCTCCGTCTTCCAGGGCGCCGACTCCTTGTAGCCGTCGGAGTTGTAGAACTTGTCCCACGCGCGAGCGGCCAGCTTCGCGTCCCCGGTCTTGACGGCCGCGTACGCGTCGAGCCGCGAGTGTCCCTGGAACAGCAGCAGTGATCCGAAGTTGGTCCCGTACCGTGCCGCCTGCTCGGCCTTGGTCGCGTTGAAGTAGCGGCAGTAGTCGAAGTACGCCTCGTTGAACTTCGGCATGTCGACGAGGTCGATGAGTTCGGCGCACAGTTCGTTGAGGCCGAACACGGCGGACAGGTGCGAGACCCCGACGACCGGGGTGGAAGCCACGGCGAACTTGCCGGTGTCGAGGTCGTAGAGCCCGCTGCCCTGCACGAACCCGTTGGGCTGGGCGGCGATGCCCTCCATGGTGGACAGCACGCGCGCCTTGGCCTTCTCCCACTTGGGCCCCTTGCGCTCCCACTCGGTCAGCCAGGCCGAGACCAGCCCGCTCCAGTCGGTGCCGAAGCCGACCGACAGGGCGTGCCGGTCGGGTGTGTAGGGGTCGGTGCGGACCTTGCGCAGCGGGTCGAGCACGAGGAACGTCTCGTCGGAGTCGACGTTGGCGTGCATGAGGTCGCCGACCCGCTCGTCCGCGGTGAGGAAGTAGTAGTAGCGGCGGTACGTCGTGTTGGCGATGCGCTGCTGCTTGGCGCTGTCGGCGTAGTGCTGCACGCCGTGCCGGGTGCCGAGTCCGGCCCACTGCCCGAGGTGGTAGACGTCGACCTCGCCGGTGTGCCGGGTCATCGCCTCGGCGAACCGGAAGATGTCCGCGCGGCCCGACCTGATGTACGCGAACCACAGCCAGATGTCCGGCGACAGCTCGGAGTTGTCCCAGGCGTAGCCGCCGATGTCGTACCGCCACTGGTGCCTGACGGCGTCGTAGGTGTGCATGATGTCGCCGTGGTCCCAGAAGCCGTACCAACGGCGCTGCTCCACCTGGCCCTTGTAGTAGGTGAAGAGGAAGTCGAGGTGGTCTTCGATCTTCGCCTTGGCGGGCGTGGACCGGTCGGGCTCGGAGTAGAGGCCCGGACCGAAGACCTTCGCCTTGATGAGCTGCTTGGGCGGGGCGGCGAGCTGCGGCAACACCCTTACGGCCTCGACCTGTTGGGCCAGGGTCTCCGGGGACGGGGTCGACTCGTTGGCCCAGAACAGCAGTTCCGAGGTGCGGGCGATGCCGTAGGGGGTGCCGAACTCGGGCTCGTAGTCCTCGTAGGTGATGTTGAGGCCCTCGAGCTGCTCGGCGAAGGTGTCCTGGCCCATGCCGTCGTGGTAGAAGCGCAGGTCCATGGGCTGGGCCTCGGGCGACCAGAGCCAGAGGGTGACCTCGGCCTCGTCGGTCTGGGCGTCGCGGATGTCGAGCTGCGAGGGGTGCCGCTCCCAGAAGTCGCGCAGGCCGAAGGAGAATCCGCCGCTCGCGCCACCGACGTAACCGAACCCGGAGGCGCGCCTGCCGCCGCCGGCGCCGATCCAGCCGTGCCCCTTCTTGGTGCGCTTGCGCAGGGTGAAGCCGTCGGCGGAGAGCTGGGAGAGGGTGTAGTCGCCCCACTCGGGGATGTACTGGAGCCGGGTGGTGACCCGCTGGTCCCAGGTGGCGGGGTCGGGCAGCTTCTTGCCCGCGTACTGGGCCTCCTGCACGGCGATGCCGGGGTCGCGGCGCAGTCCGGTGATGCCCTTGACGGCCTCGCGCAGCAGACCGGTGCCCTCGCCGCCGATGCGGATGTGGCGGTCGTAGGACTGGTCGCGCATCGGCACGGTGAAGCGGACGCCGAGGCCGCGGATGAAGTCGCCGCTCGCCTTGCCGGGCTCCTGGGTGCCGTCGTAGGTGATGGTGTGCACCATGCGGAAGGAGTCGGCGCCCGCGTAGAAGTAGAGGCGGATGGAGAACGGCAGCCAACTGCGGCTGCCCTTGCGGTGCTTGCCGTCGATCTTGACGACCGCGCGGACCGGTCCTGACTGCTCGACGGTGACCTCGGAGATGGCCCCCTCGAAGCGCTCGGTCTTGACGGTGCCCTGGTCCTCGTCCTCGATCTCGGGCTGGCGGATCAGCACCAGCCGCCCGTTCTTGGCGATCTCCGTCGACCCGCGGGTGACCGACTTGATGAGCGTGGCGCCCGACTTGCCGATCTTCGCGGTGATGACGCCGGTGGAGACGGTGATCGTGCCTCCGCTCTTGTCGACGGTGACCTTCTTGTCGGGTACGGCGGCGTCACCCGCGCTCAGCGACAGCTTGCCCTTGCCCGAACTTACGGCGTGGGCGGTCCACTTGAGCGAGCCGTCGGGCCAGTAGGCGATCGGCCAGGACTGCACCGGGACGGCCTTGCCGTCGGCGTCCTGGACCGCGAACTTCTGGCCCTCCTGGTAGACGCCCCTGGGCCAGGGGACACCGACGGTGGAGCCGGGTGCGGCACCGAGACCGCCGTCCTCCAGCCAGTCCAGGGTCACGGGAGCGTCGTCGGCCTCGGCGGCTCTGGGCGCGGCCTGCGCGTCCTTGGTCCCTAGCGCCCAGCTGAACTGTGCGGCGGCACCGGCGACGGCGGCTGCTTTGAGGATGGACCTGCGGGGGATGGGGGACATGACCGTTCCTTTCCATGGACAGGCTGGCCAGGGGCATGACAGAGAGAGGTACGACGCCGGGGCGCCGACCTGGTGACGAGGGCGCCGCCCGTCAGCGGCGCCGGTAGCGTTCCTCCACGGCGACGGCCGCCGCCGCGACGGCCCCGAGGACCGGGACCGCCAGCGGCGCGAGGAACCCTGCGGACAGGGCCACGACGGCCAGGCCTGCGACGATCAGGAAGGACCCGGCGGGGTCCCGCAGGGTCCGGCGTACGGCGTCCCTGAGCAGCGCCCGCCAGGAGGCGCCCGGAGCCCAGACCGCCGCTGCGCGCAGCCCGGCCACCGCGAGGCCGATCAGCGCGAACAGTCCGACGGCTCCGACCAGCGGGCCACCGGGGATCCCGGCCCGCGCGGCCTGGACGTCCACCCAGACCGCTGCCGCCGCGACCCACCCGGCGACCCCGACGAGCCACCCGCGGCGCACGGCCGTACGGAAGTCCGCGACGAAGTCCCGCCAGCCGCCGCCCTCATGGCCGGTACGACGCCGCAGGTGCCGCGCCCCGGCGGCGAAGGCCGCCGGGTAGGTGACGAGACCGAGACAGGCGACCGCGATCCACACACCGGTGAGCAGGGTCTCGGCGAAGAGCGCGAAGCGCTCGCCGCCGAACACGGACGCCCTGCGGGCCTTCACACGTGCTTGCGCCATGCTGACCGCCTCACTTCAGTCCGGACGTCGCCATGCCGTCGATGAGGTAGCGCTGGAAGGCCATGAAGAAGGCGATGACCGGTACCAGCGCCACCAGCGACATCGCGATCATGCTGCCGTAGTTGGAGATGCCCTCCTGGTCGCGGAACATCATCAGGCCGAGCGAGACGGTGTACTTTTCAGGGGTGTTGAGGTAGATCAACGGGCCCATGAAGTCGTTCCACGCGTTGATGAAGGTGAAGATCGCGCTGGTGATGAGGGCCGGGCGGCACAGCGGCAGCACGATCGACCAGTAGGTCCTGAAGTGCCCGCAGCCGTCGAGCTTGGCGGCCTCGTCCAGCTCGCGCGGCAGCCCGCGCATGAACTGCACCATCAGGAAGACGAAGAACGCCTCCGTCGCCAGGAACTTGCCCGCCACGAGCGGCACCAGCGTGTCGACGAGTTCCAGCTTGCGGAACATCACGTACTGCGGGATGAGCAGCACGTGATACGGCAGCAGCAGTGTGCCGATCATCAGCGTGAACAGCAGGTTCCGGCCGGCGAAGCGGATCTTGGCGAAGGCGTACGCGGTCAGCGAGCTGGAGATCACGACACCGGCCACGGCGAGGCCCGCGTAGGTCAGCGAGTTCAGGAAGAAGGTGCTGATGGAGATGCCGGAGATGCCGTCGGCGAGCCCGGAGAAGTTCGCCCAGACCGGCTTGGACGGCAGCAGGTCGACACTGGCGACGATGTCCTTGCTCGGCTTGAACGAAGCCCCGAGGACCCAGATCACCGGGTACAGGACGACGGCCAGGACGACGAGCGCGCCGACATGCCAGGCGAGGGAACCGGTGCGTCGCCGCTCGTTCGCGGTGCGCACCGCGGGGGTGCTGACAGTCGTCACTTGGCGGCCTCCTCGTAGTGCACCCACTTCTTCTGCGACCAGAACAGGACCGCCGTGACCAGCGCCACCGCGACCACCAGCGACCAGGCCATCGCGGAGGCGAAGCCCATCTGGGCCTCCTTGAAGCCCTTCTGGTAGAGGTAACAGGTGTAGACGAGGGTGGCGTCGGCGGGCCCGCACCGGGTGTCGGAGACGACATAGGCGGAGCCGAACACCTGGAACGCGTGGATGGACTCCAGCAGCACGTTGAAGAACAGCACCGGGGAGATCATCGGCAGAGTGATGTTCCAGAACCTGCGGAAGGGGCCGGCCCCGTCCACCTCGGCGGCCTCGTACAGCTCCCGGGGGACCTGCTTGAGACCGGCCAGGAAGATGACCATCGGGGCACCGAACTGCCAGATGCTGAGGGCAACCAGGGAGTAGAGGACGTAGTCCGGGTTGCCGATCCAGCCGCCCACGTTCAGCCCGAAGACCTTCTGCGTGCGGTCCACGATCGCGTCGTCGGAGAACAGCGCCCGCCATACGAAGCCGACGGAGACGCTGGCGCCGATGAGGGAGGGCATGTAGAACGCGGCCCGGTACAGGCCCTGCCCGCGCCGCTTCTGCGCGAGCAGCAGCGCGACGCCGAGCGCGAGCAGCAACTTGAGCGGAGTGGCCACGACGACGTACTTGAGTGTGACCTCCACCGACTTCTGCCAGCGCGGGTCGTGGAACATCGTCGTGAAGTTGTCGAAGCCCACCCACTCGGGCGGGGTGAAGAGGTTGTACCGGGTGAACGCGTAGTACAGCGACGCGATCATCGGCCCCGCCGTGAGCAGCAGGAATCCCGCGATCCACGGCGACATGAAGAGATAGCCGGCGATGTTCTCGCGGCGCCGCCCGCGCCGCCCGGCGGCAGGAGCGGCGGGCCGCTTCTTCGCCGGGCGCACGGGCGCTTCCTTGACGAGCGTCATGGTGGTACGTCCCCTCAGCCCGCGAACGCGGCCTTGGCCTCGCTGAACAGCGACTTGGCGGCGTCGGCCGGCTTGGACTTGCCCTGGGCCACCTCGCCGCCCAGACGCAGGAACGCCGCCTCGATGACGTCGGCGCCGGACGGGTGCGGGGTGATCTTCCCGAGCACACCGGCCTTGGCGACCTCGTCCTCGTACGCCGCGACACCCTTGTTCTGGGCGTCGGTGGGCTTGAACGCGTCGTACTGCTCGGTCGTGGCGAGGATGCCGCGGTCGTAGCCCATGATCTTGCCGACCTCGGGGTCGTGGACCATGAAGCTGATGAACTGTGCGACTTCCTTGGGGTGCTTGGTCCCGGAGAAACCGCTGAGCATCAGCGACCCGAGGTACTGGCCGGTCTGCTTGCCATCAGTGGTCGGGATCGGCGCGAGCCCGTAGTCGGAGGTGCCCTCGCCCTCGTAGCGGATGGAGAAGTTGTCCCAGGTGAACTCGGACGCGGCGAGGCCCGCCGAGAGACCGGACTTGGGCTTGACCTGCTCGATCTTCTTCGGGTCGGCGACCAGTCCGGACTTCACACGCTTGTAGCCGTCCGTCCACCACTGCGTCAGGTCGTCCTCGGTGAAGCCGAGATCGGAGTCGGTGAAGAAGGCCTTTCCGTTCTGGCGCAGGTACAGGTCGTAGAGGTACATGATGGCGAAATAGCCGGTGTCGCCGGCGACCTTCAGCTTGTCCTGGATCGTCTGGAGCGCGGCGAAGTACTCGTCCCACGTCCAGCCGAACTTCGCCTCGACGCCCGCCTTCTTGAAGGCCTTGAGATCGATGACGAGAGACATGGTGTTGGCGCCGACCGGAATGGCGATCTGCTTGCCGTCGACCTGACCGTTCGCCAGAACGCCGTTGCGGAAGTTGTCCAGGCTCAGATTCCCGGCGTCCGCCTGCGACTTGAGATCCAGCAGAACGCCGCGCTTGTCGTACTTGCGCAGGAAGCCGACCGCGTTCTGGAAAACGTCCGGCGGATTTCCGCCGGAGGCCTGGGTCTGGAACTTCTCCCAGAACGCCTCGTAGTCGGTGAATTCCGGCTTTATCTTGATCTTCGGATACTTCTTCTCGAAGAGCGCGATGGTCTTCTTGATGGCGATGGTGCGCGGCTCGCCACCCCACCATGCGTAACGCAGTGTCACCGTTCCGTCTCCGGAACTGCCACTGTCACCCCCGCATCCGGTCGTCGCGGCCAGCCCCAGCGTCGCCGCTGTAGCCCCGGCCGCCTTCAGGATCGTTCGCCTCTCAACATTCCTGCTGGTTCCCACAGTCGGTCCCCTCCCCGCAGCGTCGCCGCACGCATGAATCGTTTCAAGTAAGCGCTTGCTGGCACAAGCTACGGAGGCCCCGGAGGCGCGTCAATGATTCGGACAGGAATTTATTGTGAGTCCGGTGAGGGAGCGGAGCGTCTCCAACCACCGCGCAGTACGGGGGAACTGACGATGCCCCAGGTGAGAGACGCGGATCCGACCGATCGAACGCCACGCGGGCTGTCTCACGACATCGACGGGCGGCCGGAAAAGGACGGGCGACGGCACGGGCCGACGCGGACCGTGCCGTCGCCGTCACCGTCACGCGAAGGGGAAAGCCGGCGGCCTTCAGATCGGTGCGCGCGGTGCGCGCACACGCCCACGGCCCCACCCCCAAAAAGCCCACGGGGCCGGGGGGCGGGGGGGGGGGAAATGGTTGGAAACCGATTCCAAAAACGTTGTGAACAAACGCCATACCCCAGAACAAAAAGCCCCGAC
>NZ_JBHVYZ010000055.1:0-56783 GCF_042880295.1 Streptomyces sp. NPDC058307
CGGCCGGCCGGCACAGGGGCACCCCGTACCCGGGCAGCCCGCACCGGGCCACCCCGCCCCCGCTCCGCCCCCGGCCTACGGCTACCCCCAGCAGTCGCAGCCCACCGTCGGGCCCGGGTATCAGGCCGTCCTTCGGTACCGTGCGCAGGACGGGTCGGAGCAGCAGTTGATCCGGCGGTCGGCGCCGGGGACGCCGCACCCGGAGTGGCAGATCTTCCACGAGCTGCGCGGCATGAACGTGCCCCCGGACCAAGTGCTGGAGCTGCACACCGAGTTGGAGTCCTGCGAGCTCCCGGGGGCGTACTGCGCGCGGATGATCCGGGAACAGTGGCCGCAGGCGCGGATCGCGAGCATCGCCCCGTACGGCACGGATCACGCGAGCCGCCAGCAGGGCATGCAGCAACTGCTGGCACACCAGGGCGAGTTGCACCAGGTGGCGGACGGTCCCGCCCGCCCCGCGCCGGTGCGTGCGCCGTTGCCGCCCGTGCAGGCCGCGCCGCCGATCCCGCCGGAGGGTGTGGCGCAGGAACTGGCGGGGGCGTTCGGCCCGGGGATCTTCCGGTTCGAGCAGGTCGCGGTGGACCGCCAGGGCGTACCGCCGGTCGTCGCGCACTCGCTGGTCGTGGCGGGGCTGCCGTTGGACATGGGCCCGTTCTTCTGGGCCCAGGCCCAGCCGGGGCGGCCGGTGCCGACGCTGGCCGAGCTGGCGGCCGAGCGCGGGGTGCGGCCGGCCTCCGACGCGGGCTCGTACCTCGTCATGGGCAGCGACTTCGGCAAGGCGATCTGTGTGCAGTACGGCACGGCGAACATCGTCGCCGTACCCGTGGAGTCCGGCCCGGGCGGTGCGCCCGTACCGCCGCAGTTCGTGAACACGGGCCTGCCCGAGTTCCAGCGGTGTCTGGCGCTGCTCGGCCGGATGTGGCGGCTTCGCTTCGGTCTGAACCAGGAGCAGGCGGGCCGCTGGACCGTCGACTTCCAGGCCCAGCTGGCCTCGCTCGACCCGGCGGCGCTGGGTTCACCGGAGAGCTGGTGGTCGGTGCTGCTCGAACAGATGTGGGACGGGCTGCTGTGACGCCCCGCCGCCGCTGAGCCACGCGTGCGCGGAGGGCCGGACCCGGTCGGTGACCGGGTCCGGCCCTTTTGTGTGCGCGCCCTCTGACCCGACGACCGGGTGTCGACCACGGGCCTTCTGCGGAGTGTCGCGTTATGAACATTTCCGTCCGATACATCAAGATGTGCGCGAAATCATCATTTCGCGCCCGTTTGTGTGGTCGACGGAGAGGGGTTCCAGGATGAGCAGCGCAGCGGTGTCGCCCCCGGGGTTCGTGGCCGTACGGGGGCGCGGCTACCGCCCCGAACAGGTCGACGCGTACGCCGCCGCCCTGTCCCATGACCGTGACGCCGCCTGGGAACGGGCCGCCCGGCTCACTGTGCTGGCCCGGGAGATGGAGGCCGAGGCGGTGCGGATGCGGGAGGTCGTGGCGACGCTGGCCCCGCAGGCGTACGAGGCACTCGGCGAGGGGGCGCGGCGGCTCTTCGAGTTGGGGCAGGAGGAGGCCGCGGCGGTTCGGGAGAGGGGGCGGCAGGAGGCGCAGCGCCTCACGGACGAGGCGCGAGCGCACGCCGACGGCGTACTGGGTGCCGCGCAGGCGCACGCCGATGCGGTGCGCGCCGAGGCCGACGAACGCGCCCGTCAGCGGCTGCTCGCCGCGCGCGCCGAGGCGGACGAGATCCGTGTCACCGCCCGGCGTGAGGTGAAACAGGGGCGCGGGGAGGCGCTCGCCGCGTTGCGCGACGTACGCCAGCGCACCATCGCGATGCTCGCCGAGCAGGCCAGGGAGCACGCGGAGCGGTGGGCGGAGGTGGAGCGGGCCGAGGAGAAGCGGGCAACCGAGGCGGACGCGCGGGACTCCGAACGGGTGGCGCGGGCGGAGGCGGCGCTGTCGGACGCGCGGCGGGAGTTCGCGGAGGCGGAGGCATCGCTGGGCCGGTGCGAGGAGGACGCACGCGCGCGTGCGGCGGAGATCCTCGCGGAAGCGCGGGCCCGGGAGGAGCGGATCGCCGACGAGACGGAACGGGTACTGCGGGAGAACGCGGAACGCTGGGACGAGATGCAAGCCCAGATGGACCACGTACGCAGCAGCCTGACGGCCCTCACGGGAAGAGCAGCAACGGAATGACACCCGGGCCGGCGGCACAGACCCGACGCCGGTCACCCGACCCACCCAGGGGCGCGGGGAACTGCGCGCCCAGCACCACCGACCCGACGCCGAACTAGCCGGGCCGGTCAGGGCGGCCGGGCTGGCGGCACAGGCCCGGCGCCGGTCACCTGCACCCACCCAGGGGCGCGGGGAACTGCGCGACCAGCCCCCACGCACCGGCACCCGACACACAACCCCGGCTCACCCCCTCCGCACAGCCCCCGCCAAGATCAACCCCTCCACCGCCTCGTACTGCCGCCGCTGCTCCTCCGCCTTCCGTCGCCCCGAGACGACCGTCCCCAGCCACCCGAACAAGAAGCCCGCCGGAATCGACACCAGCCCCGTCGTCGTGAACGGCAGCCAGTTGAAGTCGGCCTCGGGGAAGGCGGACACAGGTGAGCCGGAGACGAGATTCGTGCCCGGCATCAGCAGGAGCACCGTCACCGTGCCGCCGATCAGCGTGCACAGCAGCCCCGTTCGCGTGTAGCGCCGCCAGAAGAGGGCGTACACCAGCGCAGGCGCCAGCGCGGACGCGCCGACGCAGAAGGACAGGATCACCAGCGGCTGCAGACTCCGGTGCTGGATCAGCGTCGCGAGGAAGATCGTGGGGACCCCGACTGCCAGCGCGGACACCCGGGCCAGCAGGATCTCCCGATGCGCCGGCATCGACCGGGCCCGTGCCGCGAACACGTCGTGCGCGAGGGAGTTGGCGCAGGCGAGGATCATGCCGGCGACCGACGCGAGCAGGGTGAGGAAGAGCGCCGTGGTGACCGCGGTGAAGAGAAACGTCTCGCCGGTCGACACCTCGGGCCCGAACACCGCCCGCGAGCCCAGCAGATACGCCGTATTGCCCCGCGGATCCGCCTCCGCGATCACCGTCCGCCCGATCATCGCCGTCGCCCCGACCCCGACGACCGTGATGACCAGCACGAACACGGCCACCGCCGACACCGCCCAGGACATCGAACGCCGTACCTGACGGGCACTGGACGCGGTGTACATGCGCATGGTGACGTGCGGCAGACAGGCCCCGCCGATGACGACCGCGAGCTGCGAGGTGATCATGTCGAGGCGCGGGTACGGCCCGCCCGCGAACTCAAGGCCGGAGCGCAGATAGCCCGGCCCCACCCCGCTCTGCCGGGCCGCCGTGTCGAACAGCGCCGCGGGGTTCCAGTCGAACCGGCTCATCACGAGTACGGCGATCACGGCGCCCGAGCCGAGGAGCATGACGATCTTCATGATCTGGATGAGGGCGGTGCCCTTCATGCCCCCGATGGCCGCGTAACAGATCATCAGGATGCCCAGGCCGATGATGAAGCCCGTCTTCAGGGAGTCGCCGGAGAACCCCAGGATGAACGCCAGCAGTTGGCCGGCGCCGGCGAGCTGCACCAGCATCAGCGGCAGCAGCGCGGCGAGGGTGACCACGCACGCGGCGACGCGTACCGCACGTCCCGGCATCCGGCGGGCGAGCGCGTCGCCCATGGTGAACCGGCCCGCGTTGCGCAGGGGTTCGGCCAGCAGGAACATCAGCAGCATCAGCGACAGGACCGTGCTCAGGGCGAGGACGATGCCGTCGTAGCCGCACAGCGCGATGACCCCGCCCGTGCCGAGGACGGTCGCGGCGGAGATGTAGTCGCCCGCGATGGCGAGGCCGTTGCGCAGGGCGGACAGGGAGCTGTAGCCGGTGTAGAACTCGTCGAGGTCGTCGCCGTCCGGGCCGGTCATCACGCACAGCAGGAGGGTGATGGTGGCGACGGCGGAGAACGCCACCAGGCTCATCGCCTGCGCGGAGTCGCTGAAGCCGGTCATCGCGCCGCCGCCCCTCGCCGGGCGTCCACCTCGGACTGCTTGCGGATGCGGTCCGCGAGCGGGTCGACGTAGCGGCGCGCGGTGTGCTCGTACACGGCGATCGCCAGCCAGGTCACGGGCAGTTGGAGCAGGGCGAGGAGCAGTCCTGTGGGCAGCCCGTCGGTGACGCTGCTCGCCATGAAGGACGGCGCGTACGCGGACAGCACCAGGAAGAGCGTGAAGTAGCCGAGCGCGGTGAGCGTGGCGGTGCGCCGCTGCCAGCGGTAGGCGCTGCGCAGGATCCGCAGGTCGCTGTGGTGGCCGAGCGGATCGCGGTGGCGCGGGCGGTGCCGGGCCGGTTCCGGCGGCGGGGCGGGAGGCTGCCATGGATAGGTGGGGTACGGCTGTGACGGGTCGTAGGACACCCGGTGCTCCTTGCGAGGCTCGGGTCCGGCGCGGCGGACCGCAGGGAGTTGGGGGGTGGACGGGGGAGCGGAGCCCCGCACGTTACTCGGCGGTCCGGAGTTGTACACCCCTTTCGACAAACTGATCGGTCGGTATGCGCTTACTTCCCTGACCTGCGGTGTTACCCCCGTTAACTCCGACTTTTGGTCTCACCGGAGCGTGCTCGGGTCCTTACTTCGCGTGTGCTTCAGCCGGTGGCCGAGGGCTCGCTCAGTGCTCCTCGAGCACCGGGAAACCGCCGCGGCGCCAGCACCAGCAGCACCGTGAACGCCAGGGCCGCCGCGCAGCCCGCGCCCACGTACACCGTGTGCACCGCCTCCGCGATGGCCGCGCGGGTGGCCTCCGGGGCCGGGCCGGCGTCCAACGCGCGCGTGACGGAGTCGAGGTCGCTCGCGCCGCCCAGGCGACTTGCCAGGACGCCGTTCGCGACCGCGCCGAAGACCGCCGCGCCCACCGTCTGGCCGGTCTGGCGGCAGAAGAGGACGGAGGCCGTCGTCGTGCCGCGTTCCGCCCAGCCGACGGTCGACTGGACCCCGACGATCAGGGGGAGTTGGAACAGGCCCAGGGCGCCGCCCAGAAGGAGCATCAGCAGCGTCGGCTGCCAGGCCGCGCCCGGGTAGGGCAGGAAGGGAAAGGCGAAGAGGATCAGGGCCGCCGTGCCGATGCCCAGCATCGCCGTGTTGCGGAAGCCGATGCGCCGGTAGACGTGCTGGCTCAGGGCCGCCGACACCGGCCAGCTCAACGTCCATACGGACAGCACGAATCCGGCGGCGACCGGTGCGAGGCCGAGTACCGACTGGGCGTACGTCGGCAGGAAGACCGTGGGGGCGACCATGAGGAGGCCCAGGAAGCCGAGGGCCAGGTTCACCGCGGCGATCGTGCGGCGGCGCCACACCCAGCCGGGGATGATCGGCTCGGCCGCCCGGCGTTCGATCAGGACCACGGCGGCCACCAGGGCAAGTCCCGTGCCGAACAGGCCCAGTGACGGCCACGACAGCCACGGCCAGGCCACCCCGCCCTGCACGAGCGCCGTCAGCAGCACGCCCCCGCACGCGAACACCGCGAGCGCGCCCGCCCAGTCGACACGCGTACGCGTGGCCGTCGTTCCGCGCAAGGAGCGCTGCGGCTCGTGCAGGTGACGGGTGATCAGCCACAGCGCCACCGCGCCGATCGGCAGGTTGACCAGGAAGATCCACCGCCAGTCGGCGTACGCCGCGAGCACCCCGCCGATCCCCGGCCCCGCGACCGCCGCCACCGCCCACACCGTGGACAGCCTGGCCTGGATCTTCGGGCGTTCCTCCAGCGGGTACAGATCGGCGGCGAGCGTCTGGACCGTGCCCTGCAGGGCCCCGCCGCCGAGCCCCTGGACGATCCGGAACGCGATCAGCGCCCCCATGTTCCACGCCACCGCGCACAGCAGCGAGCCGAGCAGGAACACCGCCGAGCCCGCGATCAGCACCGGCTTGCGCCCAAAGGTGTCGGACAGCTTGCCGTACACCGGCAGCGTCACCGTCACGGCCAGCAGATAGCCGGAGAACAGCCAGGAGAAGACCGAGAAGCCGCCCAGGTCACCGACGATCTGCGGGACCGCCGTGGAGACGATGGTGGCGTCCAGGGCCGCGAGTGCCATCGCGAGCATCAGGGCGGCCACGACAGCCCCGCGCCGGTTCGTGGAGACCTGCCGCGCGGGCTCCCGTATCGCCGGCTTCGTGTCGTCCACGCGGATTCCTTCCCCCTGCATCTATCTGCCGGCGACCACTCTCCCACTTGCCCCTCACGCGGCGGCAGGGGGCAGTCTCGGTGCGGCGGGGGGTGGAGCCGACCCCTAGATCGCCTCCACCCGGCGGTGGACTGCCCCTAGGGGTACCTCCGCACTACGGCTGGGGGAGGGTTCGTACCGCCGGAGGAGGAGAAGGGCCACGGCACGTCCTTAACCTGGCTTTACGCCGCTGGGGAGCGGTGGGGGAGGGGCGACCGGATCGACGGGGGTGGGGTTTTCCCCCGTAGAAGAGGGTGCTGAGCACCAGCGCGCCGCACCACCTCACGGCACCAGACTGAACGCCGTACCAAGCACACGCACCAGCACTTACCGCACGCCGGGCGCTCCCGGCGGCTCATTGGCTGACCGATATAGGAGACATACCGTGACATCGGCTGTAACCATCACCAGGCACGGGGGCACTGGAGGGCGTACGGCCGTTGCCGCGCGGGCACGGCAGGTCGTCAAGGCGTACGGGTCCGGCGAGACCCGGGTCGTCGCCCTGGACCAGGTGGACGTGGACATCGCTCGCGGACAGTTCACCGCGATCATGGGGCCCTCGGGGTCCGGCAAGTCCACGCTCATGCACTGCCTCGCCGGACTCGACACCGTCACGAGCGGTCAGATCTACCTCGACGACACCGAGATCACCGGCCTGAAGGACAAGAAGCTCACCCAACTGCGCCGGGACCGGGTCGGGTTCATCTTCCAGGCCTTCAACCTGCTGCCGACGCTCAACGCGCTCGAGAACATCACGCTGCCCATGGACATCGCCGGCCGCAAGCCGGACAAGCAGTGGCTCGCGCAGGTCGTCGACACCGTGGGGCTCTCGGACCGGCTCAAGCACCGGCCCACCCAGCTCTCCGGCGGACAGCAGCAGCGGGTCGCCGTGGCCCGCGCCCTGGCCGCCCGTCCCGAGATCATCTTCGGTGACGAGCCGACCGGAAACCTCGACTCGCGCGCGGGTGCCGAGGTGCTGGGCTTCCTGCGCCGCTCCGTCGACGAGCTCGGGCAGACCATCGTGATCGTCACGCACGACCCGGTGGCCGCCTCCTACTCGGACCGCGTGCTGTACCTCGCCGACGGCCGGATCGTCGACGAGATGTACAAGCCGACCGCGGAGGCCGTCCTGGACCGCATGAAGGACTTCGACGCCCGGGGGCGCACGTCATGACCGTCATGAAGACCTCCATGCGCAACTTCTTCGCGCACAAGGGACGCATGGCCCTGTCGGCCGTGGCGGTCCTGCTGTCGGTGGCCTTCGTCTGCGGGACGCTGGTGTTCACCGACACCATGAACACCACCTTCGACAAGCTCTTCGCGGCCACGTCCTCGGACGTGACGGTGAGCGCCAAGGGCGCCTCCGACAGCGGCGAGACGACCTCGGACAACGGCAAGCCGCCGGTCATGCCGGCCTCCGTGCTCGCCAAGGTGCGCCAGGCGCAGGGCGTGAAGACGGCGGAGGGGACCGTCTTCTCGACCTCGGTGACCGTCGTGGACACCGACAAGGACAGCCTCTCGCCGTCCGGCGGCGGCCCGACCATCGTCGGCAACTGGAACCGCAACGACGCCCGCACCATGAAGATCACCTCCGGCGCGGCGCCGAAGAACTCCGGCCAGGTCATGGTCGACAAGGACACCGTCGACAAGCACCACCTGAAGCTCGGTGACGAGATCGGCGTGATCAGCGCGGTCGGCACCCACACCGCGAAGATCTCCGGCGTCGCGGAGTTCCAGGTCACCAACCCCGGTGCGGCGATCTTCTACCTGGACACCAGGACCGCCCAGAAGACGCTCGTCGGCGCGTCGAACGTGTTCACGAACGTCAACGTCACGGCCGCGTCCGGGGTCACCGACGCACAGCTCAAGAAGAACGTCGCCGCCGAACTCGGCGGCACCTACAAGGTGCAGACGGCCAAGGAGACCGCCGACGCCAACCAGAAGGACGTCGAGGGCTTCATGAACGTCATGAAGTACGCGATGCTCGGCTTCGCCGGGATCGCCTTCCTCGTCGGCATCTTCCTGATCATCAACACCTTCTCGATGCTGGTCGCGCAGCGGACGAGGGAGATCGGGCTGATGCGGGCCGTCGGCTCCTCCCGCGGACAGGTCAACCGGTCCGTGCTGGTCGAGGCGCTCCTGCTGGGCGTGTTCGGGTCGGTGCTCGGGGTCGGCGCGGGCGTCGGGCTCGCGGTCGGGCTGATGAAGCTCATGGGCTCCCTGGGCATACACCTGTCGGCCAGCGACCTGACCATCGCCTGGACGACCCCCGTGGTCGGCCTGCTGCTCGGCGTGGTCGTCACCGTCCTCGCCGCCTGGCTGCCGGCCCGCCGCGCCGGCAAGGTCTCCCCGATGGCCGCCCTGCGCGACGCGGGCGCCCCGGCCGACGCCAAGGCGGGCCGCGTACGGGCCCTGCTCGGCACGGTCCTGACCGGAGCCGGCGCTTACAGCCTGTATGTGGCCGCGTCCGCCGACAAGGCGAGCCAGGGCTCCCTGTGGCTCGGCCTCGGCGTGGTGCTCACCCTGATCGGCTTCGTCGTCATCGGACCGCTGCTCGCCGGCGCCGTGGTGCGTGTCCTGGGCGCGATCGTCCTCAGGATGTTCGGCCCGATCGGCCGCCTGGCCGAGCGCAACGCCCTGCGCAACCCGCGCCGTACCGGTGCCACGGGCGCCGCCCTGATGATCGGCCTCGCGCTCGTCGCCTGTCTGTCGGTCGTCGGCTCGTCCATGGTCGCCTCGGCGACGGACGAGCTCGACAAGACGGTCGGCACGGACTTCATCATCCAGTCCGACAGCGGACAGCTGGTCACCCCGGCCGCGGTCAGGGCCGTGAAGGCCACGCCGGGCCTGGCGCACGTCACCGAGTACAGGACCACGGAGGCCGACTACACGACCCCCGACGGCAAGACGCTCAAGGACACCGACATCACGGCGGCCGACCCGACGTACGCGACCGACCTGCAGACCAAGACGGTGGCGGGCGAGCTCGCCGACGCCTACAAGGCCGACTCGATGTCCGTGCACGAGAAGTTCGCCAAGGCGCACGGCATCCACCTGGGCTCGAAGATCAAGGTCGCCTTCAAGGACGGCGCGACCGCCGAGCTGACGGTCCGGGCGATCACCAGCAGCGACGTCGTCATCGACGCGGGCTCGAAGTACATCTCGATCGCCACCCTCGCCAAGTACGTGCCGGCCGACAAGATGCCGCTCGACCAGTTGGTCTTCGCCAACGCCAAGGACGGGCAGCAGGACGCCGCGTACAAGTCCCTGAAGTCGGCGCTGCACGACTACCCGCAGTACACCGTGCGCGACCAGACCGACTACAAGCAAGCCTTCAAGGATCAGATCGGGGGGCTTCTGAACATGATCTACGGCCTGCTGGCCCTCGCGATCATCGTCGCGATCCTGGGTGTCGTGAACACCCTGGCGCTCTCCGTGGTCGAGCGGACCCGGGAGATCGGCCTCATGCGGGCGATCGGCCTCTCGCGGCGCCAGCTGCGGCGGATGATCCGCATGGAGTCGGTGGTGATCGCGCTCTTCGGCGCACTGCTGGGGCTGGGTCTGGGCATGGGCTGGGGCGCCACCGCCCAGAAGCTCCTCGCCCTGGAGGGCCTGAAGGTCCTGGACATCCCCTGGCCGACGATCATCGGGGTCTTCGTCGGCTCGGCCTTCGTGGGCCTGTTCGCCGCCCTTGTCCCGGCCTTCAGGGCGGGCCGGATGAACGTCCTGAACGCCATCGCGACCGAGTAGCCACCCCTGGGACGGGGGAACGCGGGGAACGCCCGGCGCCGAGAAGTCACGGGGGACTTCTCGGCGCCGGGTTCTTTGCCGTCCCCGGGGAGCAGTTCGCGGGTTCTTCGCCGTCCCCGGGGAACAGCTCGCGGGTTCTTCGCCGTCCACCGGGCACCCGGGGGTGAGACGGAGTTGTCCACAGGGCACTCGCGGGCGGGGCAGGGTTGTCCACAGGCTCCGACGGCCGGGCCGACGCCGTCGTAGGCTGGAGACCCCCCGGCCCTTCGTTGTGTCGGGCCCTTCGCGTTGCCCACCACCCGAAAGCCCCCGGACGAAAGCCGCCCAGAATGAGCCTGCACGGTCTGCTCGACGCCGTCGTCAAGGATCCCGCCCTCGCGGAAGCGATCACGGCGGCCCAGGACGGCAACCGCATGCACGTCGACCTGGTCGGCCCCCCGGCGGCCCGCCCCTTCGCGATCGCCGCGCTCGCGCGGGAGGCCGGCCGGCCGGTGCTCGCGGTGACGGCGACGGGCCGCGAGGCCGAGGACCTGGCCGCGGCCCTGCGCTCCCTGCTCCCCTCGGAAGGGGTCGTGGAGTACCCGTCCTGGGAGACCCTCCCGCACGAGCGCCTCAGTCCCCGCTCCGACACCGTCGGCCGGCGTCTGGCCGTCCTGCGGCGCCTGTCCCACCCCCGCCCCGACGACCCCGAGACCGGCCCGGTCTCCGTGGTCGTCGCGCCCGTACGCTCCGTGCTCCAGCCGCAGGTCAAGGGCCTCGGCGACCTGGAACCGGTGGCCCTGCGCACCGGCCAGACCGCCGATCTGAACGCGGTCGTGGAGGCCCTCGCCGCCGCCGCGTACGCGCGTGTGGAACTCGTCGAGAAGCGCGGCGAGTTCGCCGTACGTGGCGGCATCCTCGACGTCTTCCCGCCCACCGAGGAACACCCCCTGCGCGTGGAGTTCTGGGGCGACGACGTCGAGGAGATCCGCTACTTCAAGGTCGCCGACCAGCGCTCCCTTGAGGTCGCCGATCACGGCCTGTGGGCCCCGCCCTGCCGCGAACTGCTCCTGACGGACGACGTACGCGCACGTGCGCGCGCCCTTGCCGAGGAGCACCCGGAGCTCGGCGACCTGCTCGGCAGGATCGCCGAGGGGATCGCCGTGGAGGGCATGGAGTCCCTGGCTCCCGTCCTCGTCGACGACATGGAGCTCCTGATCGACGTCCTGCCCAAGGGCTCCATGGCCGTCGTGTGTGATCCGGAGCGGGTCCGCACGCGCGCGTCCGACCTCGTGGCCACCTCGCAGGAGTTCCTCCAGGCGTCCTGGGCGGCCACCGCGGGCGGCGGCGAGGCGCCCATCGACGTGGGCGCGGCCTCCCTGTGGTCCATCGCCGATGTCCGCGACCGCGCGCGCGAGCTGGACATGATGTGGTGGTCGGTGTCGCCGTTCGCCGCGGACCTCGAACTGGAGGCGGACACCCTCAAGCTCGGCATGCACGCGCCCGAGACCTATCGCGGCGACACCGCCAAGGCGCTCGCCGACACCAAGGGCTGGCTCGCCGACGGCTGGCGCGCGGTCTTCGTGACCGAGGCGCACGGCCCCGCGGCCCGCACCGTCGAGGTGCTCGGCGGCGAGGGCATCGCGGCCCGCCTCGACGCGGAGCTCGAATCCCTGAGCCCGTCCGTCGTGCATGTGGCGTGCGGCTCCATCGAGTACGGCTTCGTCGACCCGGCGCTCAGACTCGCCGTCCTGACCGAGACCGACCTGACCGGGCAGAAGGCGGCCGGCAAGGACGGCGCCCGGATGCCCGCCCGGCGCCGCAAGACGATCGACCCGCTCACCCTGGAGGCGGGCGACTACATCGTCCACGAACAGCACGGCGTCGGCCGCTACATCGAGATGGTCCAGCGGACCGTGCAGGGCGCCACGCGCGAGTACCTCGTCGTCGAGTACGCCCCCGCCAAGCGCGGCCAGCCCGGCGACCGGCTCTACATCCCCACCGACCAGCTGGAGCAGATCACCAAGTACGTCGGCGGCGAGTCCCCCACGCTGCACAGGCTCGGCGGCGCCGACTGGACCAAGACCAAGGCGCGCGCGAAGAAGGCCGTCAAGGAGATCGCCGCCGACCTGATCAAGCTGTACAGCGCGCGCATGGCGGCCCCCGGGTACACCTTCGGCCCGGACACCCCCTGGCAGCGCGAGCTGGAGGACGCCTTCCCGTACGCGGAGACGCCCGACCAGCTCACCACCATCGCCGAGGTCAAGGAGGACATGGAGAAGTCGGTCCCCATGGACCGCCTGGTCTGCGGCGACGTCGGCTACGGCAAGACGGAGATCGCGGTCAGGGCCGCCTTCAAGGCCGTCCAGGACGGCAAGCAGGTCGCCGTCCTCGTCCCCACGACCCTGCTGGTGCAGCAGCACTTCGGGACGTTCAGCGAGCGGTACTCCCAGTTCCCCGTGGTCGTGAAGGCGCTCAGCCGCTTCCAGACCGACACCGAGGCCAAGGCCACCCTGGAGGGCCTGCGCGAGGGCTCGGTGGACGTCGTCATCGGCACCCACCGGCTGTTCTCCTCGGAGACCAGGTTCAAGGACCTCGGCCTGGTCATCGTCGACGAGGAGCAGCGCTTCGGCGTCGAGCACAAGGAGCAGCTGAAGAAGCTCCGCGCCAACGTCGACGTGCTGACCATGTCCGCGACGCCGATCCCCAGGACCTTGGAGATGGCGGTCACCGGCATCCGCGAGATGTCGACGATCACCACGCCCCCGGAGGAGCGCCACCCGGTGCTCACCTTCGTCGGACCGTACGAGGAGAAGCAGATCGGCGCGGCCATCCGCCGTGAACTGCTGCGCGAGGGCCAGGTCTTCTACATCCACAACCGGGTGGAGTCGATCGACCGCGCGGCGGCCCGGCTGCGGGAGATCGTCCCCGAGGCGCGCATCGCCATCGCCCACGGCCAGATGACGGAGCAGGCCCTGGAGCAGGTCGTCGTCGACTTCTGGGAGAAGAAGTTCGACGTGCTGGTGTCGACCACGATCGTCGAGTCGGGCATCGACATCTCCAACGCGAACACGCTGATCGTGGAGCGCGGCGACAACTTCGGCCTGTCCCAGCTGCACCAGCTGCGCGGCCGGGTGGGCCGTGGCCGTGAGCGCGGTTACGCGTACTTCCTGTACCCGCCGGAGAAGCCGCTGACGGAGACGGCGCACGAACGGCTGGCGACGATCGCCCAGCACACCGAGATGGGCGCGGGCATGTACGTGGCGATGAAGGACCTGGAGATCCGCGGCGCGGGCAACCTCCTCGGCGGCGAGCAGTCCGGGCACATCGCGGGCGTCGGCTTCGACCTGTATGTCCGCATGGTCGGTGAGGCCGTCGCCGACTACCGGGCCTCCCTGGAGGGCGGAGTCGAGGAGGAGCCGCCGCTGGAGGTCAAGATCGAGCTCCCGGTCGACGCGCACGTCCCGCACGACTACGCGCCGGGCGAGCGGCTGCGTCTGCAGGCCTACCGCGCGATCGCCTCGGTGAACACCGAGGAGGACATCAAGGCCGTACGCGAGGAACTCGTCGACCGCTACGGCAAGTTGCCCGAGCCGGTGGAGAACCTGCTGCTGGTGGCGGCCCTTCGGATGCTGGCACGCGCGTGTGGCGTCGGCGAGGTCGTCCTCCAGGGCACCAACATCCGCTTCGCACCGGTGGAGTTGCGCGAGTCCCAGGAGCTGCGGCTCAAGCGGCTCTACCCGGGCACCGTCATCAAGCCGGCCCTGCACCAGGTGCTGGTACCGCGCCCGAAGACCGCGAAGGTGGGCGGAAAGCCGCTGGTCGGGCGGGAGTTGCTCGGTTGGGTGGGAGAATTCCTGACGTCGATCCTGGGGTCGTGACGGTCATGACGTGGCCTTGCGGGGTCGTGACGGTCGTGTCGTGGCCTTGCGGGGTCGTGACGGTCGTGTCGTGGCCTTGACGGGAGGGTCGGGGCCGGGCGTCGGTTGCGTGGACGCGATGGTGGGGTGACCGGCGGTCGGGCCGTCGGCCGCCCGCCCCGGGTGGGCCTGAGCGGCGGGTCCCCGACCGTGCAGCGCCCGCCGACGTGACCCGACTCCCGGACCTGCTAGGCGACTTCTGGGTCGCGGTGCCGGCCTGCGCAGGGCTCTCGTCGGAGACGGCGCCGGGCATCGGCAAGGTCTGACCGTGATAGTCAGGACGGATGCTCGGACGACTTCCCCTCACGGAACAACTGGACGCGTTCCGTTCCACGCTCGGCCGCAACGAGATCCTCACCGAGGTGATGGCCAGGACGGCGACGCTCGACCTGCCGGGCTGGTACGTGACGGCGGGCTGCCTGTTCCAGACCGTGTGGAACGTGGTCACCGGCAGGCCCCCGGCCCAGGGCATCAGGGACTACGACGTCTTCTACTTCGACGACACCGATCTCTCCTGGGCGGCCGAGGACGCCGTGATCAAGGCGGGCCAGGAGGCGTTCGACGGCCTGCGGGCCGAGGTGGAGATCCGCAACGAGGCCCGGGTGCACCTCTGGTACGAGCGGAAGTTCAAAGTGCCCTGCCCGCCGCACGACTCCACCGAGACCGCCATCGACCGCTTCGCCGCGACCACGTGCTGTCTGGGCGTGCGGCTGGAGCCCGACGGGCAGTGGCGGGTCTACGCGCCCCATGGACTGTCCGACGTGTTCAACCTCGTCGTCCGGCCCAACCCGGTGCTCGCCCCGAAAGCGGTCTACGAGGCCAAGACCGCGCGCTGGAAGGAGGAATGGCCGGAGCTCACGGTGCTGCCGTGGCCGGCCGGTCCACCCGCATGACCCCTCTGGCACGCGAAGCCGCCCGCGGGAGACGGGTCTTGGCGGACGGCCTCTCGTTCAGCGTGTGAAGTGTGAATGGGGAGCGCGTTCGGGTCTTACGGCTGCTCGGGTCCTACGGTTGTTCGGGCCTGTCGCGGTCCATGCCGAGCGACCCTTCGGTCTTCTGCTGCGCGTCGTCGACCTGGCCCTCGTACTTGTTGCCCGTTCGGCCGTTGACCTTCCGTTCCGCCATGTCGGACGGGTTCTTGCCCTTGTCCTGCACCTCGCGGTTGCTCTTGAACCCATTGAGGGGTGGATGGTCTGGACCTCCTGAATGCCGCGGTGTGCCCGCTCGCTACGGTGTGCGCGGCGTCGTTCGCGGGAAGGCGCTCCCTGCGGGGGCGGACCGGGTTGCAAGGGGAGGGGCGCACGTGATGCGTCTGAGGGGCGGGGCCGCGGCTGCCGTCGGGATGGTGTTCGCCGTGGCCGGGTGCAAGGCGGATACGACCACAGGGGCCGGTGGGCCCGAGGGGACCGGAGGTGCCGCCGGTTCGGGTGCGGCGCTCACCGCCGCGGAGTCGCTCACCGTGAAGGGGCGGGCGCCCAAGACGGGTTACCAGCGGGACGGGTTCGGCACCGCGTGGGCGGACACCGACTCGAACGACTGCGACACCCGCGTTATGTCTGTGCTTCGTCGGGTGGCCCAGGTGTTCGTGCAGCTCAAGTCGGGAGTCGTGAGCTGTGCTTGCTGAGAGGGACGTGAGGCACAAGGGTGCCGGGAACATACGCTTCGTCCGCGCCGCGGCGGTGGCGGCAGCCGCCGTTCTCCTCTGTTCGGGATGCGAAGATCTCGGCGCGGACGGCTCCTCGACGGGTACGGGTGCGGGTGCGGGTGCAGGCGCGGCTGCGCCGGATGGACGGGCGGTCAGTCCGCTCAAGAACCCCGATGGCACGAAGCCAGGCCTTGCACCCGTGACGACGGGCGCGGACAGGGCTGCGGCGCGCAAGCTCATCGAGGAGTTGTCCACAAAGGGGCGGGGCCCCAAGACGGGCTACGCCCGCGACAAGTTCGGGTACGCCTGGATGGACACGGCCGACGGGGTGCCGTTGGCCAGGAACGGGTGTGACACGCGAGACGATCTCATCCATCGTGATGGCCTGAACCTTCGTTTCCGAGCCGGTTCCGACTGCGTGGTCGTCGCCATGACGCTGCACGACCCGTACACCGGGACGACCATCGAGTGGCGCAAGCAGCAGGCTTCTGCGGTGCAGATAGATCACGTGGTGCCGCTGTCCTACAGTTGGCAGATGGGTTCGTCGCGCTGGCCGGAGAACAAGCGCAAACAGCTTGCGAACGACGTGCTCAATCTGATTCCGGTCCAGGGGCGAGCCAACTCGGCCAAGGGTGATTCCGGACCCGCGTCCTGGCTGCCGCCCAACAAACAGATCAGGTGCGCCTACGTGGTCCGGTTCGCTCAGGTCGCCGTCAAGTACGAGATGCCGGTCACCGCCCCCGACAAACAGATGATGCTGCGCCAGTGCGGCGGTTGACATGCGGCACGGGTTTCTCGACGAGGCTGGATCGGCTGCTGCCCGGCAGCGGTCCGTGACCGGCCTCACGTCGTTCCGGGCCTCCGGGCTGAGCAGCGCCACGAGTGCGCGCACGCCCCACCACCCGGCCTCGCCGTACGCCCGTACCCCGAACGAGGATCCTGCGATGCCGCCCAGGTAGGTGCGGGTGATGAAGGCGGTGTCGAGTCTGCTGCGGGCCTCCGGGCGCAGGGCTTACCCGGGCCTGATGGGCGACCATGCCGGCACGGGTTCGCCACGGCCTGCTGAGCGCGCACGCGCCGGACCCGCGAGCGCCACCCGGACCATCCCGTCGGGGAAGGTCGTCGCCGGCGGCCCGATCGCCACGTCATCCATCAGAGGGACCTCAGCCGCCGCGTCCTGACCCGCCACCAGGTGATCACCTCACAGGCCGACCGTCTCACGTCATGGCCATGCCTGATGCGTTCTCGTCAATGGAATCGCAAAGATTTCCGAAAGGAGCAAAGGGGCGCCAGGAGCAAAGTGGACAGGTTCCGCAAGGAACGGTCAAACGCCACCCAAGTTCGCTCATTTGCTCTATTCACTCTTTGTTTACAACGGGCAAGATCTCTCCGTTCCTCCGGCCTCTCTGTCAGTGCGTCAACTGGTATCGGGCCCTGCCCCGTTGTGCCCATCCGAGTCCGGGAGTCCCAGCCGTGCGCGTTCGGCCCTTCAGCCGTGTCCGCTCCACCCGCCGTACACGGCGCGCCCGTCGCGGTGTCGCGCTACTTCTGCTGACCGTGTTCGCCTGCATGTGGACGACACAGTCGGCGATGGCCGCCGGGGCCGAACTGCACGCGGTGGACCTCTCGTTGCCGCGTCTGTCCTCGGTCACGGCCTGGCTGAAGGACCCGCACTGGGGCCGACTGCCGGCGCAGGAGTCGGGCACGGCGGCGGGCAAGCGGCACCATGTGCCGGCCTCGGCCACCGAGGCCCACCGGGGCGCGGGCCGTCAGCCGGGCAAGGGCAAGGGCGAGCTCTCCGCGTACCACGCGCACCAGGCGTCCGTGAAGCGGGGCAAGAGCGCCGTCGGCGGCAGCGGCTTCAACGCGAAGACCAGCAAGCGGGACGCCGGCAAGTCCTCACCCACCGACACCGTGTACGACAACGCCGACGGAACGACCACCAGACGGATCTACCCCACGATCGTCAACTACCAGGTCGGTAAGGGCAGATGGGCGCCCATCGACGTGGACGTCCGGGCCGGGCCGGACGGGCGCTGGTACGAGAAGGCCAACTCCGTCGGCGTCGACCTCGCCGCGCAGGCCGATGACTCCGACCTCGTCTCCCTGGCTCCCGACGCACAGCACTCCGTCGCCTACGAGCTGAAGGGCGCACAGTCCGTCAAGGGCACCGCCGACGGCTCGCGCGTCACCTACGCCGGTGTCCTCGCCGACACCGATCTCCAGGTCGCCCCCACCGCCACCGGTGTGAAGGAAGCGGTCGTCCTGCACTCCGCGGACGCCGGCAACTCCTGGACCTTCCCGCTCCACCTCAAGGGACTCACCCCGGTCCAGCACAAGGACGGCTCGATCGTCCTGCGCGACGGCGCCGGGAAGACCGTAGAGCGCATCCCTTCGTCGTACGCCTACGACTCGAAGGTCGATCCGCGCTCCGGTGACCCCACCACCACGCACGACGTGACCACGACCCTCGTGCGGAGCAGCGGCGGTTACGCGCTGAGGATCACCCTCGACGAGGCCTGGCTGAAGGACGCGCACCGCGTCTTCCCCGTCACCGTCGACCCGTCCGTCACCGACGGCTGGACGACCACCTACGCGGAGTCGGGCGCGGCCGGCGACCACTCCTACGAGCAGACGATCAAGGTCGGCTCGTACGACTCGGGCACGCACTCCGCCGCCGGTTACGTCAACCACTGGGACACCGCCTGGGACGCGAGCGGCGCGACCGTCACCTCGGCCAGCCTGCACCTGTTCGACACCTGGGCCTCGACCTGCACCGCCGAACGGTTCGACGTAGCCCTGGTCACCCAGGCGTGGACGCCCGAGGGCGTCACCAGTTACCCCGGCCCGACCTACGGCTCCTCCATAGGCAACGCGACCCCGACCGTGTCCAACGCCTGCGCGAACACGGCCGCGGACCGCTCGGTCGGCGACTGGGTCAGCGTCTCCCTGTCGACCTCCGCGATCCAGGGCTGGTTCAGCGGCTCCACGGCCGACCACGGCCTCGCGGTGTACGCGTCGAACAGCGACGCCCTGCACTGGAAGCAGTTCGGATCGTTCAACGACCCCCCCTCGTTCGGCCCGTACATCGTCGTCAACTACACCGGGAACACCGCCCCGCAGCTCTACGAGCAGTTCCCCGCCGACAACGCGGTCGTCGGCACCACCACCCCGGAACTCACCGCCTGGGCGGGCGGCGCCAACTCCAGCGGCAGCGCCGGCCAGTACCAGTTCAAGGTCTACGACGCGAACAATGCCCTGGTCGCCGACTCGGGCCTCGTCTCCACCGGCGACTGGACCGTGCCGGCCGGGAAGCTGGCCTGGGGCAAGAACTACACCTGGCAGGTGCAGGCGTACGACTCCACGACCGGGCTCTACTCACCCGCGAATCCCTATGAGTTGTCCGTCCAGGTACCCCAGCCCGTCATCACCTCGGGCCTCTCGCAGAACAGCAGTGACCACGGTTTCGACGCCTCGATAGGCAACTACACGACCTCCGACACCGACGCCTCGATCTCGACCGTCGGCCCGTCCCTGGACGTCGAGCGCGACTACAACTCCCGTGACCCGCGCTGGACCGGCGCCTTCGGAGCCGGCTGGTCGTCCATCCTCGACGCCCGCGCCACCGAGCAGTACAACGCCGCCGGGACCGTCACCGGCGTCAACGTCACCTACCCGGACGGCTCCCAGGTCGGCTACGGCAAGAACAGCGACGGCACCTTCGCACCGGGGACCGGCCGCTGGGCCACGTTCACCACGGTCACCGGCGGCTACCGCCTGACCGACAAGGACGACACGGTCTACGCCTTCACCACCTCACTGGGTTCGGGCGGTTACGGCCTCACCACCGTCACCGACGCCAACGGGCGTGCCATCACGCTGACCTGGGCCGGCGGACACGTCACCAAGATGAAGTCCGCAGTCTCCGGTCGCTCCCTGAACTTCGCCTGGTCCACGCCGACCGGCGCCCTGGCCGCGCACGTCGCCACCGTCACCACCGACCTGGTCGACTCCAAGGACTCCTCGTCCGCGCTGACCTGGACCTACGGTTACTCCGGCGACCAGTTGACGACCGTGTGCGCCCCGCTGTCGACGACGAAGTGCACGACGTACGGCTACACGACCGGCTCGCAGTACCAGAACGCCTCCCTCGACCTCGACCCGAGCGCCGCCTGGCCGCTCACCGAGAGCTCCGGCACCACCGCCAAGGACGCGGTCCTCGCCAACGAGGGCACCAAGAACGCCACGTACGAGAACGTGACGCTCGGCGCGGCCGGCCCGCTCACCGGCTCCTCCTCCACCGCCGCCTCCTTCAACGGCACCACCTCCGACGTCGCGCTGCCCAAGAACACCGGCAACGACACCGACTCGGGCGCCCTGTCCCTGTGGTTCAAGACCTCGGCCGGACCAGGCGTGCTCTACTCCTACGCCTCCCAGCCGATCGGCTCCGGACAGGCCGGCGGCTTCTACACCCCGTCGATCTACGTCGGCACCGACGGCAAGCTGAACGCCGAGTTCTGGTACAGCGGCGGCATCAACCCGATCGTGTCCTCGGCGTCCGTGGCCGACGGCAAGTGGCACCACGTGGTGCTGAGCGCGGCGGGCAACTCGCAGTCGCTGTTCCTGGACAACACGAAGGTCGGTTCACGCTCCGGCACCGTCTCCATCAAGAGCGCGGTGGCCTTCGGCAAGAACCAGGTCTTCAACTACCTCGGCACCGGGTTCCTCGGCGGCAGCTGGCCGGACGAACCGCACAGCAGCTCCAGCGACGCCACCGGGTACGCGACGTACTTCACCGGTTCGATCGCCGACGTCGCGTGGTACGGACGGCCGTTGGTCGCCGCCGACGTCAACTCCCTCTACCAGTACGGCACCCACTCCGCGAACCTGCTCACCTCGGTCAAGCGGCCCTCGGGCAAGACCTTCGCGGCGATGACGTACGACCCGGCGACCACGACGCTGACCCAGCTCACCGACGAGAACGGCGGCGTCTGGAAGCTCGCCGCGCCCACGGTCACCGGCTCCAGCCAGACCTACCGGGGCGCGGTGCTCGGCGCGGGGCCCGCCGGTTACTACCGGCTCGGTGAAGCGGCCGGGGCGACCACGGCCGTCAACGAGGTGCACGGCGGCAACGGCACCTACAGCGCCGTGACGCTCGGCGCGACGGGCCCCTTCAGCGACGCCAAGGCCACGACCTACAACGGCAGCACCTCGTACACCGAACTGCCGACCTCCGTGCAGTTCGGCACCAGCGACCGCAGTCTCGAACTCTGGTTCAAGACGGCGAGCCAGGGCGTCATCGTCGGTGCCCAGTCGGCGGCGATATCCGGCGCGACCGCCACCTCCGGCACCTACGCGCCCCTGCTGTACGTCGGCACCGACAACAAGCTGCACGGCCACTACTACTCGGGCAGCGGCTCCGCCACGACCGCGTTCGGCTCGACCGGGACGGTCACCGACAACACCTGGCACCACGTGGCCCTCACGGCCTCCGGCGCCACCCAGACCCTGTACCTGGACGGCGTCAAGCAGGCCGGCTACTCCGGCACCCCGGCCGACCAGACCTACAACCACGTCTACCTCGGCGCCGGGTTCTCCAAGGCCTGGCTCGACTCCCCGGCGGACGTCAGCCACTTCACCGGTTCCATCGCGGACGCCGCCTTCTACCACTCGGCGCTCACCGCCGCCGACGTCGCCGCGCATGTCGAGGCCGCCAAGAACTCCACCGGCCTGCTTCCGGTCGAGACGGTCAAGGTGACCTCGCCGACGACGTCCACGCTGACCAACACCTACGACGTCACCAACGGCAACCGCGCCCTGACCGAGACCGACGGCCTCGGCAACAAGACCAGCTTCGGCTACGACACGGCCGGTTTCGAGCACACCGTCACCGACCCCAACGGCGCGGTCACCACCACCGGCCACGACGTGCGCGGCAACATCGTCTCGTCCACGAACTGCCAGGACCAGGTCGCGAACAAGTGCAACACCGAGTACTACACGTACTACCCGGACGACACGACCGCCCAGCTGACCACCGCCGACCCGCGCAACGACCAGCTGCTGACCGAGCGCGACGGCCGCTCGGCGTCCGCGACCGACACCACCTATCTGACGTCGTACACCTACGACTCGGCGGGCAACCAGACCGTCGTCACCGGCCCGGCCGTGCCCGGTTTCCCGAGCGGCCGCGCGACGACCACCGTCTACAGCGACGGCACCAGCACCTACCCGTCCGCCGACGGCGGGGTGGTCCCCAAGGGCCTGCCGGTGAAGACCGTCAGCCCCGGCGGCGCGGTCAACTCGGTGTCGTACTTCGCGAACGGCGACGTCGCCTCCACCACGGACGCCATCGGCCTGGTCACGTCGTACACCTACGACGGCGTGGGCCAGGTCCTGACCCAGAAGGTCGTCTCCGACACCTACCCGAACGGGCTCACGACCACCTACACGTACGACAAGAACGGCCAGGTGACCTCCGAGAGCGACCCGCAGATCACCGACCGCGTCCAGGGCGCCACGCACGCGGCCGTCTCCGGCACGGTCTACGACGACGACGGCGACGTCCTCTCCCAGACCGTGTCCGACGCCAGGGGCGGCGACGCCTCGCGCACCGAGACGCAGACCTACGACGCCTACGACCGGCTGCTGACCGAGTCCGACGCCAACGTCGCCGCGGGCACGTCCTACGGCAACACGACGACGTACACCTACGACACCTCCGGCAACAAGACCAAGGAGGTGACGAGCGCCGGCAACGAGACCGACTACACCTACGACGACAACGGCAACCTGCTCACCCAGGCCCTGATGTACACCGGCGACCCGGTCAGCCCGCAGACCGCGACCTCGCTCGTCGAGTCCTCCCGCGCCTACGACCCGGCCGGGCGGCTGGCCTCGATCACCGATGCGCTGGGCGCGAAGACGTCGTACACCTATACCGACGACGGCCTCACGGCGACGGTGAAGAAGACCAGCTCCGACGGGTCGAGCACCTACACCCTGGAGTCGGACACCTACGACGCGGCCGGCAACCTGCTCGCCCAGACGACCGACAACGGCGAGAACGTCACCCAGTACACGGTCGACGCCTCCGACCGCACGACCTCCACCACCGTCGACCCGACCGGAGTCGACCGCGTGTCGACCATGTCGTACACGCCGGACGACCAGGTCGCGTCGGAGAACGATCACGACGCGACCGGTTACGACCGCACCACGACCGACACGTACGACGACATGGGCAACGTCCTCAGCGAGACCCTGTACGGCGACGCCTCCGGCCACCCGGCCGGCTGGTGGAAGCTGAACCAGACGAGCGGCCGCAGCGTCACCGACGCGGCCGGCACCGGCAACACCGCCACCGCCGGATCGGGCGTGACCTGGTCGGACGACGCCGCCCAGTTCAGCGGCGACACCAGCGGCAACGGCGACATCATCGCCACCGACAGCCCGGTCCTGGACACCAGCGCCTCCTACACGGTCTCCGCATGGGTGAAGCTGTCGGACACCTCGACCTTCCGCACCTTCGTCTCCCAGGGCGGCACCAACCGCTCCTCCTTCTACCTCCAGTACGCCTCCACCACGGGCGTCTTCCGTCTCATCTCGCCCAGCCAGGACACCTCCGCCGCCCCGTCGGCGTACTACACCGCCGCCGCCTCCGGCACCCCCGCGCTGAACACCTGGACCCACCTGGTCGGCGACTTCGACGCGTCGACGGGCACCATGAGCCTGTACGTCAACGGCGCCCTCGCGGGCTCCGCCAGCAACGCCGCACCGTGGAGCGGCACCGGCCCGCTGTCCATCGGCGGCGCGAAGACCGCCGGCGGCACCGTCAGCAACGCCGTCAACGGTGCGGTCAGCAACGTCCAGACCTACCAGCGGGCGCTGTCGGCGAGTGAGATCTCCTCCCTCTACGGCAAGGGCCGCAGTGGTGGCACGGTGGGCTCCTCGGACCAGCAGACCACCAAGTACACATACGACAAGCGCGGCCTGCCCGTGTCCGAGACGGACCCCGAGCAGCACACCACCAACTACGACTACGACGAGGCCGGCAACCTCGCCGCCACCACCGCACCGGCGGTCCAGGCGGAGGCCGACGGCATCGCCGCGAACGCCGTGACGGTCCGTCCGGTCACCTACAGCGGCTTCAACACCTTCGGCGAGGCCGTCGCCGAGAAGGACCCGAACGGCCTGGTCACCACCACGGCGTACGACGCCAACGGCAACAAGGTCAGCGAGACCCTCCCGTCGTACACCCCCGCGGGGGCGTCGACTCCCAACGCGGGCACCACCGTCTGGACGTACGACAGCGAGGGCAACCAGACCGGCGAGACGACACCCGGCGGCAGGACCACCTCCTACCTCTACGACCAGCTGGGCGACCTCGCCCAGATCACCGAGCCCGACGGCACCAAGACCCACGCCACCTACGACGCCAACGGCGAGCAGCGCACGGCGACGGACGGCACGGGCGCGCAGACCCAGGCGACCTTCGACTACCTGGGCCGCCAGGTCACCTCCACCACCCTGGAGCGCTACCCCTCCACGCGCACACTGACGACGAACTACTCCTACGGCGTCACCACCGGCAACCCCTACGGCGCGCACACGGCGTCGGTGCAGAGCCCGGGCGGAGTGACCTCGTCGTACGCCTACAACCGGGCGGGTGACGTCACCTCGGTGACCGACGGTGCGGGCAACTCCACCTCCTACGCCTACGACTTCGAGGACAACAACACCAAGACGACTCTGGCTGACGGCAGTTACACGGTCACCGACTACAACGTCGACGACGACCCGACGGCGACCCGCAGCTACGACTCCAACGGCGCCTATCTGTACGGCACTTCGCAGCAGTACGACGGCAACGGCAACCTGGTCGCGGCGACGGACGCCAACCAGCACACCACGCACTGGACGTACGACGCGGCGGGCACGATCACCCAGCAGGTGGAGCCGGTCGACGCGACGACGTCGATCACCACGTCCTTCGGCTACGACCAGGCGGGCAACCGCACGCGCTTCACGGACGGCCGAGGCAACTCCTGGCGCTACGGCTACACCCCGTGGGGCCAGCAGGAGAAGGTGATCGAGCCGACGACGTCCCAGTACACCTCGGCCGCCGACTCCACGACGACCCTCGCCTACGACGCGGACGGCAACACCACCTCGGCCACCGCGCCCGGCGGTGTCACGACGTCGATGACGTACGACGCCAACGACCAGCTGAAGACGATGTCGGGCTCGGGCGCGGAGGCGGCCTCGGCGAAGCACACCTTCTCCTACGACGCGGACGGCCGGGTGACGTCCGCGGACACGGACGAGGCGGGCACGACCGGCGCCGTGGACCACCAGGCGTCCACACACGACGCGTTCACCTACGACGACCGCGGTGACGTCCTGTCCGCCTCCGGTTCGGCGGGTTCGTCGAACTTCACGTACGACAACAACGGTTCGATGCTGAGCCGGACGGACGCGGCGGGCACGCAGTCGTACGGCTACGACACGGCGGGCCGGCTGTCCTCCCTGGACGACGCGGCGAGCGGCACCCATCTGACGTACACCTACGACCAGTTGAACAACGTCAAGACCGTCAAGTACGGCAGCACCGGCCAGACCCGCACGTTCAACTACAACAGCGCGCACGAACTGTCCAGCGACGTCCTGGTGCAGGGCGCCTCGACCCTGTCGAGCTTCACCTACGGCTACGACAACAACGGCAACCTGACGTCGAAGACGACGGCGGGCGTGACGGGCGCGTCGGCGAACACGTACACCTACGACTGGTCGGACCGCCTGACCTCGTGGAACAACGGCACGACCACGACGGCGTACCAGTACGACGCCTCGGGCAACCGGGTGCGGGTCGGCTCGAACGTGTACACGTACGACGCACGGGACCAGCTGACCTCGGACGGCACCAACTCGTACACGTACTCGGCGCGCGGCACGATGACGCAGGAGTCGTCGACAGCGGGCGGAACGGCTGCCTTCAAGGCGGACGCGTTCGGCGGCCAGATCGTGGCCGGCGCGCAGTCGTACACGCTGGACGCGCTGGGCCGGAACATCACCGACACGGACACGGGTGCGTCCACGACCCGGACCTTCACCTATTCGGGCGCGGACAACACGATCGCGACGGACGGCGACGCGTCGTACACGTACGACCCGTCGGGCGGCCTGGTCGGCGTGAAGCAGACGGGCGCCTCATCGGGCGCCCTGGCCCTGACGGACCTGCACGACGACGTGGTGGGCACCTTCACGTCCGGTGCCACCTCACTGTCGGGCTCGGCGACGTACGACCCGCTGGGCAAGGTGACGTCGGTGGCGTCGCTGATCGGTCATCTGGGCTTCCAGTCGGGCTGGACGGAACCGGGGACGGGTGACGTCGGTACGGCGTCACGCTGGTACAACCCGAACACGGGCGAGTTCCTGAACAAGGACAGCGTCTCACCGAGCCCGACACCGGACTCGGCGGCGGCGAACCCGTTCGCGTACGTCGACGACAACCCGCTGGTGGGCACGGACGAGTCGGGTCACTGCTCCTGGTGGACGGGTTCCTGCGAGACGCAGGCCGTCAAGCACGTGGCGAAGAAGGTCAAGCACGTCGCGAAGGCCGTCTACCACGCGGCCAAGCACGTGGCCCGCAAGGTCGTCCACGCGGTCAAGCACGCGGCGCACAAGGTGGTGCACCAGGTGCGGGACGTGTACCGGGCGACGCAGCGGGTGACGCGGCGGGTCTACCACTACACGGTCCGGCACGTGAAACGCATCTACCATGCGTCGGTTCACGCGGTCCATACGGCGTATCACAAGGTGTCGAAGGTGGCGCACCGCGTGGTCCACGCGGTGAAGAAGGCGGCGCACAAGGTCGCCCACGCGGTGAAGAAGGCGGCGAAAGCGGTCGCGCATGCGACGCGTACCGCGTATCACGCGACGGTCAAGGCGGTGAAGACGACCGCGAAGTTCGTGAAGAACCACGCGGCGGCGATCACGTCGATCGTGGTCTCGACGGCGGTGTTCGCGGGCTGCGAGGCGGCGACGTGGGGCGTGGGCACGATCGGCTGCGCGGCCTTGGCGGGCGCGGCCGGCTCCCTGGTCGAACAGGGCTTCAAGTGCGCGGACAACGGCGGCAGCGACTGCAGTGTCGGAGCCTTCGCGGGCTCGGCGGTCGAGGGCGCGGTGGCCGGTGCGGTGGGCGGCGCACTGGGTTCCCTGGGCGGCAAGCTCCTGGCGAAGGCGGCGCCGAAGGCGATGGAGGTCGTGGGCGGGCTGTTCGGCAAGGGCGCGACCGAGGCCGGGGAGACCGGGGCGGCGGACGCCACGGACGAGGCGGCTTCGGCGGCGGAGGCCGAGGGGGCGGGGTCGAGGTCGCAGTCCCGGTCGGGTAGTTGCCCGATTCCTCAGAAACACAGCTTCACGGGATCGACCCAGGTGCTGATGGCAGACGGCACGACCAAGGCGATCGGCAAGCTGAAGGTGGGCGATACGATCGCCAACTCGGTGCCGGGGCTTGCGGGCACGGAGGCGCACAAGGTCACCGCGGTGATCGTGACGCACACGGACCACGACTTCGTGGACCTGACCATCAAGGCGACGGCCGACTCCGCTGCAAAGAAGAGTGCGAAGGCGGGGGCGAAGTCGCTGGCCAAGAAGGTCGCCCGCAAGGCGGCGTTCGGGTTGGCGGCGTCGGCGGCGGTCCTGGGGGCGCTGGCGGCGAGCCACGGCCACGGCACCGCTCAGGAGCCGGCGACCAAGACGGTCGCGGCGGTCTCGTCGGCGACGACGTCTGACGAAACGCCTAAGACGGCTGGGACGCCGCCGGATGTGCAGGGCGCACACCTGACGACGACCTTCCACCACCCCTTCTACGACGAGACCCAGTCGGCGTTCGTCGACGCCAAGAACCTGAAGCCCGGCGACGTCCTCCAGACGCCGACCGGAACAGCCGAGATCACCGGTGTCCGGCTGTACCACGCGAACACCACGACGTACGACCTGACCATCGGCAGCCTGCACACCTACTATGTGGAGGCAGGCGATACCCCAGTCCTCGTCCACAACTGCGATGAGGAGGAAATCGCAGCAGGAGCTAAGTCGCTTGCTGACGATATCCACAACCAGATTCAAAGCCCGTTTGCACGGGACGTCTTCAGGACCACCGCGGTGACTGCTGCTCGTAGAACTGATGGTTCACTCGTGCACGTCGTTTCAGGTGCTGGCCGAGGATTGGAGAAGGCGCAGGTTGACTACATCGACTCGCTGGGACGTGGTGACATTGAGGTCGCGGCCAACATGGAAGGTGCTCATGCTGAGGCGACAGCCGTTCATCACATGGCACAAAACAACCTGACACCAGTTGCTGGCGGAGTGTCACGTAATGCCTGTGCTCCTGACGGCTGTGAAGACTTCCTGGGCCAGGTAGGCGCGGAGATGGCGGGGCCAGTCACCCTTGGCACCAGCGCGAAGATTCCAGGGCAGTCCATGTATGTCTGGAGAGGGCATGAAGCATGGACGAACTTCTTGGCAGCAGCGGGTTATCGATGAACGGAGTGGCGAGTTAAATGGACTGGCGCGACGACGAAACGCTGTCAACTCAGATTCGCGCCATGTCGCGAAGGCAGCGCAACCAGGCTGCCTACCTTGCGCTGCGCAGGTTGGAGAGGCCACTCGTAGGCATCCCGATGCCGGAGAGTTGGGGAGTCGAAGCTTCCGTTATGAACGCCCTGCTTCGAAGTGGGGAAGCGCAGATGGATGGAGAGGTTAATAGAGAACTACAACAGGCTGTGATTGACCTTCACGCTGCACCGTTGTTCCAGTCCGAGATTGAGCCAGAATTCGCACAAAGTTTTCAGCTGGAGGCCATTAATGGCTGGCTCATGCTTGGGGATGCGCTGGGAGAGCTAAGCGAAGCCCAGACCGACAAGGTGATTTCCCTTGCCCGAGAGTTGGCTGATTACCTCGATAAATACATGGAGAACTCGCTCACGGTGGTCGCGGGCGAGGTGGATCGTGAGCGCTACCTTGCCGGTGTTGACGAGCGGTTCACCTCATATGGCATGGGGTACTTCGGTACGAGGAATCTGGTAGTTGAAGGGGCCTGCCATGAGGCCATCCTGGCTTCTTCAGTCAATGAGGAGCTCCTCTCTTCTGTATTGGGTCGCCAACTGTTGGAACTCTGTGATGAATATAGCAATGAGATGACTTTAGCTCTCACGGCATTTCCGGTGGATTGATGAGTGAGCCTGGATTTGAGATCTCGGTGTTTAGGATCCGAAGATTTCATCCCAGTCCGCATAGTCCCCGATCGCTACGTCGTCGCAGAGGTTCTCCCAGAACCCGTTGTGCGCAAGAGCGGTGTCGTCGATACCGTAGATGAGGTCGCGCAGTTCTTCCGCCACCTGTCGAATCGCTCCTCGTCGCCGTCCGCATAGAGCGGTAGGGGGTGAAACCGAGCACACGTGCAGGGTGCACAGCTCGGCGGCTCGAACACATCCGGACTAGACTGGGGTGTGCCGGAAACTGCTTCATAAACGGCGAGTTGGTTACCAACGCCGATGGAACTGCGACTATCGCGGTACGGTTGGCGCACTCCGCCCAGACAGGAACACGCTGCAGAAGGTAGCTAGCGCACGACTCACCTTCTTCGCAGCGAGTTGGTCTGAGGGCGACGTTATGTCAGCGGGAGTGGAGCTCTTCACTCAGGGAACGTACAGGGGCGGAGGAGTACTCCTACACACCGTCAACCTTCTTCCCCGATGGAGGGTAGACCGTGGCCGATGTCGCGTGGCGCTTTGAAGTGGACAGCGATGAATTGGTAACACTGTCGGTCGTGCCTGAAATTCCCAAGAATACTGTTCTTGCACTTGAAACGCTGATCATTCCGTTCGGTCTCAGTCGGCAGAGCGCTTCGACGTATCTTCGTGAATGGAGGCGAATGGCGCGCGAGTATGGTGCGGAGTACGTATTGGGCACACCCGGCGCCAGTTCTGAACGCCTGAACGGGCAGCGTGTGAAGATTGGCGACATGTACGGTCAGTTCGATGACTGTATTATCGGAAACGAATTTTTCGAAAAATTCCTGGAAGAGCTCATCGAATATCTGGCCGGGGTTCCGGAGAGCTGAGTGGTAGGGGAACGGGCAGCCAACCCGCCGGTACTCGACTACAAGGCAGCAAGAAAGATGTCGAGGCTAGGTGACCAATAAGGAAAGCGGAGCGATGCAGCACATCGCGGTGTGCCACACCTGTGGGGTAGTCGGATAGGTCGTTGACCTACGGGGAGACCACCAGCCGTCGACTGCTCTGGCAACTCCTGGTGGAGAGCAGGACCTGTGCCCGCACTGCCCGGCATGCAGCCTTGAACAGTCAACGGCTGTTCAGAAGGCTCTACAGGTTCTGCGAAATCACGGCCATCACGATAAGGCTCCCACGGCGATGTCTGGGGCCGGCATGGGCGGCGCTCCTCCCGGTCTCAGTTCGCCTCCACCGCGGCGTGCAGGTGTCCCGTATCTGTCCTGACGGTCTCGACGAAGGCGGTGAAGGCTCCCTTCCGGAACGTGAGCGTGGCCCGGGTCGGGATCTTGGAGTCGCGGACGGCTATGTGGGTGGGGCGGGTTGAGATCTCGACGCAGTTGTTGCCGTCGTCGGGACCTGAGTAGGACGACTTCCGCCAGTTGTCCATGGGTGCCTCACAGCTCTTTCGCCAGCCGGTTGATGAAGTCACGCGTCTGTCCGGGGTCGAGTGATACGGCTTCCACCTTACGGAAGCGCGTTCGAAAGGCGGTGAGTTGTGCCTCGGAGTCGATGAAGGCCGAGCCGTGCGGTACGTCACGCACCACGGTGTCCAGTTTGGAAACCGGGCCACCTGCGTACGTCATGGTGCTGGCGGCTGAGGCGAAGCCGTCCAAATCGAAGGGGATGGCGCGGATGGTGATGTTGTCCGCTTCGGAGAGTTCCAGAAGTCTGATGAGCTGTGCCCGACAGGCGGCCCGGTCACTGACCCTGATGCGCAGGGCCGACTCGTGGATCACCGACTCGTAGGTGACGCTGCTCTGTTGCCGCCTCATGCGATGCCGCACGCGCAACTGGAGCTCGTCGTCGGTGAGTTCAGGCACCCTGGCCGAGAAGACGGCGCGGGCGTAGTCCTCGGTCTGCAACAGCCCCGGCACGTACAGGATCGCCACCTCGTGCAGGAAGGTGGCATGGTGCTCCAGTTCGGCGAGGTCGAGGAACGAGGTGGGCAGGTCCCCCCGGTACTCCTCCCACCAGCCGCGTGTCCGGTCGGTGGCCATCACTGCCAGGGCGTCGACGAACTCCTGGTCCGTGCAGTCGTAGTGGGATGCGAGGCGGCGTACCCGTTCGTCGCTCACGCCTGCGAGTCCGGATTCGATCTGGGTGATCTGGACCCGGTTCGCCCCGAGCAGCGCCGCTGCCTCGATGGTGGTGAGCCCGGCCCCCTCGCGGAGCCTGCGTAGCTCGACCCCCAGGCGCATGTGACGCGCAGTTGGTTCGCGCCTCAGGACCATCGGTTGCTCCTCGGATCAACATGCCTGCCCGGGTGGCTCGTTCGGGGGCAGATTACGCGACTCGCTTGCCATGTATTACATGAAAGCCCTACCGTCGGTGACGTAGCGCGCACTCTGCGGAAGTGCACCGCTCCGTCCCGCCATGACGGCCGCGATACTGCCACCGCTCCCAACCCCCCACCATCAAAAGGGAGTTCATGCATGCCCGAAACCGAGCCCCAAGCCAAAACCGAGCCCCAAGCCGAGGCCGAGCGCCAAGCCGAGACCGAAACCAGGACCGAATCCGCACCCCATTCAGCAACCGAAACCGACCCCCAGCAGCCCTGGGAGTACACCCTCCACATCCCGAACGACCCCCGAGCCGTCACCGTCTGCCGCCGCACCCTGCGCCTGATCCTCACCATGCACGGCCTGATCACCCTCGTCGACGTCGCCGAGCTCCCCGCCACCGAGCTGGTTTCCAACGCCGTACGCCACACCAAGGGGCCCGTGGCCCTGCGCGTGCAGTGGTCGCCCGGCGTGCTGCGCGTCGGCGCCTGGGATGCCGACCCCGAGCCCCCTGAACCGCCGAACGCGTGGGAGCAGGTCGCCGAGTCGGAAGGCGGCCGGGGCCTGGCGCTGGTGCGGGCCTGCGCCGATCAGTGGGGCTGGCAGCCGCTGGCCAGGCATGGACGTCGGGGCAAGTACGTATGGTGCGCGTTCGCCGCTGCCTGAAATGGAGGACCTTTCTCGGTCAGCACCTCAGCACCTCAGCACTCCAGCACTCCAGCACTCCAGTGCGCTTCAGCGCGTCACCGGCAACGCCCCCACGAACCGCGGCCCATCCCCCCGATGCTGCACCGGAAACGTCACCTTCAGCCCCTGCTCCTGCCCCGCCACCGACAGTCGCGTGACGAACTGCAGCCCCAGGAACGCCTTCTTCGAGCCGCCGGCCGAGACGTACGGACGCGGCAGGTTCAACTGAAGCTTGCCCGGTCTGCCGCCGCGGTTGCCGTCGAAGAACAGGACTCTCTGGTCGGTCAGGACGACGTACATGGGGCGTGGAGTGACCGTGGCCATCACCGTTCCGGCGCTCAACACGCCCACCACGGCAGCCGTCAGGGCCTGCTTGCGGACGGAGACCGAGCCGACGCCGGCGAGGGAGGTGAGTTCGATCCTCTCGTCCTGCAGGAGCAACGGGGCTGCCGCCTCCAGGAGTTGGCGGTTGCGACGGGCGTTCAGCGACATGGGGGGCCTTCCGGAAGTGTGGGCGGAAAAGTGCGCACGATATGACGTCCCGGTGAACGGAAGTTGGCGGGCAGGTCCGTCGACAGTCAAGACCACGTATGCCGTATCCCATCCCTGACCTCGGCTTTCCCCGCCGCGCTCTATGTCACGAGCCTCGCTTAGGATCCGCCGCATGCCACCCGACCCCGGGCCCGCTCCCGAACCCGATTTCGAACTCGCCTCTGCCTTCCCGGAGGTCACCTGGCTGCGACAGGCCGCCACCATCGCCGACTGGGCCTCGGTCCGGCAGTATCACGACAACCTGCCGCCCGGTACCGACCGCGCCTTCGTCGTGCGGGTGCTGGCCGAGGTCGACGGTGTCGAGCACGCGCTGCGGCAGCAGGTGAGTGCGGCGCCGTACGACGTGTTCGCGCTCACCGTGCTCGGTGCGCGGCTGGTGCAGGCCGGGTGGGGGATACGGACCTCGGCGCGGGCCCAGGATGTGAGCAGGGAGCAGTTCGAGGCCTTCCACGCGCACCTGCGGGACGCGGAGCAACTGCTCATCCGCGCCACGGCCCTCGACCCGTCGTACGACGCCGCCTGGGCCGAACGGCTCAACACCGCCCTCGGGTTGTCGCTCGGGAAGAACGAGGCCCGGCGGCGCTACGACCGGCTGGCCAAGTACCACCCGCACCACTTCACCGGGCAGGCCCGCCTCCTCCAGAAACTCTGCCCCAAGTGGGGCGGCACCTGGGAGGAGGCGCACGGGTTCGCCCGCGAGTGTCTGCTGGCCGCCCCGGAAGGCTCGTTGAGCGGTGGCCTGGTCGCCGAGGCGCACATCGAGCACTGGCTCGACCTGAAGGGCGACGACAAGCGCGCCGAGTACCTGCGGCAGCCGCACGTCCACGCCGAACTCCTCGAAGCGGCCGGGAGGTCGGTGTTCCACCCGGCGTTCCGGCGCCCGTACGGCTGGGTCACCGTCCAGGGCGGCTTCGCCGCGCTGTTCTCCCTCATCGGCGACACCGAGCAGGCCGCCGCCCACTTCCGCGCCCTCGGCAACCTCGCCTCCGAATACCCGTGGGGCTACCTCGGCAAGCCCGCCGAGGCATACGTCCGACACCGCGACACCGCCCTGAGAGGCCGAAGATGAACCAACAGGCCCCGCAGGACGGCCAGTACGCTCCCGCTGCGATCCACCTCACCGAGGTCGAAGGCATCCCCACCCTCTTCGCCCACGCCCCCGGACCCACCCGCGCCGGACTCGTCTTCCGCGTCGGCATGGCCGACGAGACCCTCGCCCGCGCCGGTGTCACCCACCTCGTCGAGCACCTCGCCCTGTACCGGCACGGCATCGCCGACTACCACTACAACGGCGCGACCAAGGCCGCCTTCACCCACTTCCACGTGGAGGGCGCCGAGCACGAGATCGTCGCCTACCTGCACGGCGTCTGCGGCTCTCTCGCCGACCTCCCCATGGAGCGCCTGGAGACCGAGAAGGAGATCCTGCGCACCGAGGAGTCCCGCCGCGAGCCCGGCCAACTCCCGCTGTGGCGCTACGGCGCCCAGGGCTACGGACTGGTCAGCTACCCGGAGTGGGGTGTCCCCGGCCTGCGTCCGGAGGACGTACGGCACTGGACGCGGACCTGGTTCACGGGTGGCAACGCCGTGCTGTGGATCGCGGGCGAGCGCATCCCGGCGGGGCTCTCCCCGAAGCTGCCCCCGGGCCCACGGCACCCGCTGCCTGTCGTCACGTCCGCCCTCCCCGTCACGCCCGCCCACTTCTCCGACGGCCAGGGCGGTGTCCTGCTCGACGCCGTCGTCACCGACACCGCCGCCTCCCGGCTGTACGCGGGTGTCCTGGAACGTGAACTCACCCGCTCCCTGCGCCAGGAGGGCGGCTACTCCTACACCGCGGCCACCGACCACACCTCCCGCCGCGACGGCCACGCCCTGCTCACCGCCTTCGCCGACGCCCTGCCCGCCAAGCAGGACGCGGTGCTCGGCGGCTTCGTCGACGTCCTCGCCGCGCTCCAGGCGGGGCATGTCGGACAGGCCGACCTCGACGCCGTACGGGCGCGTTCCGACGCGGCGCTGACGGCGGCCGACGGGGCCGTACGAAGGCTGCCGGGCGCGGCGGAGGACCTGCTCGCCGGTCGGCCGCCCCGGAGCCTGGACGAGCTGCGCCACGAACTGTGGTCGGTGACGCCCGGCCATCTGCACGCGGTGGCCCTGGAGGCGGCGGGCACAGCCCTGCTGCAGGTACCCGCCGGGCACCGCGCCGACTGGGCCGGGTACACGGAGGCGCCGACCCGGTCGACGTACGCCGTCACGGGGCGGCGTTTCGAGGCGCTGGCCAAGGACGGGTCCGCGCTGGTGGTGGGCGACGACGGGGTCAGCCTGACGGTGCGCGGGCGGGACGGCGGCGACCTCGCGGTGACCGTTCCGTACCGTGCCTGCGCCGCCGTGCTGAGCTGGCCCGACGGCGGTCGGCGGCTCATCGGCACCGACGGCCTCGCCGTCGCCGTGGAACCCGGTCTGCACGGCGTCGACGCGCACACGATGGCGGCGCTCGACGCGGCCGTACCGCCGCACGCGCGCGTGCAGTTGCCGCCGCGGCAGCGGGTGCCGAGAGCGCAGGTCGCCGAAGCGGCGGAGGTCCATGGCGCATCGGCCCCCGCGCAGTCGGCGACCCGGCGCACCGGCGGGCAGACCGCCGGGCTGGTCGTACTCAGCGTCCTCGGCGGGCTGTTCGCCTTCCTCGCGCTCGCGGTCACCGTCTTCGGCGGGGGCGATCCCGAGACCACCACCGGTGAATGGATCGGCCTCGCGGGCTTCCTCTGGGCCGTCACCGGGCTGCTGGCCTGGCCCGCGATACGGATCCTCCGGCGCACCCGGCGGGCGTGACCTACCGCGGACACGGGTTCTGCGGTGACGGTGGCGGTGGCGGTGGCGGTATCGGTATCGGCCTCAGTATCGCCACCGAGGCCGGCGGCCGACGTGTTCTGTTCGACTTGGTCCCGTGTTCGCCAAGTTCGCGACCGTATACGGAGTTCGCACGGCCCGCGTTCCCTGGTTCAGGAGTTTTTGCCGTGAAATGAGGGAATCTTGTGGCGATCCAGGGACTCTGTTTCCCGGGGGAAAGGACGGCATCGGTTACGGTGCGATCCGCTCATGGTGCCCGACTTCCGTGTGCGCAGGAACAGTCCACGCAGAAGTCGTACGGCCGCCGTCGTACCGCCTCACCGTGCCGGACCCGCGCCGCCGCAGGGCAAGGGCACTTGGAATCTTCCGTCGGACGTGTACGCGACGTCGTACAGGTCCGCTTGTCATGAACAGGGGTGGGGATGGCAGACCATCGGCAGTCGAAGAAGCGCAGGTACATCTCGTGGAGTGTGGCCGGTGCCGTCGTCGTCGCGGGTGGCGGGATCGCCGCGACGACCTCGATGGCGGCCACCACCTGGCCCGCGCAGAAGACCTTCACGGGCCGCGCCTTCGACACCTGTGCCGCCCCCTCCCTCGCCGCGATGAAGGCCTGGCACACCGGTTTCTACGGCGCCGCCGCCGTCTACATAGGTGGCAAGAACCGCGGCTGCAGCCAGCCCAACCTCACCGCGTCCTGGGTCAAGTCCGTCAGCACGGTCGGCTGGAAGCTCGTTCCGCTCTACGTCGGCTCCCAGCCGTCCTGCGGCTCCGGCGGCTCGGTGAAGATCAGCGCCTCCACCGCGGCCTCCGTCGGCAAGAGCGAGGCGGATGACGCGGTGGCCAAGGCCTCGGCGCTCGGCATGAAGGCCGGCAGCCCGATCTTCCTCGACATGGAGGCGTACGACACGACGAACACCTCCTGCAACAACGCCGTGCTGACGTACGTCCGAGCGTTCGACAAGGAACTGCACGCCAAGACCTACCGGGCCGGCTACTACGGCTTCACCAGCTCCAGCGCCAAGGCGATCGCCACCGCGACCAACAAGACGGACCTGCCGGGCAACCTCTGGTACGCGCTGTGGGACAAGGTCAACACGACCACCTCGGACTGGCCCTGGGGCGCCACCCAGTACACCGGACACAGCCGGGCTCACCAGTACATGGTCAACAGCAAGGAGTCCCGCGGCGGCTACACGATCACCGTGGACCGCGACGCGTGGGACGGGCCGGTCGCCATCACCGGCTGAGCATGTGACCGCGAGCCGAGGACCGGCAGAACTGAAAGCCCAGGACCGACGGTGCTGAGCGTCGAGGACCGAAAGGTGAGGGCGATGAGGATGCCGAGGCTGATCTCCAGGGTGCTGAAGCTGCCCGCCGCGCCGGTGCTGCGTCTGCCCGCCGTGCGCGCGGGCTTCGCCGCGCTGCCGGTGGTCAGCCTCGGCCTTCTCTGTCCCGTCCCGTCCCTCGTGCTCGCCCTGCGGCGCCGCAGCCGCACCGACTGGCTGGCCTTCGCGGGCTTCAGCGTGGTCCTGGTGGCCTGGGTCACCGAACTCACGTTGACGCCGGACGACACTCACGGTGCGTTGTTCGGGGTCGACCTGCTGCTGATCACCCTGTCGATGGCAGTCGCCCCGGTGCACGCGTGGACGGCCTGGCCCCGACGGGCGGGTCGGCGTGAGCCACGGTGGATCGGTGCGCGGGCCGGCGGTACGGCGGTCGACGAAGCGGCAGAGCGGTCGGGAGACGTGGACGCCGACCAGGTGGCCGAACGCCCGGTGCCCGTGCGCGTGGAGGAGTAGCATTACATGGTCAAGCAGGTTCGGCAGGTCACGCGGACACGGTCGGTCCGGGCCGAGGAGACGGGGCGGCTCGCGGCTGTGGGGCGTGCCACGGTGGTCGGGCTGCGTTCACTCAGCGGACGCAGTCTCGCCATGATCGGTACGGCGGTCGCCCTGGCCCTCGTGATGATCGTGACCGGGTTCTTCCTCCACCGGCACGGCAGCAGTCGCCCGCCGATCCCCGCCACCCGCGCCCGCCACTACACCGAGTCCGACGCGTGCCTCCTCACCGACCGGCACGGCATCAACGCCAAGGCCGCCGCGGCCGTCTGGCAGGGCATGCAGGACGCCTCCCACACGACGCACGCGCGCGTGAGCTACTCCTCGGTGACCGGAGAACAGAGCACCGCGAACGCCCGCCCCTTCCTCAACGCCCTGCTCCAGGGATCCTGCGAGGTCGTCCTCGCGGTGGGCGGCCCCGAGGTGAAGGCGGCGCAGGAGGCGACCCGGCGGTACGCGAAACAGGGTTTCGTGCTCGTGGGCAGTGAGAACGGGAGCGGCAGCGGTAGCAAAGGCAAGGCCGATACGAACGTGGCCTGGGTGCCCGACGACGACGGACTGCGCGCCGGTGTCGCCGCCGCGGTGCGGCAGGCCGTGGAGGCACAGGGCTGAGCCCACCGGCCGCCCCGTTCGTAGGCCCGCCCCGTTCGTAGACCGCTCCGCCCGTAGACCCGCCCCTCGTAGCCGTAAGCCGGGGTGCACATCGCAGCATCGGCCGCCGCCCCCGCGACCCCCCGCCCCGCGCCCCGCGCCCCGCGACCCCGCCCGGGCGCGGCGGTGCCCGAAGTCCCGGTGAATCGTTGGTCGAATGGGTTGGCCAGAGCCGGTCCCCTGCCTACCATCGATCACCGCAAGACCTTGTGCACCGTCGCACAATCTCCTCGGGAGGCACCCTTGCACCGCCGTCGTCGCACCGCGCTCCTCCTCTCCGCCGCGCTCGCCGCCGCGGCCCCCCTCCTCACCGCCTGCGGAAGCGACGCGCATCCCGGCGCGGCGGCCGTTGTCGGCGGCCAGCGGATCACCGTCGCGCAGTTGGAGAACCGGGTGACCGAGGTGCGCGACGCCCAGCGGGCGGCCGTCACGGACGAGGCCCAGTACGAACAGGCCATCGCCAAGACCGGCACCCTCACCCGCGACGTCCTGCACGGCATGGTCCTCGACCAGGTGCTGCACCGGGCGGCCGAGGACGCGGGCGTGACCGTGACCCGCAAGCAGGTCCAGGAACTCCGCTCCGGCCTGGAGGAGCAGGCCGGCGGCACCAAGGGCCTGGAGACGGCCTGGCTCCAGCGGTACGGCATCGCGCCCGAACGCCTCGACGACAACCTCCGCCTCCAGCTGGAGGCCCAGAAGCTCGCCGGCGCCCTCGGCACCGATACCAGCGACCCCGCCTTCTGGAACGCCCTCAGCAAGGCGTCCAAGGAACTCGACGTCGACCTCAACCCGCGCTACGGCACCTGGGACGTCAAGAAGAGCACCCGCGTCGACGCGAAGACGCCGTGGGTGCGGGAGGTCACGGCGGCGGGGAGCGAACAGAGCGCGTAGCGGGACAGAGACGGCCTCCACAGCAGACGGGTGATCATACGATCACCCCGCCACCCCCTGCCTGTGGACAACCTGATCGCCCCGTCGGCGCCGTGCGTTAGCTTCGAACTGTGAACGCAACCGGCTTCGAGCCCGCCCCCGACCAGGACACCGACCCGGCGTCCGCCCCCGGCCGCATCGTCCTGCTCACCACCAGCCACCGCGTCGCCCCCGGCCTGCTGTCCTGGCCCGCCTGGCAGGTGCTGCACGGAGCCGACCGGGTCCTGTGCGCGGACGGCACCCACCCCCAACTGCCGTATCTGCGGGAGGCGGGAATAGCGGTCGACGAGACCTCCCCGACCGCCGAGGAACTGGTCGCAGCGTGCGCGGGCGGGCACGCGGTGGTCGTCGTGGCCACGGGCGAGGGCGAGCCGGCCCTCACGGACGGTCTGGCCCGCCTCGCCGGATCGGGACGCCTGCAGATGCCCGAGCTGGAGCTGCTCCCCGCCTCCTACGACCTGCCCGGCGCCCGGCTCCTCGACCTCGTCCAGGTCATGGACCGCATCCGCGCCGAGTGCCCGTGGTCCTCCCGGCAGACCCACGAGGGCCTCGCGAAGTACGGCATCGAGGAGGCGTACGAACTCGTCGAGGCCATCGAGGAGGGCGACCGCGACGAACTGCGCGAGGAACTCGGGGACGTGCTCCTCCAGGTCGTCTTCCACTCCCGGATCGCCGAGGAGGACCCGGACGCCCCCTTCTCCGTCGACGACGTCGCCGCCGGCATCGTCGCCAAGCTCATCCACCGCCACCCGCACGTCTTCGGCGACGAGACGGCCAGCACCCCCGAGGAGGTCAAGGCCCACTGGCTGCGCACCAAGGCGATAGAGAAGCAGCGCACCTCGGTGACCGAGGGCATCCCCCTCGGCCAGCCGGCCCTGGCCCTCGCCGCCAAGCTCGCCTCCCGCGTCCGCACGGCAGGCCTGGACGTCCCCCTCCCCACCACCGAGGGCCTCGGCTACGAACTCCTCGCCCTGGCCACCCACGCCGAGGCGGAGGGCATCGACCCGGAGGCAGCGCTGAGAGCGGCGGCACGGGCCTACCGGGACGCGATCCGCGAGGCCGAGGCCGCCCGGGCCGCCGAATAGCTTCGCGGCCGATCTTGGCGGGGAGTGTTGTGGCCGACGCCGCCGGGGAGCCTGGTGGCCGATCTTGACGGGGAGTGTTGCGGCCGGCCCACCGGGGATCCTCGCGCCCCACTCCACCCACCGGGAACCTGGCGCCCCCCGCCGGGAACCTGGCGCCCACGCCGGGGGACCTGGCGGCGCACCCCGCCGGGGACCTGGCGGCGCACCCCGCCGGGGACCTGGCGGCCCACCCCGCCGGGGAACCTCGCGCCCCACCCCGCCGGGGAACCTCGCGCCCCACCCCGCCGGATAACGTCAAGGAGTGACCGACCAGCCCGCCACCACCCCTGCGAGTCCCGCCCCCGCGACTCCCGCCCCTGCGAGTCCCACCGACGAGACTCCCACCCCCGAGACTCCCCCCTCCTCGGCCCCCACCCCCGAGCTCTTCTCCTGGGAGTTCGCCACCGACCCCTACCCCGCCTACGCCTGGCTCCGCGAGCACGCCCCGGTCCACAGGACCCGGCTGCCCAGCGGTGTGGAGGCCTGGTTGGTCACCCGGTACACCGAAGCCAAACAGGCCCTCGCCGACCAGCGGCTCAGCAAGAACCCGGCGCATCACGACGAGCCCGCGCACGCCAAGGGCAAGACCGGCATCCCGGGGGAGCGCAAGGCGGAGCTGATGACGCATCTGCTGAACATCGATCCACCGGACCACACCAGGCTCCGACGGCTCGTCAGCAAGGCGTTCACGCCCAGGAGGGTCGCCGAGTTCGCGCCCCGGGTACAGGAGTTGACCGACCGTCTCATCGACGGGTTCGCGGCCACGGGTTCCGCCGACCTCATCCACGAGTTCGCCTTCCCGCTCCCCATCTACGCGATCTGCGACCTGCTCGGTGTCCCCGGTGAGGACCAGGACGACTTCCGGGACTGGGCGGGCATGATGATCCGTCACGGCGGCGGTCCGCGAGGCGGGGTGGCGCGGTCCGTGAAGAAGATGCGCGGCTATCTCGCCGAGCTCATCCACCGGAAGCGGGAAGCGCTGCCCGATGAGCCCCCTCCCGGCGAGGACCTCATCTCCGCGCTCATCCGGGCCTCCGACCACGGGGAGCACCTCACCGAGAACGAGGCCGCGGCCATGGCCTTCATTCTTTTGTTCGCAGGTTTCGAGACCACCGTCAATTTGATCGGAAACGGTGCCTACGCCCTCCTCACCCACCCCGAGCAGCGCCACCGGCTGCAGGAATCCCTGGCCAGGCAGGAGAGGGGCCTCCTGGAGACCGGTGTGGAGGAACTGCTGCGGTACGACGGCCCGGTGGAACTGGCCACCTGGCGGTTCGCCACCGAACCGCTGCGGATCGGGGGGCAGGACATCGCCACGGGTGACCCGGTGCTCGTCGTACTCGCCGCCGCGGACCGGGATCCACAGCGGTTCGCCGACCCCGATGTGCTCGATCTGTCCCGCCGTGACAATCAGCACCTCGGTTACGGCCACGGCATCCACTACTGCCTCGGTGCCCCGCTGGCCCGCCTGGAGGGCCAGACCGCGCTCGCCACCCTCCTCACCCGCCTCCCGGATCTCCAACTGGCGGTCGATTCGGCTGATTTGCGGTGGCGTGGGGGACTCATCATGCGTGGACTGCGCACTTTGCCGGTGGAGTTCACGCCCGTCTGGTAATCGACCGAGAGACCCCTCTTGTCCCGGATCGGAGGCGGGTAAACGTGACGAGTCCTCAAGTTTGTGATCCTCACGTGATCTACGCGGCATTAACTTGTGACAAGTGATCGAATCCCTATACGTTCACGGACCAGCGCGGTGCCCCGCACCACTCGCCGCGCCGGTACTTGCTGTCTCGGGAAAGGTCCCCTCATGCTCTCCGGGAACGGTCGTCACCGTCGCCCCCGTCAGGCTCCCGCTCTCCTCGTGGCGGCCGGTGTGACGGGCTCCGCCATCGCGATCCCACTGCTCGGAGCGACCGGGGCGAGCGCCGCCACCGGCACCACCTGGGACCGGGTCGCGGAGTGCGAGAGCGGCAGCTCCTGGAGCGCCAACGACGGCAACGGCTACTACGGCGGCCTGCAGATGTCCCAGGAGAACTGGGAGAAGTACGGCGGCCTCGCATACGCCGAGACGGCGGACCTCGCCAGTCGCAACCAGCAGATAGCCGTGGCCGAGAAGCTCCTCGCGGACCAGGGCATCGCCGCCTGGCCGACCTGCGGTCTGCTCGGCGGTCTCAGCAAGGACTCGAGCTCGGCCGACGTCGACACGGGGGTGGGGAGCGGGACGCCCTCGCCCTCGGCGTCCGACTCGTCGAACACATCCGGTTCATCGGGCTCGTCCGGTTCCTCCGGTTCCGCCGACTCTTCGGGCTCCGAGGAGTCCTCCGGTCTGCTCGACGGGCTGGACGGTTCGTCCGTGACGCCCTCGCCGTCGGCCACTCCCTCCGGTGACGACAGTTCCGCCAAGCCGGACAAAAAGAACCCTTCGACTTCCGACGGTTCCGCCGCAGCGGACACCCAGCCTTCCGACAGCTCGCCCGTGGTGAGCACGGAAGAGGACGAAGCGGACAAGTCGTGGCAGCGGGGCAGCTCTTCGGCCCTCGTGGACGTCGGCGCCCTCGGTTCCGGCAAGCACCGCGGCTCCAGCGCCGAGGAGATTGCGACGAAGAGCACAGCCTCCTCCCCGGCCGGCCGGCATGCCGTCGGCACCTACACCGTCCAGGAGGGCGACTCCCTCGTCTCCATCGCCGACTCCCTTGGCCTCGACGGCGGATGGCGTGCCCTCTACGCCGAGAACAAGGACCGCATCGGGGCCGACCCGAACGGCATCGTCGCCGGTCAGACCCTCGACACAGGGGCTGAATAGGGCTGAAAAGGCCTGAAAAACAGCGGGAGTTCACGTCACACTTCGCACTGAATGTCCACTTTGGTGAAAGTGTGGGATGAGTCTCAGAAGCCCTGATCGTCTTTGAAATTCGACCGAGCCCGTGTCTACGGTCGTGACCGCTCGGCAACCCGAGCCCCGTCGGTCGCAACGCCGAATCCTGCCAGTGGCCGAACGGGAACAGTCGTCGCGTCAAGCGCCGTAGGCAGGAGCGGGGGACCCAAGGTAAGTGCCGGACCCAGCAGTTCAGCTGGACCGGCTTGGGGTTAAGTCGCGCACCGGGAGGTGCGCGGCCGGGCAACTCAACCGGCCCGAACCCGACAGCTCACCTCGCAGGCGTCGGTGAGGGGATCCACCATGCTGTTTTCCGGCAAGGGCAAGCACCGCCGTCCGTCCAAGGCCACCCGTGCCGCCGCTCTGGCGGGTGTCACCGGTGTCGCCATCGCCGCCCCGCTGATGGCGGCCGGCAACGCCTCCGCCGCTACCGCCTCCGAGTGGGACACCGTCGCCCAGTGCGAGTCCGGCGGTAACTGGTCCATCAACACCGGCAACGGCTACTACGGCGGCCTGCAGTTCTCCGCCTCCACCTGGGCCGCGTACGGCGGCACGCAGTACGCCGCGCAGGCCAACCAGGCCAGCAAGTCCCAGCAGATCGCCGTCGCCGAGAAGGTCCTCGCCTCCCAGGGCAAGGGTGCCTGGCCGGTCTGCGGCAAGGGCCTGTCCAGCGCCGGCTACAGCGGCAGCAGCTCGTCCTCCTCGTCGAACTCCAGCTCCTCTAACTCCAGCTCCTCGAACACGAGCAGCCGTTCGACCGAGAAGCAGAGCGCCTCGCGTTCGGCCGAGCGTCCGGCCGCCAAGAAGACCGTCACCACCCCGACCGGCAAGAAGGTCAAGAAGGGCGACGGCGAGTACAAGGTCGTCAAGGGCGACACGCTCAGCTCGATCGCCGAGAAGCACAAGGTCAAGGGCGGCTGGCAGAAGCTGTTCAAGCTGAACAAGGACATCATCACCGACGCCGACTTCATCTACCCGGGTCAGCAGCTGCACCTGAAGTAGGCCCCGGCTGAACCACAGTGCCCTCACAGCCGTGTCCTTCATGATGAAGGCCTCGTGAGGGTCACCCCCCGTCCCCACGGGCTCCCCGCTCCGGTGCGTGTTCCCCCGTACGCACCGGGGCGGGGTTTTTTCATGCTCGCCGAGGCCCGTCTTTGTTCAGTTCAGAAACAATTTACTCTCGGTTCTGTCCAGGGGGCGGTCCACACGGTGGCCGATCCCCCGGAGCCGGTTAGGCTCGGTCTCGCAGAACCCACCGCGGTCCCGGCGGACCGTGTCACATCCCAAGAAGGAGATGCTCGTGCCGTCCATCGACGTCGTCGTAGCCCGGGAAATCCTGGACTCCCGAGGCAACCCCACGGTCGAGGTCGAGGTCGGCCTCGACGACGGCAGCACCGGTCGTGCCGCCGTCCCGTCCGGCGCCTCCACGGGCGCCTTCGAGGCCATCGAGCTGCGCGACGGTGACCCGAACCGCTACCAGGGCAAGGGTGTCGAGAAGGCCGTGCTGGCCGTCATCGAGCAGATCGGCCCGGAGCTGGTCGGCTACGACGCCACCGAGCAGCGTCTGATCGACCAGGCGATGTTCGACCTGGACGCCACCGACAACAAGGGCTCGCTCGGCGCCAACGCCATCCTCGGCGTCTCCCTCGCCGTCGCCCACGCCGCCTCCGAGGCCAGCGACCTCCCCCTCTTCCGCTACCTGGGCGGCCCGAACGCGCACCTGCTGCCGGTGCCGATGATGAACATCCTGAACGGCGGCTCGCACGCCGACTCCAACGTGGACATCCAGGAGTTCATGATCGCCCCGATCGGCGCGGAGTCCTTCTCCGAGGCGCTGCGCTGGGGCACCGAGGTCTACCACACCCTCAAGAAGGTCCTGAAGAGCAAGGGCCTGTCGACGGGCCTGGGCGACGAGGGCGGCTTCGCGCCGAACCTGGAGTCCAACCGCGCCGCCCTGGACCTCATCCTCGAGGCGATCAAGGAAGCCGGTTACATCCCCGGCGAGCAGGTCGCCCTGGCGCTCGACGTCGCCGCCTCCGAGTTCTACAAGGACGGCGTCTACTCCTTCGAGGGCAAGGACCGCTCCGCCGCCGAGATGACGGAGTACTACGAGGAGCTCGTGGCGGCCTACCCGCTCGTCTCCATCGAGGACCCGCTGTTCGAGGACGACTGGGCCGGCTGGAAGGTCCTCACCGACAAGCTGGGCGACAAGGTCCAGATCGTCGGCGACGACCTGTTCGTCACCAACCCGGAGCGCCTGGCCCGCGGCATCGAGGAGGGCACCGCCAACGCCCTGCTCGTCAAGGTGAACCAGATCGGCTCGCTCACCGAGACCCTGGACGCCGTGGAGCTCGCCCAGCGCAGCGGCTTCAAGTGCATGATGTCGCACCGCTCCGGCGAGACCGAGGACGTCACCATCGCCGACCTCGCCGTCGCCACCAACTGCGGCCAGATCAAGACCGGCGCCCCGGCCCGCTCCGAGCGCGTCGCCAAGTACAACCAGCTCCTGCGCATCGAGGAGATCCTCGACGACGCGGCGGTGTACGCGGGCCGCTCGGCCTTCCCCCGCTTCAAGGGCTGACCCCGGCAGGGCTAAGCCTTAGCCAGTCGTACGTACGTCCCCGTACCGGTCCCGTACCGTGTGCGGGGACGTACGTACGTAGAAGGGGAGGCGGAGAGCCGATGGCCGTGAAGGACCGGGACCGTTTCTCCACCACGACCAGGATCAGGCTGCTCGGCGAGCAGACCGCGGCCCGGGTCTACCGTTCCCAGACCAAGCGGCAGGCCCGCCGCTCCCGGCTGACCGGCCGGGCCGCGCTGCTCGCCCTCGTGCTGTGCACGCTGGTGGTGGCGCTGGCGTACCCGATAAGGCAGTACGTCTCCCAGCGCGCCGAGATCGCCGACCTCCAGCGGGAGAAGGCGCGGGCCGCCGAGCGGGTCGAGAAGCTGCGCGACCTCAAGGCGCGCTGGCAGGACGACGCGTACGCGGAGCAGCAGATCCGGCAGCGGCTGCACTACGTGCTGCCGGGGGAGACGGGCTTCATCGTGGTCGACCCGGACGCGGCGAGGCAGTCCCGCACCGACCTGGGCGCGGCCGACCGCCCCTGGTACGCGAACGTCTGGGACGGGGTCGACAAGTCCGACGCCTCCGACCAGTGAACCGACCGATGGACCGATAGAAAGACAGGCATGGAAACGCCTCCGCCCTCCACCCCGCGCACCGAGCCGACCGACGCGGACGTGGAGGCCTTCAAGCAGCAGCTCGGCCGGCCGCCCCGCGGGCTGCGCGCGATCGCGCACCGGTGCCCGTGCGGGCAGCCGGACGTCGTGGAGACCGCGCCCCGGCTGCCGGACGGCACGCCCTTCCCGACGACGTACTACCTGACGTGTCCGCGCGCCGCCTCGGCGATCGGCACGCTGGAGGCGAACGGCGTCATGAAGGAGATGACGGAGCGGCTGCAGACCGATCCGGAACTCGCTGCCGCCTACCGGGCCGCGCACGAGGACTACCTCGCGCGCCGTGACGCCATCGAGGTCCTGGAGGGCTTCCCGAGCGCGGGCGGCATGCCGGACCGGGTGAAGTGCCTGCACGTCCTGGTCGGTCATTCGCTGGCCGCGGGCCCGGGCGTCAACCCGCTGGGTGACGAGGCGATCGCGATGCTGCCGGAGTGGTGGCGCAAGGGGGCCTGCGTGAACCTGACCGAGCAGCAGGAGGACGCCAAGTGACCCGTGTCGCCGCCGTCGACTGCGGTACGAACTCCATCCGGCTCCTTGTCGCCGACTGCGACCCCGAGACCGGCGAACTGGTCGACCTGGACCGCCGTATGACGATCGTGCGGCTCGGGCAGGGGGTCGACCGGACCGGGCGGCTCGCGCCCGAGGCGCTGGAGCGGACCTTCGCCGCGTGCCGGGAGTACGCGGCGGTCATCAAGGAGCACGGGGCCGAGCGGCTGCGGTTCGTCGCCACCTCCGCCTCCCGGGACGCCGAGAACCGGGACGAGTTCGTGCGCGGGGTCCTGGACATCCTCGGGGTCGAGCCCGAGGTCATCTCCGGGGACCAGGAGGCCGAGTTCTCCTTCACCGGGGCTACCAGGGAGCTGAGGGGCGGCGACCACCTGGCCAAGCCCTACCTCGTGGTGGACATCGGCGGGGGGTCGACGGAGTTCGTCGTGGGCGACGACCATGTGCGCGCCGCACGTTCCGTGGACATCGGCTGTGTGCGGATGACCGAGCGGCACCTGGTGCGGGACGGGGTCGTCAGCGACCCGCCCACCGACGCGCAGATCGCCGCCATACGGAGCGACATCGAGGGCGCCCTCGACCTCGCCGAGGAGAGTGTCCCGCTGCGCGAGGCGCGCACGCTGGTGGGGCTCGCCGGGTCCGTCACCACGGTGTCGGCGATCGCCCAGGAGCTCCCGGAGTACGACTCCGAGGCCATCCACCACTCCCGCGTCTCCCAGGACCGCGTCCGCGAGATCACCGACTGGCTGCTGCACTCCACCCACGCCGAGCGCGCGGCCGTGCCCTCCATGCATCCGGGGCGCGTGGACGTCATCGCCGCCGGGGCCCTCGTACTCCTCGCGATCATGGAGCGGATCGGCGCCGAGGAGGTCGTCGTGAGCGAGCACGACATCCTCGACGGCATCGCGTGGTCCCTCGCATAGGCCCTGTCGGCACCTCTGCTGAGCAGGCAGAACAACGTATGAGCGCGTCCGGGGGGCCCTTCGGGGCCCCTCGTTGACGTGGCGCCGAGAAAGTTCGTGAAGTTCTTCACAAGGAATTGGGTCCTGTCGGACGACGAATGTCGTCCGGTTGACCCTTCCGGGGGCTCAACACCCGTGTGAACACGTTCAAAACGGTGGGAGGCGGGCTTCGGCGGAGGGGTGCGCGGGGGTCCCGCGAGGGCCCCTCACGGGACCGGTTCCGGCACGGAGAGGCAGCTCACGCGGCATTGACAACGGGTTGCCGGATAGGGTGGTTCCCGTCCCACGGCATGATGTGGATCACGCGAGTCGCGGAGGATAACACACCCCTTGCAAGAGCTTGTGAAGGGGCGCACGAGCGACCCCCCTGAGGCGGGTGGATACTCGATGGCATGAGCACCACGGAGCGTCCCAGGATCCTCGTAGTAGGCGGTGGGTACGTAGGCCTGTACGCAGCTCGGCGCATTCTCAAGAAGATGCGCTACGGCGAGGCGACCGTCACGGTCGTCGACCCCCGGTCGTACATGACCTACCAGCCCTTCCTCCCCGAAACCGCCGCCGGCAACATCTCCCCGCGCCACGTCGTCGTCCCGCTGCGACGCGTGCTGCCGAAGGCGGAGGTGCTCACCGGCCGGGTCACCACCATCGACCAGGACCGCAAGGTCGCCACGATCGCCCCGCTGGTCGGCGAGGCGTACGAGCTGCCCTTCGACTACCTGGTGATCGCGCTCGGCGCGGTCTCCCGCACCTTCCCGATCCCCGGCCTCGCCGAGCAGGGCATCGGCATGAAGGGCATCGAGGAGGCCATCGGCCTGCGCAACCACGTGCTTGAGCAGCTCGACAAGGCCGACTCCACGACCGACGAGGAGATCCGCCGCAAGGCGCTCACCTTCGTGTTCATCGGCGGTGGCTTCGCGGGCGCGGAGACCATCGGCGAGGTCGAGGACATGGCCCGCGACGCGGCCAAGTACTACAGCAACGTCTCGCGCGAGGACATGCGGTTCATCCTCGTCGACGCCGCCGACAAGATCCTTCCCGAGGTCGGCCCCAAGCTCGGCCAGTACGGCAAGGCGCACCTGGAGAGCCGGGGCGTGGAGATCTACCTCTCCACCTCGATGGACTCCTGCGTCGACGGCCACGTGGTCCTCAAGAACGGCCTGGAGGTCGACTCCAGCACCATCGTGTGGACCGCCGGCGTCAAGCCCAACCCGGTCCTGGCCCGCTACGGCCTCCCGCTGGGCCCGCGCGGTCACGTGGACACCGCCCCGACCCTCCAGGTCCAGGGCACCGACTACATCTGGGCCGCCGGCGACAACGCCCAGGTCCCGGACGTCGCCGCCCGCAAGGCCGGCGTCGAGAACGCCTGGTGCCCGCCGAACGCGCAGCACGCGCTGCGGCAGGCGCGGGTCCTCGGCGACAACGTGATCTCCGGGATGCGGGGCTTCCCGCAGAAGGAGTACAGCCACTCCAACAAGGGTGCTGTCGCGGGTCTCGGCCTGCACAAGGGCGTGGCGATGATCGTCATGGGCAAGATGAAGATCAAGCTCAAGGGCCGTCTCGCCTGGTACATGCACCGCGGCTACCACGGTCTGGCCATGCCGACCTGGAACCGCAAGGTCCGCGTCTTCGCCGACTGGACCCTCGGCATGTTCCTCAAGCGCGAGGTCGTCTCCCTCGGCGCGATGGAGCACCCGCGCGAGGAGTTCTACGAGGCCGCGCGTCCCGTGCCGGCCGCCGAGCCGAAGAAGACCGAGGCGAAGGCCTCCTGACCGGTTCCGGTCACTGACCGGTTCCGGTCACCCGACCGGCTTCGGCCACTGACCGGCTCCGGTCATCCGAACGGTTCCGGTCGCTGATCCACCCCGAAGGACCTCCCGCCATCCGTGGTGCGGGAGGTCCTTCGGCGTTCCCGCGCTTCCCGCGCCCACCGGGTGTACATGGCTGCTCCACGTGTTTTGCCCGGACGTGACCCGCCGAAGGGACTGCGCTCCGGCATGGCGCTGTTTACCAGGGTGGACAAATCCGGGATCCTCGTCACGGAGGTGTGCGCCATGGCAGATGCCGCGCTGCGGCTCAGAGCCCTCTTCGAGCAGTTGCTGGGAGTACCGCTACCGGTGCGGATCCGCGCCTGGGACGGTTCGGAGGCCGGGCCGCCCGACGCGCCCGCGCTCGTCGTGCGCAACCGGCGTGCCGTACGCCGGCTGCTGTTCAAGCCGGGCGAGCTGGGGCTGGCCCGCGCCTGGGTCGCGGGAGACCTCGACATCGACGGCGACCTCTTCACCGCCCTCGGCCTGATCTCCGGGCTCGTCTGGGAGCGCGGGGAGGACGCCAGGACCCTCTGGCAGGCCCTGCGCGAACCCGAGGTGCGCTCCGCCGTACGCGGACTCGTCGCCCTCGCCGGGCCGCCGCTGCCGCCCGCCCCGCCGCCCGAGGAGGTCCGCCGGGCCCGCGGCCATCTGCACACCAGGCGCAGCGACAAGCGGGCCATCAGCCACCACTACGACGTCGGCAACGCGTTCTACGAGATCGTTCTCGGCCCGTCGATGGTGTACTCGTGCGCCTACTGGGCGGCGCCCGAACCCGAGGGCACCCTGGAGCAGGCCCAGCGCGACAAGCTGGACCTCGTCTGCCGCAAGCTCGGCCTGAGGGCCGGGCAGCGACTCCTCGACGTCGGCTGCGGCTGGGGTTCGATGGCCATCCACGCCGCCCGCGAGTACGGCGTGAGCGTCGTCGGCATCACCCTCTCCCAGGAGCAGGCGGCCTACGCCCGCAAGCGCGTCGCCGACGAGGGGCTCACCGACCGCGTCGAGATCCGGGTGCAGGACTACCGGGACGTCACCGACGGGCCGTACGAAGCCATCTCCTCCATCGGCATGGCCGAACACGTGGGCGCGGAACGGTACCTGGAGTACGCCGAGGACCTGCTCAAGCTGCTGAAGCCCGGCGGGCGGCTGCTCAACCACCAGATCGCCCGGCGCCCGCACACCGACGAATCGGCGTACAACGTCGACGAGTTCATCGACTCCTATGTCTTCCCCGACGGCGAACTCGCTCCTCTCGGCACCACCGTGACCATGCTGGAGAGGGCCGGGTTCGAGGTGCGGGACGTCGAGTCGATCCGTGAGCACTACGCCCACACCCTGCGCCGCTGGGTCACCAACCTGGAGGCCCAGTGGCAGCGCGCGGTCCGGATCGCCGGCCCCGGGCGGGCCCGCGTGTGGCTGCTGTACATGGCCGCGAGCGCCCTCGCCTTCGAACGCAACCGCATCGGCGTCAACCAGGTCCTCGCCATCAGAACCCCCGAGTCCGGCACCTCCGGACTGCCGTTGCGCGCCCGCACCTGGAACTGAGGCGAGCGGTTCACGAGTGGGGGCCCGTTGCCGGGCAACGGGCCCCCACTGTCGTACGGCCGGCTCGGCTCACTCGGCCTTGATCGCCGTCAGCATGTTCATGCGGGCCGCCCGGCGGGCCGGCCACAGGGCGGCGAGGATGCCTACCGTCGCCGCGAGCAGCAGGAAGACCGCCATTCGGGTCCAGGGCAGGACGAGTTCGTACGTGGCCATCTTCGTGCCGAGGAGCTCACCGGCCGCCCAGCCGAAGAAGACTCCCAGGCCGATGCCGAGGACCCCGCCGAACAGGGAGATGACCAGGGACTCCAGACGGACCATCCGCTTGATGCCCTTGCGGTCCAGGCCGATCGCGCGGAGCATGCCGATCTCCTGGGAGCGCTCGAACACCGACATGGCCAGGGTGTTGATGACCCCGAGGACCGCGACGATCACCGCCATGGCGAGCAGGCCGTAGAGCATGTTCAGCATCAGCGTGAACATCTGCGCGATGGAGTCGGACAGGTCCTTCTTGTCCTGGACCTTGATGGCCGGGTTGGAGCCGAGGGCCTTCTCCAGCCGGTCCTTGGCCGCGGCGGAGGCGCCGTCGGACGTCTTCAGCATCACCTGCATGTCGGACAGGTCACTCAGATGCGGACTGAGCGTCGCGGTGTCGAGCATGATGCCGCTGATCAGCTCGTTGCCCTCGTAGACCCCGGCGACCGTGAGCTTCTGCGCCTTGCCGTCCTCGTAGTGCGCGGTGAAGGAAGAGCCCGCCTTCCAGCCGTAGGACTTGGCGGTGTCCTTGTCCACGACGACCCGCGTGCCGCCGACCTCGAAGGTGCCGCTGTCGACCTTCAGGTCGGTCAGCTTCCCGATCGCCGAGCCGTTCACGCCGGTCAGGTACTCGGTCTCGCCGTCGATGCGGGAGGCCGCGTTGCGCAGCGGGCTGACGGCGGTGACGCCGTCGACCTTCGCCAGCTTCTTCTCGACGTCGGGCGAGAGCTCGTTGCCGTTGGCCATGGAGACGACGTAGTCCGCCTCGATGGCCGCCGACGCCATCTTGTCGATCGACTTCTGGAGGCTGCCCGCCATCACCGTCATGCCGGTGATCAGGGTGAGCCCGATCATCAGCGCGGAGGCGGTGGCGGCCGTACGGCGCGGATTGCGCACCGAGTTCTGGCGGGCCAGCTTCCCGGAGATGCCGAACACGCGCAGGAGCGGGGCCGCGGCCGCGATCAGCGGGCGGGACAGCAGAGGGGTGAGGATGAAGACGCCGATGATCAGCAGGACCGCGCCCATGCCCATGGGAGCCTGGCCGTCCGAGCCGTCCATGGTGGTGGCCGCCAGGATGACGGCGACCCCCGCCCCGCTGAACAGCGCGCCCAGCGTGTTGCGCAGCACCAGTGACTTGGTCGTCGCCTTGGCGTGCACGCTGCTCATCGCCGCGACCGGCGGGATCTTGGCGGCCCTGCGGCCCGGGAGCCAGGCCGCGAGCATGGTGATCAGGACGCCGACCGCGAGGGCCGTGCCGACCGTGCCCGGGGTGATGATGAGCGGTCCGTCCGGGACGGTCGCCCCGAGCGTGCTCATGAGGGACCTGAGCCCGGCCCCGACTCCGATGCCGGCCACGAGACCCGTCACGGCGGCGATCAGGCCGACCACGAACGCCTCGATCAGCACCGACCGAGTGACCTGCCTGCGGGACGCGCCGACCGCCCTGAGCAGAGCCAGCTCCTTGGTGCGCTGGGCGACCAGCATGGTGAAGGTGTTGGCGATGATGAAGGTGCCGACGAACAGCGCGATGCCGGCGAAGACCAGCAGTCCCTGCTTGAGACCGGCCATCGAGGAGGAGATCAACTCGGCCTGGCTGTCGGCGAGTTCCTTGCCGGTCTCGGTCTCCACCAGGTCCGAGGGGAGCGCCTTGTCCAGCGCCGCCCGCAGCGCGGTCTGCGAGGTGCCGGAAGCCGCCTTCACGTCGATCTCGTCGTACGTCCCCGGCTTGCCGAACAGTTTCTGTGCGGTGGCCGTGTCGAACAGCGCGAGGCTGCCGCCGGCCGCGACATTGCCGTCGTCGGTGGTGAAGATGCCGGTGACGACGGGCTTGAGGACCGGGCCGTCGACCGAGATGCGTACGGTGTCGCCGACCTTGTAGCCGGCCCGTTTCGCCGTCTCGGAGTCGATCGCGACCTGGTTCGCGCCATGCGGTGCGGTGCCCTCGGCGAGCGGGTACCGGGGGTCCTTGTCCCCGTAGTAGTTGCCGCCCTGCGACTGGAAGCCGCCGCCGATGAGCTTGCCGTCCTTGTCGGCGATGGCGGTGAAGCCGCTCACGACACCGATGGCGTTCGCGGCGCCCGGAACCTCGGCGCTCTTCTCGAGCAGCGCCTGGGTCAGCTCGGGGTTCTTCCCGATCGTGTTGCCCTTGTCCTTCCGGGACTTGGCGGTGACGGCGACGTCGACCTGGTCGAAGCCCTTGGCCGAACTCTTCTGGTAGGCCTCGGAGATGGTGTTGGTGAAGACGAGGGTGCCGGACACGAACGCCACGCCGAGCATCACGGCGAGCACGGTCATGAGCAGTCTGGCCTTGTGCGCGAGTACGTTGCGCAGGGCTGTGCGGAACATCAGGAGGTGCGGCCCTTCGCGTCGAACTGCTTCAGGAAATCAAGCACGTTGTCGGCCGTGGGCTTGTACATCTCGTCCACGATCCGGCCGTCCGCGAGGAACACCACCCGGTCCGCGTACGCCGCGGCCACCGGGTCGTGGGTCACCATGACGACCGTCTGCCCCAGCTCCCGTACCGAGTTGCGCAGGAAGCCCAGGACCTCGGCGCCGGAGCGCGAGTCGAGGTTTCCGGTCGGCTCGTCACCGAAGATGATGTCGGGCTTGGACGCGAGAGCCCGGGCGACGGCGACGCGCTGCTGCTGGCCGCCGGAGAGCTGGGCGGGGCGGTGGCTGAGGCGGTCCCGCAGCCCGACCATCCGGATGACCGAGTCCAGCCACTCCTTGTCCGGCTTGCGGCCCGCGATGTCCATCGGGAGGGTGATGTTCTCCAGGGCCGTCAGGGTCGGCAGCAGGTTGAACGCCTGGAAGATGAAGCCGATCTTGTCCCGCCGCAGCCTGGTCAGCTGCTTGTCCTTCAGGGAGCCCAACTCGGTGTCGCCGATGCGGACCGAACCGGAGGAGAAGGTGTCGAGGCCGGCCACGCAGTGCATCAGCGTGGACTTGCCGGAGCCGGAGGGGCCCATGATCGCGGTGAACTCGGCCTGGCGGAACTCGACGGTGACCCGGTCCAGGGCCACCACCCGGGTCTCGCCCTGTCCGTAGATCTTCGACAGATCCGTGGCGCGTGCGGCCACGGTGGTGGCCCGGCCGGCGACTGGTGTGGTGGTCACGGGATGGAACTCCTAGCGGGACGACATCGTTGAGGGACGTCTTCCATCGTGGTGGCCGGAGCCCGTCGTGTAGTCAGCCGCAGTTCTGGTTCCGAAGGCAGACTTCGGAGGGACCGCGCCGCTCGGTGTCATACCTGGGGATGACGGCGGCCCCTGATCGGGGGCGTGCGCGAAGAACAGGTGGAGCGTCCTCGTTCGGGCGGTGAAATTCCGTCATTCCACATGCGCGGCCGGATGTCGCACGGAACGCTATTGGCAAGTGCGGATGGCGTGTTCCACGGTCTGATGCACCCTCAGGCGTCAATAAAATAAGACAACATGGATCCGCCCGCCCGCTGTTCGGGGGATGTATCCCGATAGGCTCGGAACCTCGATGCGGAGCCCATGGCCTGCCCGGATGGTGGAATGCAGACACGGCGAGCTTAAACCTCGCTGCCCCTTCGCGGGCGTGCCGGTTCAAGTCCGGCTCCGGGCACTTTCCCGCCCACGCGGGTTGTCCCGCGTGGGCCGGCGTGCTGTCGTCAACCCTCGTAGACGGTCAGTACGGCACCGTCGATCTCGATCCGGCGGCCGGCGCGCAGACCGTCGCGGCGCAGGGTTCTCAGACAGGCGTGGAACAGGGGCAGCTCGTCCGTGTCCAGGACGGCGGCGGCCAGTTCCACGAGTTCGGTCACTGACTGATCGGTCAGTACCTCGGGCAGCTCGCCGGAGAGCAGAACGACTGATTCTCCGGCGGGCCCGCGGACCACGGCCGTGGCCGGTCCGCCATGCACGAACAACACATTCCCCCCTGGGAGCCCGGGGTCGTACGGCTCTCGCTCCCCGGGCAGGACGAGAGACTAGCGGGGGAGTCCGGCACTTTCGGGCACAGTCGAATTCTTTTTCCGACTCCACGGAAGAGTGAACATCCGCGGTCGCGGACCGCCGGGACCTGGCTTCCGGACGGTCACTTCCTTGGGCAGGGGTGGGGTCGGGGTCGTTCGTCGCGTGCGGGTGGCGCGGCGGTTGCTCGTGTGGTCCGGGGTGGGTTCCGGGTGGGCGGTCGCCTGGCGGCGGGTCGGTTCTCACAGGGGGTGCGCGCGGCGCGGGCGCCGGGCCCCGGAGAGGTTTGAGTCCCCGGCTGGGCCGCCCCCGAGCGATTGCTTGCGTGGTGCGACGTTCGGTGTTCGCGGTTGCGCCGGCGTGGTGCGGGCTGGGGTCCGGAAGGGGTTCCGACCGTGGGGTGGGCAGGTCTTCGAGTGGTTGGCGCGGCGGGGGTCGGAGGGCCGTACGCCCGTGTGGGGCCATCCTCCCCAGCGTTGGTCGCCTCCGGGTGATACGTGCTTGGGGCCGGGTGACGGAAGGCCGGACGTCCCGTGTGGGGTCGGGGCGTTGAAGGGGCGTCGCTGGAGACGGCCGGCCGTCGGGGGGGCGTGGTGGCGGATGGCCGTACGTGCCGCCTGGGCGTGGGTTCCTCAACGGTGTGGCCTGGGGGAGGGTCGGCCCTCGGGTGGTGTGAGCGCGCCGCACGCATCACATGGGGTGGGGCCCTCTGGGGCGCTCGTGCGGTGGGCTCTTGGGCGCCGTCCTCGGAGTGGGCCGGTCCGGGCGGTCGTTCACCGGAGGCCTACCCGGGTGGGCGCTTGCCTGGCGTGGGCGCGGTGGCCAATGGCCGTACGTGCCGCCCCGGCGCGGGTTCCTCAAGGGCGTGGCTCTGGGGAGGGCCGCCGCCGGGTCGCTGCCCGGGTGGCGTGGGGACCGTCAGGGGCGTCCTCGCGGCGGAGCGGTCCGGGTGGTCGCTCACCGGAGGCTGTACTCCGGGCCGGTGGTCACTTCTTCGGGGTGCGGTCCAGGAGGGATTCCACGAGGGCGGCCACATGGCGGCGGTCGTCGGGTGAGAGTTTCTGGAGGCTGGCGATCAGGACGTCCACCTCGGGGTCGGCCGGGGTGCCGTACACGTGGATGCCGCAGGCCTCCGCGGCGGCGCGGCGGACGGTGTCCAACGGGAGTTCCAGGCCCTTGGACAGTCCCTCCAGGGTGGCCGACTGGGGCATGCGGACGACGCGGTCGGTGGTCGCCAGGTGGTGGACGGTGGAGCGCGGGATGCCGCCGCGGCGCGCCACGTCGCCGTAGGACCAGCCCTTGCGGTCCAGGCGCTCACGGATCAACTGCTGGAGTGCGTTGGCCACGGGTGGGTCACTTCCTGCTCGCCGCTCGGCGGAACCGTCCATGTCGGGGCCGATTCTACGGGCGGCCCCGCCCGCCGCCGAAAGGGTGATTCCCCGAACGGGTTGCGCAGTGGCCCCGCGAGGCCCTAGTGTCCAATCTCGTTGGACAACACGTCCGACCAAGTTGGACAGAGTGTGGGGGGAACCTGACTCGGTCCGACCGGAAATGCCCATCCCTGAGGGGGAATTGATCATGATGGACGCTCACGAGCTCGAGGCCGAGTCCGCGGAACTGCTGCCCGGCCGCGAGGCCCTCGGCCGTCTGAAGTTCAGCTTCAACAAGACGACCAACGTCACCAAGCACATCGCCAACGTCGAGGCCCACAACTCGTCCCTGGCCGTCAACGACCACTCCCTGGCCTCGGCCGCCGCCTCGCAGGCCGGCCAGAACATCACGGTCACCCAGTAGCACCCGCGCACCACCTCGTACCCGATCCACATCACCTGAAAGGACGTCCCTCATGAGCATGGACATGCACGAGCTGGAGACCGAGTCCGCCGAGCTGCTGCCGGGCCGGGAGGCCCTCGGCCGTCTGAAGTTCAGCTTCAACAAGACGACCAACGTCACCAAGC
>NZ_JBHVYZ010000056.1:0-912 GCF_042880295.1 Streptomyces sp. NPDC058307
GGCGAGGCTGTCGCGGGTCCGGCCGACCATGACCAGTTCGCCGCCGGTCGGCGGGGGTCGGCTCGTCCTGCCACTTCTGGGCGTAGGTGTGATCCTTCCCGCCCCACTCGAAGTAGAGGTGTGGCTCGGTCATCTTCGCGAGTTCGCGCTCGGCGATGTCGTGCAGCGCGACGGCGAGTTCGGAGCGGCGCGCGGCGAGGTCGGCGCGGCGTACGCGGGTGGCGGTCTCGACCTCGGCGGCGCGGTCGAACGCGAGCGGCGGGTCGCACGCCGCGGCGATCTTCGACACGGTCGAGGGCGACCGCTCGATCGCCCGCGCGATCTCGTTCCTGCTCTTGCCCTGGGCGTGCAGTCGGCGTACCTGCTCGCGGTCGCGGTCGTCGATGGGGCGCGCCACGGGCGGTCACCTCCCCCGTCACTCAACTCGCGAACTATCCCCTCAAGGGGCGACGCTGGGATGGGAAGGAGACTGCTATGACAAGAGAGCGCCAGCGGGACGACGAGACAGCGACGAACGAACCGCCGGAGCCGCGTCCGGGGCCAGACTCCGGCGGGACGACTCCCGAGGATCGTCCGTCACCGACAGAGACCCCGGAGCGGGAACCGAGGGACGAGGAAACGCGCAAGGAGTCCTGACCAGGCGCATGCGAACGCCCCGCCGCTGGACGGGCGAGCGGCAGGGCGTTCGAGGTAGGGCGTCCGTTTGCGGGCACGCCGAAGACGGGCCCCACTCTAGGTCACAGAACGATAACGGTGCAACTGGTCTTGTCCGGCGCCCTCGCTCGCGCGCACGACGGCCCGCGTCCGGACGCGCGGCGCGCGCCCCGCCGTGTCGTGCACCGGGGGGCGCGCGGGTGAGACCGGTTTGGGAGGCGGGAGGGCGGGGGGGTTTAGGGTGGTGTTGGGCGGGAG
>NZ_JBHVYZ010000056.1:922-41972 GCF_042880295.1 Streptomyces sp. NPDC058307
GCGCGCCCCGCCGTGTCGTGCAGCGGGGCGCGCGGCTGTCATACGTGTTGGTCAGGCTGTCGGACGGGTTTGTATGGCTTGATGTTCGCCGTCTCGATGACGGGCGCGACGCCCGTCGGGTAGTGCCCGCGGTTCCATGCCTCGTAGTACAGGTTCGCGAGCAGCAGTAACGCTTGTCGGACGGCGGCCGAGGCGTCGCAACCGGTCTTCATGATGACGCGCAGGTCGTCATACATCCCCTCGTCGAGGATGCGCACGGACAGGGACCGGCCTATGGGCGGCGGGAGGTTCGGGGCCTTGGCTGGCCGCTCGGTAGGCTGTGTGTTGGTCATGTTGGGGGTCGCTCCCATCGTGATTAGTCGGGCCCGTCCGGCGGTGGAGTCGCCGTGTGCGGGCCCGCGTTAGCTCAGTGGTCGTGGATGGTGTCGCCCTCGCGCTCGGCGGTGAATCGGGCGTCGTCCGGGTCGCCTTCCTCCCCGCTTCGCCACACGCACACGCGGGCGCCGCTGCGGGCGAGGGAAACGTCGAGGCGTTCAGCGAGGATCTGTTCGGCGACACTGGCGGCGGTCTCGGTGGCGCAGAGAGTTCCGGACTCGACCGGTTCCCACGTGTCGGCGCCGGTCGCGCGGTACATGGTCCATGCCGCGTCCCACGGGTTGTTACGCAGGATCCTGTGAACATACGACGCGGTCACGCCCAGTTCTGCGGCGATCTCGGCGGCCGTCCAACCATCGACCCGCGCCCCGACGATCACGCTCGGTAGGGCCCCCTCGACGGCCTTCGCGGTGCGGCGGATCACCCCGGCCTCGGTGAGGGAGAGGGACGGACCGACCCGCTCGGCGAGGGTGGCGCGCGCCGTGGCCGTGGTCGCTCGGGCGTACTCCTCGGCGAGGCGTGCGAGACCGGACGATTCGGCGGCCGCGTACTGGCGCCGCTCGGCCTCGCGCTCCTTCTCGAATTGGTCGAAAGCGGCGAGTAGTCGTGTGCGCAGCCTTCCCCCGGGCGTCTCGTCGGGCTGCTCGTTACTCATGGTTCCTGCTCCTGGTGGCACGGTAGGGCACAGCCTCGGGCGAGGCTGGGCGGTCAGGCGGCGAACAAGGCGTACTGCTCGTGCGGGCGCGGTACGCCGTCGAAGGCGAGCTGTTCGGCGCCGCGCGGTCGCGTGTACGAGGCGATGACCAGCATGCCGGCCGGCTCAACGACCTCGCTCCGCCATGCCTCGGCCACGGCTTCGGCCTCATAACGGTCGCGTGCCTCGGCCCGTACGCACCGCTTGCACAGGTGCCACCCGCGTACGGCGGCGAAGATCGAGTTACGGCCGCCCGCACGGCGCCCGCAGTAAAGCTCTCGGGTTCCGGGGCGGCGGTAGTGGCCGGTCGTCTTGCGGGCGGCGCCGCGCACTGCGTAGGTCTCCACGAGTTCGCTCCTCGGCGGGGCCCGCCGTTGGAGGGCGGGCCCCCTCGGTGGTCAGGCGGGGACGATCAGGGCGAGGTCAGTCGCGGGCCACGGGTCGCAGACCTCCCACGGGTTTGTCGTCGCCGAGGTTCACGACGGCTTCCGTGCAGTCCGCGAGGTTGGCGCACGATCCACATCCGCACGCGCGGTCGTAGGGCATCGGGTGCGCTTGGTACTGGTCGTTGAAGTAGTCCGCGCGGGGCAGACGGCCGAGATTCCGGTAGGCGGTGAGCCGTGCCCACACGGCGCCGCCGTGGCGGTAGTCGGGGAACGACGCGAGGATCGTGTCTCCCTCGCCGACCTCGACGGCCCGCACGATCCGGGCGGCGGCGGGGTCGACCAGCAGCGGGGCGTGGTCCTCGTCGGCGGGGAACGCCGTCACGACCACAGGGAAGAACTCAAGGCACTTCATTGGGTGTCCCTTCGGAGGGGGCGCCGCGCGGGGCGCCCCCTCAGCGGTCGGTCAGGCGCGGGCGTCGAGGATGTGGGCGCGGGCGGCGAGTGCGGCCGTCTCGACGAACCGCCATTCGCCGTCGAGGTCGTCGGACCCGACGCCCTCGGCGCGGAAGATGGTCACCTCGATGGGGCGTCCCGGGTAGATGTGCGCGCGTGCCGCGCCGTCCTCGAACAGGACGGCGTACCCCTCGGTCGACCAGCCCACGACCCAACCCTCGGCCGTCACGGTCGGGTACTCGTCGCTGTCGCGCTCCTCGCGCGAGATCGTGACGTCGTTGAAGCGCTTGGGCAGGAACGTGATCACGCGGGTGGGACGCAGCTTCTCGACAGCGAGGGCGAACGCGCGCTCGCGGGTCTTCATGCCCGCGAACACGTAGTCGCGACTCGGGTAGATGTCGCCCTCGGCGGGGATCTTGGCGACGGCCCAGTACCCGTCAAGCGGCTTGCTCGCCGTGTTGAAGACGGCGTACTCGGCGCCGTCGAACTCGAAGACGGAACGGCCCTCGGCGTCAGCCTCGGCGAGCTGGGGCTCGGGGGCGGCCTCGCGGCGGTGCACGCCGTCGCAGACATGACCGGTCTCGGCGCAGTCGCACGGGCAACCGCAGTCCTCGACGGCCCGCACGAAGAAGGTGAACGCGTCGATGTGGTGCTCGCCGACGATCTCGGCGTCGTCGAGGCGGTCGAGGAACGCGTCGAACGGGCTCGGGTCCTCGACGTCCTCGGCGACGGCCTCAATGTCGGCACGCAGCCACTCGCGGGCCTCGTCGAGGGTGCCGATGCACTCGACGCGGTACTCGACGTCGAGGCCGATCTCGCGGCTTCCGACGTGGTAGCGGGTGCGCTTTGTGCTGGTCACAGGGGTCGCTCCCTTGGTCTGGCCGGGTGGAGTCCGGCGGCGTGGATCCCACAGTAGACGGAATGAACTCAGTACACAAGTTTTGATGTACTGAGTTCATCATCCTTGTGGGGGGTGGTGACTTCGACGCGTGGGCCGGTGGGCCCGGCCCTCGCCTCCGGGCCCGCCTCGGTTACGCGGCCGGTCCCTGCCGTTCGGCGGTGAGGGCGGCCCACAGGGCGACCAGGTCGGCCCCCCGCCATTCGCCCCGGCGGCCGTCCTCGGCGGGCGCGGTGCAGCGTGCGCCGGTCGAGCAGGCGACGACCGGCTCGCCGCCCGCACGGGTCCGGCCGGTGAGACTCCCCCCGCACCATGGGCACGGCCGGTCGAGCGGGGTCGACCGGCCGTCACGGCCGAGGGCCCGTTCGACCCTGCGACGAGCGCCGGCGGCCGTCACGGCGATGTGGTCGAGCAGCAGGGCGGGGACCGGCGTGAACAGGTCGCCGTACTCCTCGCCGAGGGCCCGCCCCTCCAGCCACACGGCGGCCCAGTGCAACCCGTACGCCCGCGAACCGGCCGACTCGGGCGTCTGGTACCGCCACCGGCCGGGGTGCTGCCGATCGCCGAGGTCTTCCCGCATGACCGTGCGCGGCGGGTACGACCCCAGCGCGACCGGCGTCCGCCGTACGGGGCGCTGTACCTGCTCGGCGACGGCGTCGGCGAGGTCGAACAGGTCGCGCTCGGTGTCGAGGGCGGCGTCGAGGGCGTCGAGGTTGAGCGGGGCCGGATGTTCGCGGATGGTGAGCGGGAGCCGGCCTATGACGGGCGCGGTCGGCATGGGGTCGTCGGTGCGGTCGGCGGCGGCGAGCTGGTCGAGGAACCCGCCGCGGGTCTCGCGCGGCGGCCACTCGGCGGCCGGGGGTCGCTCGATGGCGGCGAGCAGGTCGCCCCACTGCTCACGAACGGCGGCGAGGTCGACCGCGGCGCGGCGGCCGACCGGCGGGGCGTCGAGGGGGGTCGTCATGGATGGCTGCTCCTGGTGCTCAGTGCTGGGCGAGGGTGTCGCGGACGGCGTCGTACGCGTCGTGCAAGCCGTGGGCGTACGCGAGGGCGTTCGGCAGTCCGAGGCGGGGCCGGGGCGCGGTGGGCAGCAGGGCCCGAACAGCGGCGACCTGCTTCGCGGCGGCGCGGTAGACGGCGAGGGCGTCGGGCTCGAAAACGGCCCGGTACGCGGTGAGTTGTTCCTCGGAGTCCGCCGCGCGCTGTCGGGCCTCGGCGAGGTCGCCCTCAAGCTCGCGTACGACGGCGTCGGCGGCGGCGCGGTGGTGGGCGAGGGCGCGCGTGGTGCCCTCGTTGGCCTTGCGGGACTCGTCGGCGCCGCGCCGTTCCTGCGCGACGTACTCGCTCAACAGCCGGGCCTCGGCGGCGCTGAGTCGGCCGCGCTCGGCGCGGGCGAGCAGGACATCGAGGGCGGCGCGGCGGTCGGCGCGCTCGTGGTCGCGCGGCTTGATCCGGGAGTGCCGGCGGCGGTGCGTGGTCACGGATTCTTCTCCTTACGTCGGTCGGTGCTGCGGCCGAGTCGCTGCTCGCGCGCGCGGTCGGGCTCGCGTCCGGACGCGCGGTCTGGTCGGAACGGGACTGCGGCGCGGGTCAGGCGGCCTGTCCGAGGGCGCGGGAGGTACGGGGGCGGATGGGGTGGATCGTGGCGAGGCGGGCCTCGCGCTGCTCGGCGCGTTTGGCTCGGGCGGACGCGTTCTTGCACTTCCGGCACTTCCGCGTCCCGTTCTTCGCGCGGATGGTGTTCGCCTGGTCGTAGGCGTGGCCGGCCGGGCAGTGCGTGACGGCGGCGCGGGCGGCGACGTGGTTCGTCGAGCGGAGGATGTTCGTGCGGTGCGTGACGGCGTCGAGGTGGCCGGGGGCGACGCATTCGCGGCGGCGGCACCGGTGGTCGACCTCAAGGCCGACGGGTATCGGGCCGTTGGCCTGCTCGTACGCGTAGCGGTGGGCCTTGACCGTGCGGCCGTGGGCCCAAAAGGTGCCGTAGCCCTTCTCGTTCTGCGAGCCGCCCCACAGGTGGCAGGGGCCGGGGCAGTCCCGGCGGAGTGACCAGGGGCCGGCGGTGTTCACCTTGTCGGCGAACCGCTCGGTCGCGGAGGGCCGGTCCACGGACGTACCTCCTTGCGGGTGTAAGTCGCTCCGAATGTTCTTCCCGTGGACAGAATGAACCATCCATGGATGGAAGATAATTCACGGGGGGCGTCGTCGTCCGTTCGGATTTCCGCCCCCTGGTCCTGCGCCATCGAAGCTTGAGTGAGGCTCAGTCGGACTGCCGGGCGGACCAGAGCGCCCCCCAGGCTCCGCGAAGCGGTGCCGGGTGTGCCGCCGCCACGGCCGTTCCGTCAGTGGAACTAGCCGACGAAGTTCCGCACTCCCGCCTTGCCCTGTCCCGATCCCGACATCGGACCTTCTGCTACTCGTTTGGGGGTACATAAAGGGCACAGGTGGGGAGTGTGTGAGTTGATGAGGTGATTGATAAGGAGGAAGCGATGGCGTTTGTCCAGGCGGGTGCTCCTGCTTCCGTTGAACCCACACTGCCTAATGCCTTCTGGAATCACTTCACTTCGACCCTAGCTCCTGTGGTCGAGAAAGAATTCGGTGATCATGTCGTCACCGAAATTCAGATCACCCTCATACTTCCAGATGAGTCTGTTCCTTACGTGGGACGGGCGTTGGTTGATGTGGAACTCTGGTTCCGCTGGTGCATGCGACTCGACGAGCTGGTGAGGGACTATCCAGAATCGCCACCACCCGTGCATCTCACGCACCCGTCGAAGATGCAGTTCAGCGTGATCAGCGTTGAGCGTTCCTCGCCTCTCAAAATCACCCTAAAAGCCAGCCCCAGGGATATCTACTACACGCTCAGGAGCGTGCTGGTGGCACTAGAGATTCTTCGAGTGGTGGCAGGGGGGTCAGTAGCGAATTTCGTACTGGAGGGGCCTCCTGATGCTCCTACCCGAAGTGAAATTCCCGGGTATCGCATTCCGGAACCGCCCTCGGAAGTAAAGGAGCAGGAGCAAGCTCTCTGGGGTCTCCGCCCGGGGGGAGACCCCGGGCAGGGTGCGCCAGGAAACATTATTGTGAAACTATCAAACGGGCAAACGCTGTCCTGCAATTTCACGATGACTGTGCGGCCATTTGACCCTGACACTAAACTCATCTCGGATATCGCCGTAGCGTGTGTGCAGTTTCACCAGCAAGAGGAACAGTGATCGCCGCGAAACCGGCCCTGCTCGGCCATCTCGCGCGCGATGCGGCGGGCGGCCTTGCGGTCCTGCGTCGGCTCGATCGCCGGGCGGTCCGGATGCTGGTCCCATGATCCCGTGATCCGGTACCCGCTGCTGTTTTTTGTGCGGTCGGTCGCGCTGGCGCGGCGGCGGTGCGGGGCGCGCTCGGGGTGCTTCCTGCGGCTGGTCATGCAGCTGGCTCCTTCGGTGCGTAGCGGCGGGCGGTGGCGAGGTCGAGGCGCGAGGGGTGGGCGGTGCGGCGCGGGTTGCGGCGGCGGTTGACGCACGGCTCGCCGGCGCGGGCGAGGCAGTGCACATGCGGGCACGCGACGTCGAGCGGGTCGGGCAGTCCCTCGACGGCGCGGCGTTCGCGCTCGGCCCGGCGCGGCCGGAACTCGGCGAGGGCCTGGGCGACGGTTCGGGGGACGTAGTCGCCGAGGGCGGCGAGGCGTTCGGCGACCTCGGGCGCGGGCCCGCCGGTCAGTTCGCGGTACGTCGCGGCGGTCGAGGCGCCGGTCGCCACGGCGTTGCGAGTGCCGACCAGTTCGGCGCGGTACGCCTCGGCGTCGTCCGGGTCGGCGGCGGGAACGGGGTCGTGGTGGCGGTCGACTACGTCGCGGCGGAAGCTGTGCCACGGGCGTGACACATCCGACGGCCTGACCGGGTACGGCGAGGTCGCGATGTGATGGCGTACGACCTGTGCGGCGTCCCAGTGGCGGCCGTTGGGGTGCGGCGCGGTCGGAGGGACGTCGGCGAGCAGGTCGGCCCACTGGTCGAGGGTTTCGGCGGCGGCGGCCTGGTCGGCGGGCGCGGTGCGCGGGTCGAGGCGCACGGCGTAGGCGAGCAGGGCCGCGACTTCCTCGCGGGTCATCTGGCTTGCTCCTCGGGTGAGTTGAGGACGGCGGCGAACAGGTCGGCGGCACGCTGGACACGGCCGGGGCGGGCGGCGTCGAGCGGGATCACGTCGGCGCCCGGCGACGTCGGGCCCCCGGCGGGCACGGGCGGGAGCGCGGTCCAGCCGGGCAGGAAGTACCGGACCGAGCGGGGGCGGGAACGGGCGCGGCGCCACTGCTCGCGGGCGTGGTCGACCAGGGCGGGGACGGCGGTCCGCTTCACGATCGCCTCAAGCCGGAACCAATCAGCTTCGGCGAGCGACCACTCGACGACGACGCCGGCGGCGGTGAGCGCGTCACGCAACGGCCGAAGGTTCGGCGGGACGGCGGGGGCCGAGCCGTAGCTAGCTGGCTGTACCTCCGAAGGAGGTACAGCAGGACGGGACGGGTCGGGTCGGGGGGACCGTGACGGGTCCGTACCGTCACGCTGTGACGTACTTCCCTGACCTGCGATGTCGTCCGGGAACTCGATCTGATTCGCGGATGGTTCGCGATTTCCGGGCGACGCATCGTCGTCGATTCGCTCGTCATTCGCCGACGGATCGGACGGATTACGCTCCTGGGTCCGCTGCTCGGTGGCGCGCTCGCGGGCCCGCCGCTGCCGCTCGGCAGACCTCGCCCGTTCGTCCTCGACGCGCGCGCGGGTGGGGTTGTAGATCAGGAAGTCGTGCATGTAGTAGTCGCCAGGGGCCGGCTGCTGGCACTTCGGGTGCGGGCACGTGTGGCCGTGCTCGTGCCATAGGCCGGCGGCGACCAGCTTCCGGGCCTGCGGCGCGGTGCCGTACAGCTGGGCGACGACGCCAGGAACCATGCCCTCGGTGAGGTGCTGGGCGGCGTACGCGCCCGCCTTGACCCACAGGCCGACGGCGGCGTTACCGGCCTTGAGCGTCTTGGGGTGCCCGTAAAACGTGTCGTCGACTTTGAACCAGGTCACAGGGGTTGTGCTCCTCGGATGGGCGCCCGGGGCGAGGGGCGGCGGCTCGTCCTCGCCCCGGGGCAGTTCAGGCGGCGGCGGTGACGTACGGACGGGTCCGGGCCGGCTGGTGCTCCTCGCACCGTGGCCCGCACGGGTACGGCCGTACCTCGGAGTCGTGGCATGTCGGGTTTCCGTGCCCACAACTCGGCGTGCTGGAAAGGCGGTTGCACTCGGCGCAGTACCGGCGGCCGTCGGCACGGTGGCGGCCGTGTACGGCCTGGTCGTGCTTGCACTTCGGCGGCCGGTGCCGCATGCCCTTGACGTCGGCGAGGGCGGCGCGCTCGCGCTTCCGTGTCTCCTGGTCGTCGACATGGGCGGGCGAGCAGCAGGTCGGCACGTCGCACGACGGCGAGACGTTGCCGGCCGGGGCCCGCCCGTGCCACAGGATGAACGCGGCCTGAAACGCGGTGTACGACGTGCCCTTGTGCTGGAACCGGCCCCCGCCCTTGGCGGGGGTGCCGGTCCACTCGCGGTGTCCGCCCTCGGTCTCGCGGGTGCGCTTGAGGAACGCGAGGGCGAGGTCGACGGAAACGCCCCGTACGGGCGTGCTGGCGCTCATGCGGCCAGTCCGAACCGTGCGGCGATTCCGGCGCGGTGCAGCAGGAACCGCAGCGCGTACGCGGCCTGTTGCGGCACGACGCCGTTACCGAGTGCCTTGAGCTGGGCGGGGCGGGACAGGCCCGGTACGCCCGTGACGTGGGCGAGGGGAAGACCCATCATCCACTCGACGAACGCCGGGGTCAGGCGGCCTCGATCGTCAGTTGGCCGGGGTGCCGGTCGGCCCGTGACCGCTTCCCACCGTTCGACGGCGGGGGCGTACTCGCCCCAATCGACGCTGCCGCGTTCGCCAGAGTCGGCGTCCCGTCCCCGTACTTCTGGTGCGGACTCGCCTTGGTTCCGTCGCTCGCCCTCGGGGTCGGGAACATCGGAATCACGACCTCGGACAGGGGCGGTCGGAACCCCTCGCTCGACCGGCGGCCCGGCGTCCCGGTGTCGCTCGCCCTCGGCGTCGGTAGTAGGTGCTCGACCTCGTCGGCGAGCGTCGGACCGTGCCCGCCCCGTTTCCTCTTCTCCGGATGCTGCGACCCGCCGCTCATCCCCAGTGAGGCCGTCGGCGTCTTCAACAGCTGCACGACCGCCGGTAGGCCGTCCGGGTGTCCCTTCCCCCGGCTGTCCCTCGCGAGGGGCGTCGGAAGCCGCGCGATGCGTGCCCGCAAGGTGTCGTTGCGGTTCCCGTCCGGGGCCCCCGGACCGTTCCACTCGCTCGTGGTCGGCGTCGGCAGCAGGCCACGCGATGATGAAAACGCGCTCACGCTGGTGCGGGGCCCCGACGTCGGATGCGCGCTGCACGTGCCATTCCGCATCGAACCCGAGGTCGGCCAAGTCGCCGAGTACGGCGCCGATAGCTCGAAGAGTGTCGGCGTCTCCGCAGTCCGCATCCACAGGCGTTCCGTCGGCTCCCACACCGCGAACGGCCTTGGCCGAGAGAAGACCGCGGACATTTTCGATCACCACCAATCGGGGTCGGAGTACGGATATGGCGTGGGCGACGTGGAACCACAGGCCGGACCGGGTCCCCTTGATCACGCGCTCGGGCGGCGGGCCCGAAGGGTCGCCGAGGTCGCGGGCGTTGAGTTCGGCGACCGCGGCGGCGGCCACCACACCGGACAGGCGCGAGGGGACGGCGCCGGACGGCGCGGCGGCCTCGCACGTCGTGAGGTCGTGGTCGCCCCAACGGCAGTTTCCGCACAGCAGGACGCCGGCGGGTACGACGGTGTCGCCGATCAGGCCCGCGCGCTTGCCGGCGAGGCTCACGTCGGTGCAGGGGAAACCGGAGGTGAGGACGTCGACCGGCTCGACCTCCGACCAGTCAACGGCCGTGATATCGCCGTGGTTTGGGACGTCGGGCCAGTGATGGGCGAGGATGCGCGCGGCGTACTGGTGTTTGTCGCCGGGCTCGTACTGGCAGTGCCACGCCACGGACGCGCCGAGGACGTCGCAGACGGCCATGTCGAGGCCGCCGTATCCGGAGCACAGCGACCCCACCCGCAGCGCGTCGCCCTCATCGATGGCGAGCTGTCCCGGCACCATCTCGACGGCCCGCTCGGCGAGCAGCTTCCCGACCGTGACGAGAGTGAGACTCACGCGGCCTCACCCCTGCCGAGGGAAGCCGTGTTGCGGATGCGTGCAGCGAGGCGGCGGGTGATGCGACCGGCGCGGGGGTCGACGTATACGGCGAGGCGGGTGATACGGCGGGCGAGGGTGAGCGCGTCGTCGGGGCCGAGCAGGTCGTCGAGGTTGTCGGCGGGCGGCGCCTCGGCGAGCAGGGCCTCGCGGCTCCCGTCGGCCTCGGCGGCGCGTATGGCGCGCTCGTGCTCGGGCATGTCCTCGCTCACGACGGCGTGATCGAGGCGGACGACGTGCGTCCCGTGGTGCGTGAGCAGGTGGCCGACCGTGTCGGGGTCGGCGGTGTACGCGACGGCGAGTGCGTCGAGCAGCTGCTCGGCACGGTCGGCGATCGGCAGACGGACGGCGAGGCCGTCGGCGGTGAGCGTCGGGCGGATCATCGGCGCAGCTCCTCGGGCATGACCGGCGTGTCGACGGCGAGGGCGCCCGTGATCGCGTCGTAGACCTGCGGGCGGGTCCAGTCGGCGGCGGGGAACATCCGCAGCAGCAGGCCGCGGGCGGCGCGGTGCGCGTCGCGGTCGGCCTTGACCGGCCCGCCGAGGGCGTCGCCGAGGACGACCCACGTCGTGAGGCGCTGCTCGCCGTCGTGTTCGGTCCGTACAGGGGCGGTCCGCACGCGCACGGTGCCGGGGGCGATCTGGTCCAGCTGCCGGGCGATCACGGCCGTGCGGATGGTGTGCTTCTCGGCGTCCGCGCTCGGTGTGGCGGCGGTACGCTCAGGGGTGTTCACGATCGGTACCTCTCGGGGTTCGGTCGGGCGGGCCGTCCGGGGGCAATCCGGGCGGCCCGCCGTGTTTTCAGGCGGCGGCGCCGTGCTCGACGGCGGGCGCCTGCTGGCGCTGGTCGCGTTCGAGGCGGCGCAAGATCAGTTCCGTTGCGGAGTCGAGGCGACCGGCGGCGCGGTCGCTGTCTCGGCGGTCGCGGGCGGCGTCGAGGACACGGCGGGCGTTCGCGAACGCCTGCTCGCGGGAGATCACGGGGCCGGTCACGCGGCGGACCGCTTGACCAGCTGGCCGGCCGAAACGCCGTAGTGCTCCTCGACGGCGGCGGCTACGTTCGCGCTCGGGGCGGTGTGCCCGTGCCACAGGCGCCATGCGGTGTTCCGCGCAACCTTCAACCGGCGTGCGGTGTCTGACGGTTTGTGATCACCCGCTTTGCGGGCGGCGGTGACCAGGGCCTCGCGGTCATACACGGGCATCGTCCTTTCTTGGTTGGTTCACTCCTTCCATGGATGGAACGTAGCATGATGGAACGTGTGGGGAAACTGTGAAGTCCTGCCGCTTCAAAGTGCATTGACACTCGGCATATGCCCGACAACAATCGGTCACCTGTTCGAGTGCGCCGCCGCAGTTCAGGGGGTGAATCGTGTCAAAAGTGTGCGACCAGGACAGGTTCAAGACGGCCCGTAGCCGGACCCGTCCATGCGCGGTATGTTCCATCCATGGAACAGAACAACCAGCCGGGGAGCGACAAGGCGACCCCTGCCGAGTTCGCGCGATGGCTCCGCGATCAGCTCGAACGGCGCGGCTACGACATGCGACCCAGGGGTGGCGGACAAAGCCGGTTCGTCGCAGATTCGGGCCTGAGTGTTGGCACGATCAGCCGCATTCTCAACAAGCAGGGCGCGCAGGACATCAAGGTTCTGGAAGCCCTCGCCCACGCCCTTGATCTGCCGCTCGCTGAGGTGCTGATCGCCGCCGGCGTCCTCAGTCGCCGAGAACTAGCCGACGTCCAAAACCCCGCCCCGCGGCCCGATGGTCCACTCACGCCAGAGCAGGCCGCGGAGGAAATGGGCATCGAGGACCCCGAGGACGTCGCGCATTTCGTCAACACAACCGAGTTCCTGATCAGGCGCCGCGCCAAGACTCGCAACGGACGCGCCGCCGAGAATTGACGCACGGAGGCACCGCAAGTGACCCACCGATTCACGCCCGCATTCGCTCTACTGCTGCTTCTGGCGGGGCAGTCCGCGGGCGTCCTCGGCCTGCTCGGTGACAACGATGCCTTATGGCAGGCCGGGCTGTTCATCACCCTTACCGCCGTCCCGCTGCTCATCGTCCGCACCGTCCACAACTCCCAGCAAGCCACGGCCGACCAGCTCGCCGACGCCGACCGCGCTGGATACGTCCGCGCCCTCGATCACGTTGCCCGCGGTCTGCTCGACGCACCCACCCCGCCCGAACCGGGCCACAGGGAGGACCGCGCCGAGCAGGACGCGGGCAACGTGATCACGCTTCGCCCGAGCCATGTTCGACCAAGCGAACGGAAGGCGCAGTGACAACAGCGCAGTTACCAGCCACTTTTAGAACGAAACAGCTCACGCCGTATGTCGGCTACATCCGGGTATCCACCTGGAAAGAGGAGAAGATCAGCCCCGAACTCCAGCGCAAGGCCATTCTTGATTGGGCCAAGCGAAACGGGTCGGAAATCACCGAGTGGATCGAAGACCTCGACACGACCGGCCGCAACTTCAAACGCAAGATCATGCGGGCGATCGAGATCGTCGAGAAGGGGCGCGAGAAGGGCATCGCCGTATGGCGATACTCCCGCTTCGGCCGCGACCGCGCCGGAAACGCAATCAACCTCGCGCGCGTCGAGACCATCGGCGGACAACTGGTCAGCGCCACTGAACCCGTTGACGCAACAACGGCCATCGGCCGGTTCCAGCGCGGCATGATCCTTGAGTTCGCCGCGTTCGAGTCCGACCGCATCGGCGAGGCATGGGCGGAGACGCACCAGCACCGCCGCGCGAAGGGACTACCGGCCACAGGCCGCCCGCGGTTCGGGTACATCTGGCACCGCCGATGGAACCCCCGAACCGAGACCCTGCAAGAGGAGAAGTACGAGCCACATCCCGAACTCGGCCCCATCGCCGCCGAGTTGTACCGGCGATACGCCGACAAGACCAAGCCCCAGGGTTTCAGCGCCCTGTGCGGGTGGCTCAACAAGCACGGCTATCGCACCACGCGCAAAACCCTGTGGAGCACGCCCACGCTCACCCGCTACATGGACAGCGGCTTTGCCGCCGGCCTGCTGCGCATCCACGACGACGAATGCAAGTGCAACGGGAGGAAGACCAACGGAACGTGCCCGAACTACTTCCTTGTTCAGGGCGCGCACGAGGAACTGATCGATTGGGACCTCTGGCAGGCGTACCGCGCCAGACGAAAGGAAGTACAGAACACCCCACCCCGCGCCCGTAACACCCTGTACCAACTCACCGGCCTGGTTCGCCATGGAACATGTCGAGGCGGTACCAGCATGACCACCGCACGATGGAAGACCACAGGGGGCAAGCCGTACAACAAGCCCGGATACGCCTACCGCTGCACACTGCGCGCGCAAGCCGGTAGCACATCGTGCGACAGCCTGTGGATTCCACGCACGGAGGTGGAAAGCGAGGTCGAGACGTGGCTCAAGCGTGAGGCCGCCCCCGGCATCGACACCGCGCCGCCGACCAAGGACAGCAACGAGCCGCAGGTCGACGAGCGGGCACTCGCCAGGCAGGCACGGAGCAAGCTGCAAGGGGAGTACAGCACGATCGAGGCATCTCTCACCCGCTTGATCATGGACGCCAACGACAACCCCGAGAAGTACCCGGCGGGGGCGTTCGAGCGGGCGCGCGACACGTACCTCGACCGGCAAGAGAAGATCAAGAAGCAGCTTGAAAAGCTGGTCGACGTCGAGGAGACGCCCAAGCGGTCAGACTTTGACCGGCTGGTCGTCGGCGTAGCCCAGGAGTGGCCGACGCTCAACACCACCGAGCGGAACGCCATGCTCAAGCAGTTGGTACGCCGTGTCGCCCTTGTGCGCCGCAAGGACGAGAACGGCGAGCCCATACCCGGCGCCGAGGGCATCGAGGTACAGGTTCACCCCCTGTGGGAGCCGGACCCGTGGGAGCCAGCCCGTATCTGCCGAGGACCGTTCGGCACCGTTACGGCTGGTCTGTGGCTCACTGCTGAGCTGTGGACACGTCCCGACACCTGGGAACAGATTCCCCCGAGGTAGTGACATACCGCGTGGTATGCCCCGAGAATCGCGAGCAGGCAGTACCGCGTATCTCAATGGGGAGGCCCACCGGTGTACGGCACGATGCAAGATGTACCGCTGCTGATCTCGCGAATTCTGGAGCACGGCCGCCAGATCCACGGTTCATCGCAGGTCATTACGTGGACCGGCGAGGAAGAACCCCAGCGCCGTAGCTTTGCCGAGATCGGCGACCGCGCCGCCCAGCTGGCGAACGCACTCCGTGACGAACTCGGAGTACGAGAGTCGGATGTTTTGGGCACACTGATGTGGAACAACGCCGAGCACGTCGAGGCCTACTTCGCGATCCCCTCCATGGGCGCGGTCCTCCACACCCTCAACCTCCGCCTCCCGGCCGACCAGCTCTCCTTCATCGTGGGCCACGCGGCCGACCGGGTCGTGATCGCCAACGGCTCGCTGCTGCCCCTGCTCGCCCCGCTGCTCCCGCACCTCAAGACGGTCGAGCACGTGGTGGTCTCCGGCCCCGGCGACCGCACGCTCCTCGAGGGCTCCCACGCGCGCGTGCACGAGTACGAGGACCTGATCGCCGGCAAGCCCACCACCTACGACTGGCCCGAGCTGGACGAGCGCCAGGCCGCGTCCATGTGCTACACCTCCGGCACCACGGGCGACCCCAAGGGCGTGCTCTACAGCCACCGTTCGATCTATCTGCACTCCATGCAGGTCAACATGGCCCAGTCGATGGGCCTGACGGACCAGGACACCTCGCTCGTGGTGGTCCCCCAGTTCCACGTCAACGCCTGGGGCCTGCCGCACGCCACCTTCATGACCGGCGTCAACATGCTGATGCCGGACCGCTTCCTGCAGCCCGCGCCCCTCGCCGAGATGATCGAGCGCGAGCGGCCGACCCACGCGGCCGCGGTCCCCACCATCTGGCAGGGCCTGCTCGGCGAGCTCACCGCCAGGCCGCGTGACGTCTCCTCCCTGACCCAGGTCACCATCGGCGGCTCGGCCTGTCCGCCCTCCCTGATGAAGGCCTTCGACAAGCTGGGCATGCGGGTCTGCCACGCCTGGGGCATGACGGAGACCTCCCCGCTCGGCACCGTCGCGCGCCCGCCGGCCCACGCGGTCGGCACACCCGAGGAGTTCGCGTACCGCCTCACCCAGGGCCGCTTCCCGAGCGGCGTCGAGGCCCGCCTCACCGGCCCCGGCGGCGAGCGCCTGCCCTGGGACGGCGAGTCCGCTGGCGAGCTGGAGGTCCGCGGCCCCTGGATCGCCGGCGCCTACTACAACGGCCCGGACGCCGAACCCCTGCGCCCCGCCGACAAGTTCAGCGAGGACGGCTGGCTGAAGACGGGCGACGTCGGCACCATCTCCGCCGACGGCTTCCTCACCCTCACCGACCGCGCCAAGGACGTCATCAAGTCCGGCGGCGAGTGGATCTCCTCGGTCGAGCTGGAGAACGCCCTGATGTCCCACCCGGACGTCACCGAGGCCGCCGTCGTCGCCGTCCCCGACGACAAATGGGGCGAGCGCCCGCTGGCCACGGTCGTCCTCAAGGAGGGCTCCACGGCCGACTTCGAGTCCCTGCGCGCGTTCCTGGCGAGCGACGTCTGCAAGATCGCCAAGTGGCAGCTCCCGGAGCGCTGGTCGATCATCGAGGCGGTCCCGAAAACGAGCGTCGGCAAGTTCGACAAGAAGGTGATCCGCAAGCGCTACGCGGAGGGCGAGCTGGACGTCACCCAGCTCTGAGACGCACGAGGGATACGGCGAACAGGGCGCCCGGGGCCGGGATCCGGAGCCCTGGTCGTCGTACGGCAGTCGTCACCGCCGTACCGACGTGGCAGCCCATCCCAACCCCAGCCACACGCCCGCCACGGCGCACACGCCGCCCCAGCCCCACCATCCGAAGGCCGAAGCGGCGAGGGCGGAGGCCGTCGCGCCGCCGGCGAAACCGGCCACCACATAGGCCGTGTTCGCGGTGGCCGGGGTCGAGGTCGTCGTCAGGGCGAGGGTCTGGTTGGCGACGTGCGAGGCGACCAGGGCCGCGTGCACGGCGATCGCCGCGACGAACAGCGCCCACAGCTGATGCCCGCCGAGCCAGAACAGCGGCACGGACACGGCGGCGAGCAGATACGCCGACCGTACGACCTTGGCGGCGCCGAAGCGGTCCACGAACCCGCCGGCCAGCGGCGCCACGACGCTCGCGGCCAGTCCGAAGAGGCCGAACAGCCCGGCGGTCGCGGTCGACAGACCGTAGGACGAGCCGGTCAGCAGGAGCGCCAGTGAGGTCCACAGCGCGCTCCAGGCGCCGTACATCCCCGCCTGCCGCACGCACGCGCGCCACAGGTCGGGCGAGCGGCGCACGACGGACGGCAGGGCGGTGAGGCCCGAGAAGAGCGGGCCGGAGCGGCGCACCTGCTCCGCCGGCAGGGCGTACGCCGTCGCGAGCCCGAGGACGGCCGTCAGGGCGGCCGCGCCCACGAACACCACCCGCCAGCCGTAGGCCTGTCCGATCAGTCCGCCGAGCACCCGGGCCGCGACGATCCCGGTGAACAGGCCCGCGATGACGGCCGCGACATGGCGGGCCCGGCGGTCGGCGGGGGCGCGCTGGGCGACCAGCGGGACCAGCAGCTGGGGGACGACGGTGGCCGCGGAGGCGACCAGGACGGCGCCCGCGAGGGCGGTGGTGCCGGTGGCGAGCGCCGCGGCGGTCAGGGCCGCGGTGGTCACGAGCGAGAGGACGGCGACCAGGCGCCGCCGGTTCACGCTGTCGCCGAGCGGGGCGAAGACGAGCAGACCGAAGGCGTAGCCGAACTGCGCGACGGAGGCGACCCAGGCCACCGCGGAGGGTGTCGAGCCGTAGTCGCGGGCGATGAGGGGGAGCAGCGGGGCCGCGAGGTAGATGTTGGCGGCCGTGACGGCGGTGCAGACGGCGATGAGGACGAGGAGGAGCGAGCCCGCGCGCCGGGCGGGGGACTCCGTGGACCGTCCTGTGGTGACGGGTGCTGTCGGCATGACCGGGATCCTTCGGGTCAGGTCTCTTGAGGTCTTATAACCAACTGGTTGGTTGCTCGAATGCCCCAACAGTCTGGGAGCTCCGGCGATTCCCTGTCAACCAAATAGTTGGTTACTTGGCCCGGCCGCCCCTACTCTGGCCCCATGGCAGCAGCAAGGGACCCCGAGGCCACCCGTGCGCGGATCTTCGAGGCGGCGGTGGCCGAGTTCGCCCGCCATGGCATCGCGGGTGCCCGCATCGACCGCATCGCGACCGAGGCCAAGGCCAACAAACAGTTGATCTACGCCTACTTCGGCAACAAGGCGGAGCTGTTCACGAAGGTCCTGGGCAAGGTCATGCTCGATCTCGCGGTCGCCGTCCCGGTCGACCCGGACGACATCGAGAACTGGATCGACCGCCTCATGGACTACCACGAGGCCCACCCCGAGGTGCTGCGCCTGCTCTTCTGGGAGGGCCTGGAGTACGGCGCCGACACCGAACTGCCCGACGAGGCCGAACGCCAGGAGCACTACCGCCACAAGGTCGCCACCCTCGCGGACGGTCAGGCCCGCGGTGTGGTCACCGACGCCATCCCACCCCGTGACCTGCTGTTCCTCCTGATCGCCGTGGCCAACTGGGCCGCGGTGGTCCCGCAGATGAAACGGATCCTGGTGGGCGGGGAGCCCGCGGACCGGGAGCGGCTGCGGGCGTCGGTGCGGGAGGCGGCGCGCAGGCTCGTGGCCAGGTAGGGACGGCGTTTCAGGACGCGCCGTTTCAGGACGCGCCGTTTCCGGGGCCGCGACGCTTTCAGGACGCGGTGCTTCCAGGGGCGCCGACCGCCCCCTAGTTCGTCCCGATCCGGGCCAGCAGGTCCACGATCCGTGACTGGACCTCCGCACTCGTCGACCGCTCGGCGAGGAAGAGGACCGTCTCACCGGAGGCCAGCCGAGGCAGATCGGCCTGGTCGACGGCGGCCGTGTAGACGACGAGCGGCGTACGGTTCAGCTGCCCGTTGGCCCGCAGCCAGTCCACGATCCCGGCCCGCCGTCGGTGCACCTGCATGAGGTCCATCACGACGAGGTTGGGCCTGAGCTGCCCGGCCAACGTCACCGCGTCCGCGTCACTCGCCGCGCGGGCGACCTGCATCCCCCGCCGTTCCAGCGTCGCGGTCAGCGCCAGCGCGATCTCCGCGTGCTCCTCGATCAGCAGCACGCGCGGGGGGTGCTGCTCGCTGTCCCGCGGCGCCAGCGCCTTCAGCAGAACGGCCGGATCGGCGCCGTACGCCGCCTCCCGCGAGGCCTGCCCGAGCCCCGCGGTCACCATGATCGGCACCTCGGACGCCACCGCCGCCTGTCGCAGCGACTGCAGCGCGGTCCGCGTGATCGGTCCGGTGAGCGGGTCCACGAACAGCGCGGCGGGGAACGCCGCGATCTGCGCGTCGACCTCCTCGCGCGACTGCACGATGACGGGCCGGTACCCACGGTCGCTGAGCGCCTGCTGGGTCGTCACGTCCGGCGCGGGCCACACCAGCAGCCGCCGCGGATTGTCCAGCGGCTCCGGGGGCAGCTCGTCGTCCATCGGCTGCGGCCGCGGGGTGTCCGGGATCTCGACGGCCCCACCGGGACCGTCCAACGGCTCGGGCCCCTCGGCGGCGTTCACGTCCGGCGCCCCTATGGCGTACGACCGCCCGGCCGCCTCGGTGGCGTGCGCGAGCCGCGACTGCCCGGTCGGCGTCGCCGCGGACACCGCCTGCTCGGCCGCCGGATGCGGACGCGCCCCCTGCTCCGGCGCCGCCGCGGCAGCGGGGTCGGGCCGGGTGCCGAGCTTGCGCCGCCGCCCCGAACCACCGGGCTGGTGCGGGGGAGGCGTGGCCGTCCCCGGCTGCTGCACCTGGGCCGCCTGCCGGGTGAACGGAACCCCCTGCCCCAGGGTCCGCACGCTGAACGCCCGGCCCTGGGTGGAGTCCGGGTCGACGGGCGCGGTGGGCGCGGTGGGCGCCGCGGCTTCGGCGGGCAACGGCTGCGCGCCCCGGGCCTGCGCCTGCGCCTGTACCGCCTCCGCCGGCAGGGGCGTGCCGGGCGGCGGAGTGGTCTGACCGGCGGCGGGGGCCTGCGCGGGCTGGGACGCCGGTTGCGCAGCGGGTTGCGCGGGCTGGCTCGGGGGTACGGCCGTGGCGGCGCCGTTCGCCGGTACGGGGGTGGTGTCGTGGCTGGCGGGCCATGGTGCCGGTGCCGGTGCCGGTGCCTGTGCCTGTGCCTGGGGCTGGGTCTGCGGCTGGGGCATCTCGGCGGGGAGGGGCCCGCCGGGGGCCGGTACGGGCTGGACCGGGGCCGCGTGGAGGGGCGAGGCCGGGGCAGGTGCGGTCTGCGGGATAAGGCCGGCCTGTCCGGTCGCGTTCTGCACGGGCACACCCGGGAACTGGGCCGCCGGCACCGCGCCGGGGACCTGCGGGACAGGGGCCGTAGGAACTCCCACGGGCACGGGCCGGCCCGGAACGGCCGCCTGGACTCCCTGCCCGCCCTGTGCGGGGACCGCCTCCGCGGGCTGGGCCACGGCCCGTCGACGGCGGCCCGTCGGTGCGTTGGTGGGGTGCGGCTGGGGCGGGGTGTGGTCGTCGGCCTGGTCGTGCGGCACGGCGTCGTGCCGGCCGTCGTCACCGTGACCGTTGGCGGGGACGGGGCCGGGAGCAGCCGGCGGAACGGGGGCCGGTGGCTGAATCTGCCCGGGAAGCTGTCCCTGAACGGGCACCTGGCCCGGACCGGCCACCGGAACCTGACCGGGGACCTGCCCCAGGCCCGCGACCTGACCGGGGACCTGCCCCAGGCCCGCGACCTGACCGGGGACCTGCCCCTGAGCCTGGCCCGGAATCTGCCCCTGGGCCTGTACCTGTACTTCTCCCGGTCCCGTCGCCTCCGTGCCGTCGTCCGGCCTGTCCGCCTCGGCGGGCGGGAGGGCGAACACCGAACGGGGGGCCGCCTCCTGCGCCGCGGCACGCTCCGACGCGGCCGCGAGAGCACGCCGCCGACGCCCGTCCTGCTGCGGTGTCCCGTCGCCGACCGGGCCCTGCCCGGCGACCTGGAGCTCCCCCTGCGGCCGGCCCGATCCGGCGGAGCCGCCCGCGGGCAAGGCCGCCGGCAGCGCGTGCTGTTCGCCGTCCTCGCGCCGGGCCCGATGTCCGGCCGGTACGGGCATGCCCTGCGGCGGTACGGTCCCGCCGAGACCGGTGTTCACGGCGGCGGCCCCGCCGCCGTGCTCGCCGGCCATCACCACGGCGCCCTCGGCCACACCGGCTTCGGCGGCCTCGGCACCTTCGGCGGGCCGTCCACGACGCCGCCCCGTACCGCCGGAGCCGTCCCCGTCCCCGTCGTCGCCGGAGGCCTGCGCCGGTACGGACACGGCCTGTTCCTGCTCGGCCGCCGCCCGACGCCTGCGCCGCCCGGTGGGCACCGCGGACTCGTCGGTCCCGGCCGGGACGTCGACGTCCAGGAAGGAGTCGGTGGAGGAGCGCCGGGCCCGCCGCCGCCCGCCGCCCTCGGCAGGCGTGGTCTCCACGGGAGCGGCTTCCACGGGTGAGGCCTCCGCCGGGGCCGTCGCCACCGGGGCGGCCTCCAGCGCGGCCGGGCCGGGCACCGCAACGGCTCCCGCGCCACCGCCGATGGGCACCTCGAGGACGTACGCGCTGCCGCTCATGCCCGGCACTTCGTGCGTCTGGAGCACACCGCCGTGGGCGCGCACGATCCCGCGCACGATCGGCTCGTGCACCGGGTCTCCCCCGGCGTACGGCCCGCGCACCTCGATCCGTACGACCTCGCCGCGCTGTGCGGCCGCCACCACGACCGTGTTGTCCATGTAACCGCCCGCGGACACGGGAGAGTTCCCGGTCGCGTCGACCCCGGCCACGTCGGCGATGAGGTGAGCGAGCGCGGTCGCGAGTCGCCGGGCGTCGACCTCGGCCTCGATGGGCGGCGCGTGCACGGCGAACTGGACGCGCCCCGGCCCGATGAGCTCGACCGCCCCGTCCACACCGGCGGCGACGACCGCGTCGAGCATGACGTTCGTACGGACGATGTCGTCGGCGCCCGCGTCGAGGCGCTGGTAGCCGAGGACGTTGTCGATGAGGTTGGTGATGCGGGAGTAGCCGGCCGAGAGGTGGTGCAGGACCTGGTTGGCCTCGGGCCACAGTTGTCCGGCGTCGTCGGCGGCGAGCGCGGACAGTTCGCGGCGCAGTTCGTCGAGGGGCCCGCGCAGGGAGCGTCCGAGCAGGGTGAGGAGCTGGTCGTGGCGCCCGGCGAGGGCTTCGTAGCGGTCCTTCTCACGCTCACCGAGCGCGGCGTACCGCTCCTCGTCGGCGGCGAGTTCCTCGTCGTGCCGCTCCTGGAGCTCCTCCAGCTCGGCGATGTGCTTCTGGCGCAGCGCGGTCAGCTCGGAGGCGTGGTCCTCCTCGAGCCGCTCCAGTTCCTCGGCGTGGGCCTTCTCGGCGGCGGACTTCTCGTCGGCGAGGGCGTCGTAGGGCCGCCGGTCGGTGAAGGTGAGCACGGCGCCGACGAGCTGGTCACCGTCGCGCACGGGCGCGGTCGTCAGGTCGACCGGGACCTTCTCGCCCTTCTTCGACCACAGCACCTGCCCGCGCACCCGGTGTTTGCGCCCGGAACGCAGGGTGTCGGCGAGCGGGGACTCCTCGAACAGGAAGGGGGTGCCGTCGGTGCGCGAGTGGAGGATGAGGTCGTGGAGCTCGCGGCCACCGAGGTCGCTGGCCCGGTAACCCAGTATCTGGGCGGCGGCCGGGTTGACGAGCACGATCCGCCCGTCGGTGTCGGTGCCCACGACACCCTCGGACGCGGCCCGCAGAATCATCTCGGTCTGCCGCTGCGACCGCGCCAGCTCGGCCTCGGTGTCGACGGTCCCGGTGAGATCCCGTACGACGAGCATGAGCAGTTCGTCGCCGCTGTAGCCGTAACCGTCGTAGGCCTGCTGGCCGTTCTCCAGGTTGGCGCTGGTGACCTCGACGGGGAACTCGGTGCCGTCGGTCCGCCGCGCCACCATCCGGGCCGGCTTGGTCCGCCCGCGCGGGTCCATGTGGTCGGGCCGCCGCATGGAGCCCGGGATGAGCCGGGAGTCGAACTGCGGCAGCAGATCGAGCAGCCCGCGCCCCACCAGAGCCGTGCCCGGCGCCTCGAACGCCTCCAGGGCGATGGTGTTGGCGTTGACGACGGTCCCATTGGCGTTGACCAGCACCAACGCGTCGGGAAGCGCGTCGAGTATGGCTGCGAGGCGAGCAGCGCCTCGGGATGGCCTGCTGCTCACGAGACGCTTCCTCCCTGTTACCGCACCTTGCCGACCGTTCGGGCCATCTTGCCAAGGGGCCCGCGACGTGTCACGCGAGGGAGTCTAAGCGCAGCGGTTGGGCGGGGGTGCCGGATGAGAGGGAGGTCGCACGACGAAGTGAAGTAGAACGTGTGACCGCATCCCGGTGGCTACGTGTCCATGCTGGGGAGGAGCGGCACGAACCGGTCCCAGCGCGCGGTCTCGCACCCGTTGCTCCGGTCGAACCGGGCGTCCACGGGGCGCCCGGCCCAGGTCCCCGTGACATGGGCGGTGGCGGGACCGCCGTAGAGCATCGTGCAGACGCTGCCCTCGGGGACGGGCGCGAAGGTGTCCTTCCCCCACCGCGTGTTCCGCTCCAGCGCGGCGCAGGCGCCGGAGGGGTCGGGGTGGGTGCCGCGGGAGGGGTGACAGTGGAGCTCGAAGGTCTGGAAGGTTTTGTCGGCACCGGTGCCCGTGTCTCTGATGGTGACGGTGAGGTGGTCGCCGGTCCCGGTGTACGCCGATGCGGGGGCGGGCTGCGCGAGGGTGGCGAGGAAGAGGGGGAGCGGGCTCAACCGAGCGAGCCGGCCGAGCCGGGGGAGTCGGGTGAGTCGGGGGAGCCGGGGGAGCCGGGTGACGTATGACATGCCCTGACTAACGGTGGACGCGGCCGTACGTTGCGCGGAGGCACTTTGCCCTGCGCCCCGCGCGCCTAGTACCGTGGGAACCGATTGGTGGCACGACCTTCGACTGTGTCATCATCTGCACGCACCACTCGCGCTCGCGCGGGCGGCTGTGCTGGAGGCGTCGCCTAGTCCGGTCTATGGCGCCGCACTGCTAATGCGGTTTGGGACTTACATCCCATCGAGGGTTCAAATCCCTCCGCCTCCGCGCAAGATCACCGAAGCCCCGGTCCGAGCGACCGGGGCTTCGTCGTTCCCGGCCGTTCCCGATCTCGCTCAGATGTACGTTTCCGCAGCTCACAAGGGGTAGGGCAAACGGATTTCACATGGGAGCGGCAGTCATGTAATGTTCTTCCTGTCGCCGCGAGCGGCCCGGAAGGGCAAGGAACGGCAAGAAAACAGAACAAGCACTCGTAGCTTAACGGATAGAGCATCTGACTACGGATCAGAAGGTTGCAGGTTCGAATCCTGCCGAGTGCACACAGGTCAAAGGCCCCGGATCACTCCGGGGCCTTTGGCGTTTCATGGATGTACAGCAGCGAAGTACAGCAACCGCGTCCACCGGTACCGCCCATGGCGTCGGACAGCTGGCCGATCGCGGCGCGCACTTCCTCCTCGCTCGCTTCGGCGTAGACCTCCATCGTCATGGCGATCTGTGAATGCCGAAGGATGCGCTGGGCCACTTTCGGGTGGACCTTGAGTGCGACCAGCAGCGCCTTGTCAGTCACGGATGACGGCGGCGCCGGCACAGCCCCGAAGGTCGAGCACCAAGGCCAGGAGGCGGAGCACGGCCGGGGCCTGGGCATGGTCAGCGCGATCGCCCACCGGGTTGTGGTCCACGACAGCGACAGCGGCCACACGGTCACCGCGGAACTCTCGCCCGGGAGGCCACCCATGCTGATGGACAAGCCACAGCGCGGCTACTGGTGCGAGTGCTGGACCGAAGACCTCACCGAGGGAACAGGGCCGACGCTGCGAGGCTCGTTCGACGCGTACTCGGCACCCCAAGCCAGCAGATGGGTAGCGGTGGCCCTGCACACCATCTCTCCAGCACTCGACCCCGACGCATCGGACAAAGCGTGGGAGTGGCTCTATGACGGCCGCATCGAGACGGGACGAGCCCTCTTGCGGGCAGAGCCCTGCACGGTGACCGTCACCCATGCCACCACACGCATCACCTGGACGATCCGCCTCGTGATCTTCCTGCCCCTAGCCCACCGCCGGGGCGTCGAACTCCCCACCTGCGCGTACCACTTCACGCCCCTCACTGGTAGTTGATCGGCCTTCGCCAAGAGGTCAGCGTGACACCCGCCCGGCGGTGAACCCTTCGCCATCCTGGAACTCGATCAAGATGCCGCTGTCGACGAGGTAGACCCAGCACGCAGAGCAGCACTCCAATATCGCGTCGGCATGCGCCGCCACCAGGCCGGCCTCCAGGGCGAGCGAGGGCACCGCGAGATTCCCCCAGAACACAACTGCCAACTCATCCAGTCGACCCAGTTCGCGCAACAGCTCCTGGAGCTCCCCACCTGCGAAGGTTGGAGAGCTCCGGAGTACCTCAGCACCGCTCCAGTCCAGTCGAGATGACCCCACAGAACCGAAGTTGCTCAAGCTCAGCGCGGCAAACGTCCGGTCCTCGTCATAAGACAGCACCGCCACCGCATCTCCAACGGCCGCAAGGAGCGTCGCGATCACGTCAGGCTGTGTTCCGTAGCTGGCCTCAGCGCTCAAGACACTCCCTGCATCAACCGCCTCCTGTATTGCAACAGCTCTCAGGTAGCACACAGCCAAGCCGAGGCAAGCAGTGTCAAGCATCAGCTGAGGCCACAGCGTCAACCATCTACCGAGACAGGACACAGCCTCATCCAACCGACTGAGTTACAACTTTCTCTACTGGTTCAAGGCCCGCGCACGGCGCGGGCGCGCGCCGCCTCTGCGGCGCGGCCTGCCTCCTGTCTTCGCCCCGGCTGGCCGCGCCCGGCGGCGCGCTCGGCGGCTGCGGCCATGAAGTGGGAGACACCCTCTATGGCTGGGGCGGTCGGCTCCACGGCTTTAGGAGCCACTTTGGGGCGAGCCTCTAAGATCTTGGCCCCAACGTCGTGCTTCAACGGGCAGATCCACAGACTGCCCGACTCGTCATCAGCTTACGGGGCCAAGATCACTCGCCCCAAAGCAGCTCCAGCCCAAAGCCGCTCCACCGACCTTTCTGTACATATCGAATCAAGTGGACAAAGCGCATTCCGGACGCGCAGCGGCGAGGCTCTGCTCCAGGCTGGGGCGCATGCAGCGTATGAGGAACTGGGCGCGCGGGCTGGAGTTCGCCGAGACGATCCCGGAACTCGGATTTGCCGGCCACGGCGACGAGCCATGCTGCCGTCTTGCGCTCGCGCCACCCTCGGTCAAACAACGTATCCAGTTCACGAGGACTGATCTCACCGGCAGCCTGGCCCAGCTTCCGGAGGAACTTGGTTCGGTCGCGTCCGCTCATCCCGAGAAGGTTGCCGCCGAGTTTGAGGTACCGCCGGTCGGGCGTGACGTAGCGGCGGATCAGCTTGAGCGGCTCTTTCTCTTCGTCTGCGCAACGCATGGCAGCATCCTCGTATGGAGGAAGCCGTCAGACCAGCAATCTGGCAGGTGGGGCGCCTCAGCCGTGCATGCCCATCCGTCTCAGTTTCCGTCTCATTCAGCCCCGTTCAGGACTGTTCAGCCGAGACCCCGAGCCGTCACCACGCCGACGGTCAGCCGTCGATGAACGCAGGTGAACGTCCCCGTACACGGTTCATGAGCCCACCACCACAGTTGGAAAGCGTGTTGGGGGCAACCCCTCACGAGTTCGAATCTCGTATCCTCCGCAGGCGCCTGACCAGGCGAAACGAAGAGCCGGACCGCTCATTGCGGTCCGGCTCTTCGGCACGCCCTGGTTGCAGTTTCGGTTACATTTATAGGCGACATTTAGGACACATCCTCGAGCGGGAAAGGCGCACGCTCATGTCCTACAGGGCCACCGGCGCAGGCCCTGAGGAGCTTTGACGCCGAATGCAGTCATGCCCCCGCATCCGTCGGCGCCTCATTCACCCATCGCGGGCCGACCTGCGGCGGCTCTGGTTTCCGCGGATCCACTCGGTCTGTCCGTGGCCCCGGGACGATGCCGCGGTCATAGCCCGATCGTCCGGACCTTGCTGCCGCACAGCCGGGCCATGTCATCGACATCCGACGTGAGGATGGCGACCGGGCCAGGCTGGCGCAAGGCCGCTTCCGCGACGGTGGCGTCGATCGCGTACTTGTGTCCGTGCAGACCGGCGCCCTTGAGCAGTTGCGCCGCCGCCTTGGCCGCTGCCTCCGTGACCGGCTCCACCTTGACCCGGGAGAGCGCCCATTGCAGTCGGGCCAGGTTCACCCTGGCGTGACTCACCTCCACGATGGTGTTGGCGCTGACGACAAGGTCCGCTCCCATGTCGTGGAACACCTGGAACATCGCCAGAACCTTCCGGTCCTGCGCCACCCAGGCCGACAGCCCCTCGCTGTCCAGGACGACGGTCTCAATGTGCCCACTCACGCGGCGCTCGCGCCGCCGGCGGCCTGCGTCGTGCCGAAGATCCGCGCCCGCGCCTCGGCCAGCTCTTCCTCACTGAAGGCCCCGTGCTCGTCTGTGTGGCTGCGCAGGTCGGCCCCCAGGAGCTGGTGCCGGATCTGTCTGGCGACGGCTTCGGCCACGTAGCCGGAGACGTTGTCCGTGATCTTCTTCAGCTCCGCCACCTGCTCGGTGGGGAGTGTCACGGTGATGCGCGTGGTGTCAGCCATAGCCGTAAGCATACTGTGGTATGCGCGCTACACGCTGTCTGTTCCTCGCAGCCGGTCCCGTCAGCGGCAGTCGGGGCGACTGTCCGTTCGAGCAGGGGCTCACCAGTTCAGCGGGCCCAATAGCGGTATGCCTCGATCCATTGCGAGCCCTCGGGGGCGGGTTCCGGCAGCGGCAGGTCCAGAATTCCGATGTCCTGTCGGACCGCCCCTCGGGCGCAGCGGGCGACCACGCGCCCGTCCTCGGCCAGATCGACACCGACCACGCTCACCTCGACGCCGAGAACAGTCGTGGTGAACGGCACGGCAAGGCTCTCCTCGATCATCGTGAAGAAGCCGGTGAGCTGCTCATCCTCGCCGTAGGCGTCGACGGTGGCCTCTTCGACCAACGCCTCCAGCGCGGCTGGGTCCAAGGTGCTCATGGCCGCACCCTAGCGCCGCACCGTACGGTTGAGGACTGGTGTGTTCAGCAGCGGCATATCCGTCGTGGCGCCGTCGCCGGCAGTCAAGGCAAGGCCCGTGGTTGCCAGCGTGTGACCTTGCCTGGTGGGGTTCCGTAGTGAACGGCCCAGGGGAGGACCCGGCAAGCGACAGGGCGGAAGAGAGTGGCACGAGTCGTCGTACGAGAGCCGAGTACGGGCGCGAGGAGCGCGCTGCCGCTGGCCCGGCAGGAAATATCCGCCTTCGTGAGGGAGCTGCTCGGCGCCCGCTGGGCGGCGGTGTTCCGGCCCGGTGAGCCCGCCCGCCTTGGGCGACTGCTGCTGTGGAAACCGACCGGGGCAGCAGCCGGAGACAGTATGGCGCCCACCGGCCTTGAGACCGGGGCGGTGGAGCTGGTCCTGCCGCACGGCCGCTCGGTCAGGCGGCGCAGGGTCGAGGGTTACGCGCTGCCTGTCGCCGTCGCTGTCTCCGCCCTGGCCAATGCGGAGCCGACGCATCCCTCTGGCTTCGCCTGGCAGGCCGCCACTCGCTTCGCGCTGCGGCTGCTCGCGGACGGCCGCCTCTACCCGGCCCTCACCCCCGCCGGTTACGACACCTGGCAGGTGGGTCCCTTTACCGCCGCCCAGCGCCAGACGCTGGACGCCCTGGCCGCCGCCTTCCCGCCACACGCCCACTGCCTGCCCGAGCCTGGCCCTGCTCCGGTACGGATCGCCGAACCGGCTGCGCTGGTACGCCAGTTCTGCGACGCGGTCGCCGATGATCTGGTCGTACGCCGGCCGCGCCGCTCGCCATGGGAGCGCTGCCGTACGCCTGGCGCGAGGCCCGCGCCGTGCCCATCTTGCGTGAATGGGCCGAGGAAACCCAGGCGGCGCTCACCGCCGAGGTCAGTGTCTCCCTGCGCGTCGACGTACCCGAAGGACGCCGACGGCAGTTCCGGGCCGTCCTGCAACTGCATACCGCGGCGGATCCGGCGCTCGTCATCGAGGCCGCACGACTCTGGAGCGAGCCGACCGAAGTGGAGCGGCTGCTCGGCCCACGCGCCGAGACCGAGACCCTTCTCGCCCTGCGCCGCGGCGCCCGCGCGTGGCCCCCGCTGCGGAGGCTGCTCAACGATGCCGTTCCCGATCAGCTCCGGTTGACCGACCACGAAGCCTTCGATCTCCTGGGACCTTGTCAGGGAGGTACCGGGGTAGGCATACATGAAGTCCGGACGTGGCCGGAGCGCTGTACAGCCTGCAGTTCACGTTGAGGAGTCGCGGCGCGGTCCACGGACCGTAGCTGTGCTTCCTCCTCGCCCCTGTGCCAAGCAGCCGTTGATGTCTGACATCAGCGGCTGACACCAACAAGGTCACCACGGCCATGAAGTACATCCACGCTGCCCACCCCCACCGCGCTGGCCCTCCTCCTAGGGTCACTCCAGGACCCGGACCTGCCTTCACGACGGCGGCAGCTCAGTACCGAGTCTCTCGGCAGGCACTCGCTCGATGCGGGTCCAGCCCCTCCACCCCCGCTCCTCCAGGATCGCCAACAGCCGCGCGGTGTGCGGTGAGGACTCGACCATGGTGGAGTCCAGCAGGTCCACAAACTGATCGTCGATGCCGTCATCGGCACCCACCTCGCCGGCCTCCACGGCGCGAATCATCAAGCGCTCCATGATGTCGGCGACCTCGACGATCCGCGGATCGTTGGCCGGCCAGTCGAGTGCCCCGCTGAGAAGGCTGTAGAGCTTCACCATGTCGGGGTCGTCCAACTCCTCGTGTTTCTTGGCGATCACGGCGTCGATCGAGTGCGGCACCTGGGCGGCAATCATGATCCAGGCGTCCCGCTCCATCTCGATGTACCGCTCCTCAACCCCGAGACCGCGCAGCCGGCCGAGGTAGTCCACGACGCTGTGCGGAAGCGCCAGGTGCTCTCCGGCGGCGAGCCTGGCGAGGCGGCTGCGGGTGTCCTGCAGCCGCCGGATCTCGGCACGCAGGGCCTTGTCGATCTCCTGGACGCCACCCGCGAACTCCTCCGGGCCGGCGTCGAGGAGTTCCTGCACCCGGGCCAGCGGCACGCCGGCGTCTGCGAGGGTGCGGATCCGGATCAGTCGCACGACCGCGGCAGCACCGTAGGTCCGGTATCCGGACCGGTCGCGCTCGGGCTCGGGCAGCAGCCCGATCCGGTGGTAGTGGCGTACCGCCCGCACCGTCACCCCGGCGTACGCCGCAAGCTGGCTGATGGTGAGCATGGGTCTCAGACTGCCTCAGGCGATCTTCCGGCGATAGGCGGCCATCGCGAAGATGTACGCCACGACGAGGATGCCGACGCACCACGCGAGGGCGGTCCAGATCTCGTCGCCGACCGGCTGCTCGGCGAACAGGTTGCGGATCGTGTTGACGATCGACGTCACCGGCTGATGTTCGGCGAACCAGCGCACCGGGCCGGGCATCGTCTTTGTGGGCACGAACGCCGAACTGACGAACGGCAGGAAGATGAGCGGGTACGCGAACGCGCCCGCTCCCTCGACCGACGACGCAGAGAGCCCGGGGATCACGGCGAGCCAGGTCAGCGCCAGGGTGAACAGGAGCAGGATGACGGCAACCGCGAGCCATGCCGACACTCCTGCCCCGGAGCGGAAGCCCATGAGCACAGCGACGCCGACGACCAGCACGAGGGCGATCAGGTTCGCGACCAGAGAGGTGACGACGTGGGCCCACAGCACACCCGACCGAGCGATCGGCATGGACTGGAAGCGTTCGAAGATCCCGCTCTTCACATCGGTGAACAGCCGGTACGCGGTGTAGGAGATGCCGGAGGCGATGGTCATGAGCAGGATGCCGGGCAGCATGTAGTTCACGTACGGAACCGACCCGGTATCGATTGCGCCACCGAACACGTACACGAACATCAGCATCATGGCGACCGGCGTGACGGCGGTCGTGATGATGGTGTCCATGCTGCGTGTGACATGGCGCAGGGTCCGCCCCGTGAGCGCGGCAGTGTCGTTGAAGAAGTACGTGGTCATCCTTGCCCCCCAGATGTCGTGCCAGTGACGTCGCTCTTGTCGCTGCCGCCGATGACTGCGAGAAAGATTTCCTCAAGAGTCGGCTGCTTCTCGACGTACTCGACCTTGGGTTGTGGGAAGAGCTGCTTGAGCTCGGTGAGGGTGCCGTTCACGATGATCCGCCCCTGGTGGAGGATCGCGATCCGGTCGGCCAGCTGCTCGGCCTCGTCCAGATACTGCGTGGTGAGCAGCACCGTAGTTCCGTGGCCGGCGAGCTCCTTGACCGCCTCCCACACCTCGATGCGCGCCTCGGGATCGAGACCGGCCGTCGGCTCGTCCAGGAAAATTACCGGCGAATTCCCGATAAGGCTCATCGCGATGTCCAGCCGGCGGCGCATCCCACCCGAATACGTGGACACTCTCCGCGCGCCCGCCTCGCGCAGCGAGAAACGCCTCAGCAGGACGTCCACAGTTGCGCCAGGGTCCTTGATGTGGCGCAGCCTGGCGACCAGGGCGAGGTTCTCCCGACCGCTGAGGATCTCGTCGACGGCCGCGAACTGTCCGGTGAGACTGGTGGACTCCCGCACGTTCGCCGCTTGCGTGGCGACGTCGAAGCCATTGACGCTCGCCGCCCCCGCGTCGGCCTTCAGGAGCGTGGCGAGGATCCTCACGGTCGTGGTCTTGCCCGCCCCGTTGGAACCGAGCAGGGCGAAGATGCTGCCCGGCACCACGTCGAAGTCCACACCGCGCAGCACTTCGAGCTTCCCGTACGACTTCCTGAGACCTTGCACGCGAATCGCCGGACCGGCGATCGATTGGGCTGTCATAGTCAGCTGCCTCCTTCGCGGAGCTGTTCCAGGCGACTGCGCGGAAGCTCCTCCCGGAAGGATGGAGGGTTGACCCAGCGTCAGGGTCAAGCCCGCTTCCGACCACAGCACTCAGATCGCCGACCGACCAGACACACCGCCGCGATGACGGCTCGCCCCGAGTTCGTTCGGCCGCGAACCCGCCCTACTCAGAGTTGCCGGTGAACCACTCACGCGTCGGTTCCTGGAGTCGTACGAGGGCGCGGTGGTCCGTGAACTCGCCGAGGAGCGGAAGTGTTCGGGGCGCCGCGCCTTGGCTTCAGGTTCCTGGTTCCTGCGCGACTGGACCCCGGCAGCGAGCCGGTGGACCCCGCCGACAGCCTGTTCAGCAGGCGGTGCTCACCGTGGCCCGCGGCAGGGTCGGGCGGGGCAGGGCGAGCGTCCGGGGCGGGCGGTTGTCCTTGCGGGGGTTCCCGAAGACGAACAGGCGCAGGACCAGGAAGCGGCCGATGCCGGCCAGGGCGGAGGCGCTCAGGTAGGCGGCCTGTTCCGTGAGCATGCTCGGGGAGGACTGGACGGCGTGCAGGAGGAACATCGCGGCGCAGGTGACCGCGTATGCGGCGGCCGCCGAGCCGGAGGACTGCAGGTGCCGGCGCCAGCCGGGGCGGCGGCCGGTGCCGAAGGTGAACAGGGCGTGCAGTTCGGTGCACAGGAGCGTGGAGGCCAAGGTGATCACCGCGTTCGCCATCGCCCACGGCACCGTCAGCGCCACCAGCGGTACGGCGAAGCTGGAGAGCACGCCGATCCCGCCGCCGCAGACGACGAAGCGCACGAAGGAAGCGAGCGGACCGGGGGCCGTCGTGGGGGACCCGGTCCGGTCGGCCGTCTGCGGCTCCATGGGGTGTCCTCCGGCTCGGCACTGGCTTGTCGGTCCGCTTGATCCCGGGTGGATCAGCTGCGGTCAACGATGCCGTCGCGGGCTCGCCGAAACGATGGAGTGGTCTCCCGGACCGAAGGTAGGGCTGGCTCCACCCCCGGGGTGGGGAGGCCCCACTACTCGCCCTTCGCGTCCTTGGCCCGCAGTTCCTCGATATAGGAGAGCGCGAGGTTCGTCGAACGGCTGAACCAGTCGTGGAGTACGGCGATCTCGTCGGCCGAGTACTGCGCGAAGACGGCGTCGAGGCGGTCGTAGTACGGCTGGTAGAGGGCGACGACCTTGGCCACGGCGTCGGGGAGCGCGGCGACCCGGACCCGGCGGCGGTCGGCTGGGTCGGGGACGCGGGTGACGTAGCCGGCGCGCTCCAGGCGGTTGAGGATGCCGGTCACCGCGCCGGTGGTGACGTGGGCGTGCTCGGCGAGGTCGCCCGCGGTGAGGAGGTCCTCGCCGGCCTTCAGGACGCAGGCGAAGCTCAGCAGGTCGGTGACGTTCAGGCCCAGCCGCTGGGCCATCTCCTGCTGGCCGAGGTGGGCGGTGGCGATGAAGAAGTCCATCGCTTCCAGTGCCTGGGCCGGAGTGGCGGAGGGGCGGGACTCGGCGTGCATCGGATTCCTTATTCCCTTAGTACGTGAGAGGTATCTGCGGTAAATTTCTTAGGAGGTGAGACAAATGGCAGAGGGGGATCTGTGAGCGCACATCAGTATGACGAGGGGCACACGGTCGCGGGGTGGACCGGAGTCGGCATCGCCGCCCTGGGGACGTCCGTCCTGGGGCTGGGAGTGTGCGTGGTGTCCGGCGCGCTGATCGCCGTCGGACTCGTGGTCACCGTGGCGAGCGCCCTCGTGACCTGGGCCCTGCACCTGGCCGGCTGGGGCAAGCCGCCGGGGCGCCGGCCGCGTGAGCAGTGGGGGATGCGGGTGCGGGACACGAGCGCGCGCGAGGGGCATCCAGGGTGCGTCGGGTGCCGGATGGCAGGGCGGGGCGGCCCGCGGGCCGCAGTGGTCGGGGCGAGGCCCGGGGTGGTCGGGACGAGGGCCGCGGCGACGGCGGAAGCGGTGTCCGTGGAGCCGGTGGGCTGACCTGGCCTCGAGTTCACATGCGCGACTCCTGTCGGCCGGAGGGTCACGACCACCGGGACCGCGTACCAGGAGCAATGTCAGTGGTGCCCCCTACCCTCGTGAGAGATGGCACAGGGATGGAAGTGCTCGGGGTTGTCGTGGTCGGCCGACGGGCCCGTGCTGCGGTGGGACGGCGGGCGGCGCAGTGCGCTGACCTGGGGGAAGCGGGTGGCCTTCGGGGTCGCGGAGGGGGGTGGGCGGACATGTGTGGGAGCGCGGGGGCACGCGTGTCCGGCGCGGGCCGCGGTGTCGGGGCGGAGCACGGGGGCGCGGTGCGAGGAGTGTGCGCGGCTGGACCGGGCGCACTCCGTGGCCGCCGACACCCTCGCGGACGACCCCCGCCCGTACCGGGTATATCTGGCGTGGTTCGGGCCCGGCATGGTCAAGGTCGGCATCACGGCTCACCAGCGGGGCTCCGCGCGCCTGTTGGAGCAGGGTGCCGTCTGCTTCAGCTGGCTCGGCACCGGCCCGCTCATGGCCGCGCGGCGCACCGAGGAACTGCTGCGGGCGGCGCTCTCGGTACCCGACCGCATCCCGTACGGGGCCAAGCGGGCCGTACGGTCCGTCCTGCCGGGGTCGGCCGCCGAGCGGGCCGCGGAGCTCGCCGAACTGCACGCGCGGGCGGTGGCGCTGGGCGGCTGGCCGGAGTCCCTGGACCGCGCGCCGTACGAACCGGTCGACCACGTCGAGGTCTTCGGCCTCGCCGGGCTGCCCGCCGCCGTGGGTGAGGTGAGCGAGCTCGTCGCGGGCGGGTCGGTGGATGGGCGGCTCCTCGCGGCCGCCGGACCCGACCTGCACCTGGAGACCGCGAGCGGGGCAGTCGTCGTACTGGACACCCGGCTGATGACGGGATGGGGGCTGGTCCCTGCCGACGGGGCGGAAATCACCGTGCCGATGAGAGAGTTCAAGGAGACGTCGGGGGTGCAGGACGGGTTGTTCTGACGAGGGGAGGGCCAGGGATGGACGTCACCGTGCAGTGGATACGCACGTCGTGGACGAAGCAGTCCCGTGGCGGTGAGGCCGCGACCAGAAGGAACGCGGCTCCGGTCGGCTTCGTTCTGCCGCCGTCCGCGGTGGGGCGGGACGGGGAGCCGTTCGTCCACGCGGTCCGGATGGACGAGCGGGACGACTTCGCACCGCACAACCAGCAGGGCGACAATCTCAGAGGGGTCGACGTCCAACTCCGTGAGGTGGACGGGCTGTTGCGGGTCCTGCCCAGGGTGAGGCCGATGTTCGGGGTGCCGCCCCGGCCGCGGCGGCGCCCGGCCGTGCGGCTCCAGCCCGGGCAGTGGGTGCGGTGGCGGCTCAACTACCGCTTCAGCAGCGCCGTGGGGATCCGGGACTGGTCGTACTGGCTGGACACCTTCAACATCGCCTACGGCCCGGTCGGCGCCGAGGTGTTCCTCGGGGCGCCGACGGTCGGTGTGGACGAGCAGGGGCCGGTCCGGTAGCGGGGAAGAACGGTAGCGGGGAAGAACCGTAGCGGGGAAGAACGGTAGCTGTCCGGGATGCGGCTCGATGCCTTGTCCGACCCGTCGGACATCTCGCCCCACCCGTCGGACACCCCGCCCGACGGGTCGAACAAGGCATTCCCCAGGTGTTCCCTGAGAGGCGCCTGTGTGTTTCTCAGCAAAATCACAGACTGCCGAAAGGGTGTTCTCAGGGGGCCCCGACATGGTGTCCACCATGACCACGACCTCGCCCCAGGGGCGCACCGAACTGCTGAGGCCGGACGGGAGCCCCGTCCGAGTGCTTGTGGTGGACGACGAGCTGTCGATCACCGAACTGCTCTCCATGGCCCTGCGCTATGAGGGATGGCAGATCCGGAGTGCGGGAGACGGCCAGGGTGCCGTGCAGACCGCGCGGGAGTTCCGGCCCGACGCCGTCGTTCTCGACATGATGCTTCCCGACATGGACGGACTGGCCGTCCTCGGGCGGCTGCGGCGTGAACTGCCGGACGTGCCGGTGCTGTTCCTGACCGCGAAGGACGCCGTCGAGGACCGTATCGCCGGGCTCACCGCCGGGGGTGACGACTACGTCACCAAGCCGTTCAGCCTCGAAGAGGTCGTGGCCCGGCTGCGCGGCCTCATCCGCCGCTCGGGTGCGGCCGATCGCCGCTCGGACTCCGTGCTGGTCGTCGGTGACCTCACCCTCGACGAGGACAGCCACGAGGTCTCGCGGGCCGGTCAGAACATCCACCTCACCGCGACCGAGTTCGAGCTCCTGCGGTTCCTGATGCGCAATCCCCGGCGTGTGCTCAGCAAGGCGCAGATCCTGGACCGGGTGTGGTCGTACGACTTCGGCGGCCAGGCCAACGTCGTCGAGCTCTACATCTCCTACCTGCGCCGGAAGATCGACGCGGGACGTGAACCGATGATCCACACCCGGCGCGGCGCCGGCTACCTGATCAAGCCCGCCGCCTCATGAGCGGGCGACGACGGCCGCGGGCGCAGAAGCGGGCAGGGCGAGCTGGCAAGCCGCGCACGCTGCGGACGCGGCTCGTCGTCGCGTCGGTGGTGCTGATCGCCGTGGTCTGCTCGGTGATCGGCACGGTGACCACACTCGCGCTGCGGTCCCATCTGTACGACCAGTTGGACGGCAAGCTGCGCGAGGCCGCGTCACGGGCGGCGCCGCGTGCTCTGCCGCCCGAGCGGCTCGACAACGGTGGCACCAACGACGACAAGAACACGAACAAGAGCGACGCGCCTGGTGGGCAGAGGAAGCGGCAGAACACCCCCGCTGACTTCGTCATCGGCCCGGGGCCGGACGGCACGATCGCGGCCAAGGTGGTCAAGGGCACCATCACCGACGCCAAGCGCGGGGTGAAGTCCGACTCCGACCAGAACTTCGACCTGACCGCCGAGAACCTCACGACCGCGCAGATCAAGGTGCTGAGCGCGGTCCCCAAGGACAACGAGCAGCACAAGGTCGAGCTCCCCGGCATCGGTGACTACCTCGTCCGGTACGCCACCAACGCCACCTCCGCCTACTACGTCGCCATCCCCACCAAGGACGTCGACGCCACCATCGACACCCTGATCCTCGTAGAGATCAGCGTCACCGCCGCCGGTCTCGGCGCGGCCGTCATCGCCGGTTACGTCCTCGTCGGGCTCGCCACCCGCCCCCTGCGCAGGGTCGCCAACACCGCCACCCGGGTCTCCGAACTGCCGCTGCACACCGGCGAGGTCAATCTGAGCGAGCGGGTTCCCGAGGCGGAGTGCGATCCGCACACCGAGGTCGGACAGGTCGGCGCCGCGCTGAACAGGATGCTGGACCACGTCCACGGCGCCCTGCACGCACGCCAGCAGAGCGAGATGCGGGTGCGGCAGTTCGTCGCCGATGCCAGCCATGAACTCAGAACACCGCTCGCCTCCATCCGCGGGTACGCCGAGCTCACCAGACGCGGCAGGGAGGAGGTCGGCCCCGACACCCGCCACGCCCTGGGCCGTATCGAGTCCGAGGCGGGCCGGATGACGCTGCTCGTGGAGGACCTGCTGCTGCTCGCGCGCCTGGACGCGGGGCGGCCGCTCCAGTTCGAGCAGACCGACCTCGTCCCGCTCGTCGTGGACACCATCAGTGACGCCCGCGCGGCCGGCATGGACCACAACTGGCGCCTGGACCTGCCCGACGAACCCGCCCTCGTCTCCGGCGACGCGGCCCGCCTCCAGCAGGTGCTCATCAACCTGCTCGGCAACGCGCGCAAACACACCCCGCCGGGTACGACGGTCACCGCGCGCGTGCAGCGCCGCGGGCCGTGGATGTGCGTGGACGTCGAGGACAACGGACAGGGCATCCCGTCCGACCTGCTCCCGCACGTCTTCGAACGGTTCGCGCGCGGCGACTCGGCGCGCTCCCGCGCCACCGGATCCACCGGCCTCGGCCTGGCCATCGTGCAGGCCGTCGCGACCGCACACGGCGGCGCGGTGACCGTGGACAGCGTTCCGGGGCGGACCGTGTTCACCGTGCACCTGCCCGCGGTCGGGCCCGTGGCCCCCCGTCCGGCGCCCGAAACCAACTGGCAATCGCACTCACAGGCACAGCACAGCGCCGCCATATGGGTGCGACAGGGGGCTTGACCAGAGTCGTTCCCATGCGAACCGACTCTTCTCCCGGCACCCTGCCGGCGCGGGAGCACCTCCCGGCCGGCGACGCCGGTACGCCTGTCCTGGACGTAGTGATCCCCGTCTACAACGAGGAGAAGGACCTCCAGCCGTGTGTGCGGAGACTGCACGAGCACCTCGAGCGCACGTTTCCGTACGCGTTCCGCATCACCATCGCGGACAACGCGTCGACGGACACCACTCCCCTGGTGTCGCGGCGGCTGGAGGCGGAGATCCCGGAGGTCAAGGCCTTCCGGCTGGAGGAGAAGGGGCGCGGCCGGGCCCTTCGGACCGTCTGGTCCGCCTCCGACGCACCGATCCTCGCCTACATGGACGTGGACCTGTCCACCGACCTCAACGCCCTGCTGCCGCTGGTGGCACCGCTGATCTCGGGCCACTCCGACCTGGCGATCGGCTCCCGGCTCGCCCGCAGCTCCCGGGTGGTGCGCGGTCCCAAGCGCGAGTTCATCAGCCGCGCCTACAACCTCATCCTGCGCGGCTCCCTCCAGGCCCGTTTCTCCGACGCGCAGTGCGGCTTCAAGGCCATCCGGCGTGACGTGGCGCAGGTCCTGCTGCCGCTCGTCGAGGACACCGGCTGGTTCTTCGACACCGAGATGCTGGTCATCGCCGAGCGCGCGGGACTCCGTATCCACGAAGTGCCCGTCGACTGGGTCGACGACCCCGACTCCACCGTCCACATCGTGAGGACGGCGACCGAGGACCTCAAGGGGGTGTGGCGGGTGGGCAAGGCCCTGGCGAGCGGATCGCTGCCGCTGGACCGGATCACCCGGCCGTTCGGTGACGACCCGCGCGACCGCGAGATCCAGGACGTGCCGAAGGGGCTGGCCCGCCAGCTCGTCGGGTTCTGTGTCGTCGGCGGTCTGTCGACCCTCTTCTACCTGCTGCTCTACAGCGGCTTCCGCCAGTTCGGCGGCTCCCAGACCGCCAACGCGCTGGCCCTGCTGGTCTCCGCGGTCGCCAACACCGCCGCCAACAGGCGCCTGACCTTCGGGGTGCGCGGGCGGGGCGGCGCCGTCCGGCACCAGGCGCAGGGCCTGGTCGTCTTCGGCATCGGCCTCGCGCTGACCAGCGGCTCCCTCGCCGCGCTCAACGCGGCCAGCAGCGACCCCGCGCACTCCACCGAGCTGGCGGTGCTGATCGCCGCCAACCTCGCGGCGACCGTGCTGCGCTTCCTGCTCTTCCGGGCCTGGGTCTTCCCGGACCGTGAGGACGACCAGCCCATGTCCACCGTCGTCACCACCCCCACCCCGGCCGAGCCGCAGCAGTCGTACGGGCCGCTGCCCCAGCGCCCGACGGCACACCAGTACGCCACGACGCCCCACGCCACGACGCCGTACACCCCGCCGTCCCCGTACGACACGACCGAGTTCCGCGCCGGTGAGGCCGCGGAGCAGCGCTCCTGGCAGGACGCCACCGTGCGGTTGCAGCCGGTGCGCCCGACCGACACCGACCCGAGGAACTCCTGATGACCACGCAGACCGACCGTCCGGCCCGGCAGGGTTCCGGGTGGGGTCCGGCGGCGACGGCCCCCGAGGTGCCGGTCGCTCCCCCCGCCCCCGACTCCGGTGAACCCCAGCAGCCTTTCGTCCGCAGACTGTGGCGCGGCCGCCCCGAGGACCCGCGCTGGGCCCGCCCGGCCTTCCTCAGCCTGCTGGCCGCGACCCTCCTGCTCTACCTGTACAACCTGAGCGCCTCCGGCTACGCCAACTCCTTCTACTCGGCGGCGGTCCAGGCCGGCAGCCAGTCCTGGAAGGCGTTCTTCTTCGGCTCGCTGGACGCGGGCAACGCCATCACCGTCGACAAGCCCCCGGCCTCGCTGTGGCCGATGGCGCTGGCGGTGCGCCTGTTCGGCCTGAGCTCCTGGGCGATCCTCGCGCCCGAGGTCCTCATGGGCGTCGGCACGGTCGCCGTCGTGTACGCCTCCGTGCGCCGCCGGTTCAGCCCCGCGGCCGGTCTGATCGCGGGCGCCGTGCTCGCGCTCACCCCCGTCGCGGCGCTGATGTTCCGGTTCAACAACCCCGACGCCATGCTGGCGCTGCTGATGGCGCTCGCCTGCTACTCCGTGGTCCGCGCCCTGGAGGACGGCCGCACCAAGTGGCTGCTGTGGGCCGGTGTCGCGATCGGCTTCGCGTTCCTCGCCAAAACTCTCCAGGCCTTCCTGATCCTGCCGCCGCTGGCGATCGTCTACGCCGTCTGCGCGCCGGTCTCCGTCAGGAAGCGGCTCGGTCAACTGGCCGCTGCCACCGGTGCGTTGGTCGTCTCCGGCGGCTGGTGGGTCGCGATCGTCGAGCTGTGGCCCGCCTCCTCGCGCCCCTACATCGGCGGCTCCCAGAACAACTCCTTCCTTGAGCTGACCTTCGGCTACAACGGCTTCGGCCGCCTGAGCGGCGACGAGACCGGCTCGGTCGGCGGCGGCGGCGGTGGCGGCACCGGCATGTGGGGCGCGACCGGCTGGGACCGGATGTTCAACTCCGAGATCGGCGGCCAGATCTCCTGGCTGCTGCCGGCGGCGCTGATCCTCCTGGCCGCCGGTCTGGTGGCGACCCGCAAGCTCACCAGGACCAGCGTCACGCGTGGGGCGTTCCTGGTCTGGGGCGGCTCGCTGCTGATGACCATGGTCGTCTTCAGCTACATGGCGGGCATCTTCCACCAGTACTACACGGTGGCCCTGGCCCCCTACATGGCGGCCGTGATCGGCATGGGCGCGGGCATCCTGTGGGAGAAGCGCGCCGAGCTGTGGGCGTCGATCACCCTCGCGGTCTCGGTCGTGGCGGCGGCGGCCTGGAGCTACGTCCTGCTCAACCGCACCTCCGACTACCTGCCCTGGCTGAAGTACCTGATCCTGATCGGCGGTCTGGTCGCCGCGCTCGGTCTGATCTTCGCGGGCCGCGTCAAACGGCAACTCGCCCTCGCGGCGGCCTCCCTGGGCCTGGTGGCCTCGCTGGCCGGCCCGACGGCGTACACGCTCAGCACCCTCCAGGAGGGCCACACCGGTTCGATCGTGACGGCGGGCCCGGCGGGCGCGTCCATGATGGGCGGCGGTCCGGGCGGCCGCGGGGGCCGGGGCGGCTTCGGCGGCGGGACGCCCGGCCAGCAGGGCCGGCAGGGCCAGCAGCAGAACGGCAACGGCACCACGCAGGGCGGCGGCACGGGCGGCTTCCCCGGCGGGGGCATGCCCGGGCAGCAGGGCCAGAACCAGCAGAACGGCAACGGCGGCACCCAGGGCCAACAGGGGCAACGGGGCGTCCCCGGCGGCCGTACGGGCGACGGTGGCGGCATGGGCGGCGGTGGCGTCGGCGGCCTGCTGAACGGCGCGAGCGTCACCGCCGAGGCCAAGAAGCTGCTGGAGACCGACGCGTCGAAGTACACCTGGGTCGCGGCGGCCATCGGCGCCCAGAACGCGGCGAGCTACCAGCTCTCCACCGGCGACCCGGTGATGGCGATCGGCGGCTTCAACGGCACCGACCCGTCCCCGACACTGGCCCAGTTCAAGAAGTACGTGGCGGACGGCAAGGTCCACTACTTCATCTCCAGTGGCTCCGGCGGCGGCATGGGCGGCAGCAGCAGCGGTACGTCCTCCCAGATCACCTCGTGGGTCGAGGCCAACTTCAAGAAGGTCACGGTCGGTTCGGCCACCTTCTACGACCTCACCCAGAAGGCGAGCGGCTGACGCCTCTCCCCGGCAGAAGGGGGGGGGCCCCCGCGGTGTGCCCCCGCGAACGGGGCTGGAGGGCAAGAACCATGAAACAACAATTTGAAAAAGTGTTAATAAATAAACAATAAAC
>NZ_JBHVYZ010000056.1:41982-55674 GCF_042880295.1 Streptomyces sp. NPDC058307
CACCCCCAAGCGCCAATCCTCTTTTTGGTTTGTTCGGGTGGGTTCTTTTTTTTTTTTAACCCCCCGGCCCCCCCCCCCCCCCGGCCCACGGGGGCCCCCCCGGGGGGCCCCCCCCCTTCTCGTCGTACGGCGGAAAAGCGCGTTGTACGCCGTATAGGAACTGTTCTACGGTGTACAGCATGACCGCTCCCGCCCCGGTTCCCGTCCCCGTCGCCGTCCCCCAGGGTCATCCCCAGCGCTGGCTGATACTCGGCGTCATCTGTCTCGCGCAGCTGACCGTGCTGCTCGACAACACGATCCTGAACGTGGCGATCCCCTCCCTCACCAGGGAACTGGGCGCCGCCACCTCCGACATCCAGTGGATGATCAACGCGTACTCGCTGGTGCAGTCGGGGCTCCTGCTCACCGCGGGCAGCGCGGCGGACCGCTACGGCCGCAAGAAGATGCTGGCTGCGGGGCTGGTGCTGTTCGGCGTCGGCTCGCTGGTCGCGGGTCTCGCCGACTCGACCGCCCAACTGATCGCGGCCCGGGCCGGGATGGGCGTGGGCGGCGCGCTGCTGATGACCACCACGCTCGCCGTGGCGATGCAGATCTTCGCGCCCGAGGAGCAGCCGAGGGCGATCGGCATCTGGGCGGCGGTCAACTCCCTTGGCTTCGCGGCCGGTCCCCTCCTCGGCGGCTTCATGCTGAACCACTTCTGGTGGGGCGCGATCTTCCTGATCAACCTGCCGGTCGCCGCGCTCGCCCTGGTCGCGGTCGTGCTCCTGGTCCCCGAGTCCAAAAACCCGCAGGGCGACCGCCCCGACCTGCTCGGCGCCCTGCTCTCCACGATCGGCATGGCCGCCCTGGTCTTCGCGATCATCTCCGGCCCCGAGCACGGCTGGACCTCCGGCCGGGTGCTGGCACCGGCGGCCGTGGCGGTGGTGGTCCTCGCCGGGTTCGCGTACTGGGAGAGCCGGATCCCTCACCCCATGCTCGACATGCACTTCTTCCGTGACCGCCGGTTCACCGGAGCGGTGGCGGGTGCGGTCCTGATCACCTTCGGCATGGGCGGCTCCCTCTTCCTGCTCACCCAGCACATGCAGTTCGTCCTCGGTTACGGCCCCCTGGAGGCGGGGCTGCGGACGGCACCGCTCGCGCTGATGATCGTCGCCCTCAACTTCACCGGCCTGTCGGCGAAGTGGTCGACCAGGCTCGGGACCCCGCTCTCCATCGGCCTCGGCATGGCGGTGATGGCCGCGGGCCTCCTCGCCATCGCCACGCTCACGGGCCACGGATATCCGGGCACGCTGCTCGGGCTGGTGCTGATCGGCGCGGGAGCGGCGGTCGCCAGTCCCGCGATGGCCCACGCGATCATGAGCGCGATCCCGCCGGAGAAGGCCGGGGTCGGCGCGGGCATCAACGGCACGGTGGCCGAGTTCGGGCAGGGGCTCGGGGTCGCCGTGCTGGGCGCGGTGCTGAACGCGCGGTTCGCGGCCGGGATCTCGGTGGCCGCGGTGTCCCTGCCGGGGGCGCTGGCGCAGGCGGGGTCGGCGTCGGAGAAGGCGCGGATCACCGAGGCATTCGCCGCCGGCCTGGAGAGCAGTCAGTTGGTGGGGGCGGTGGCGGTGCTGCTGGGCGGGGTGGTGGCGGGGGTGTTGCTGCGGCGGGCGGAGCGGGCTACTCCGCAGGGTTGAGCGCTCAGGGGGTGGGGGTGTGCTTCGTCGGCGGGTGCGGGTTCACTGCGGCCGGTCGCGCCCACGCGGCGGAGCCGGATATCGGCACGGTCCCGCGCCCCTCACAGGTCGGTGCAGGCCTAGCATCTCGGCAAGTGAACGACGTCTCGGAAGGTGCGCCATGGTGAAGGCAGGCCAAGAAGCGGCCGCGCGAACCAGTGTCTGGCTGGAGGGCAAGGTGCGCCGGGGCGGGCGTGGCGGCGGGCAGCCGTCCGGGCTGGACCGGGACCGGATCACCGAGGTCACCGTCCGTCTCCTGGACGCCGAGGGGCTGGCCAGGTTCTCCATGCGGCGGCTGGCCGCCGAGCTGAACGTGACCGCGATGTCCGTCTACTGGTACGTCGACACCAAGGACGACCTCCTCGAACTCGCCCTGGACGCGGCCTTCGGCGAGCTGGAGCTGCCGGACCCGGAGGCCGACGAGGACTGGCGGGACCAACTGCGCGCGGTGGCAAGGGAGTACCGGGGCCTGCTGGTCCGGCACCCCTGGGTCTCACCGCTGGCCGGAACCTTCCTCAACATCGGCCCCCGCTCCCTGGACCTGTCCCGGACCGTGCACCGGATCGTCCGCAGGACCGGCCTGCCCGCGCACGGCATCACCGGCGCGATCTCCGCCGTCTTCCAGTTCGTCTACGGCTTCGGCACCATCGAGGGCCACTTCATCGCCCGCGCCACCCAGGCCGGCATGACCCAGGAGGAGTACTTCCGCCACGCCATGACCACCGCCACCCGGGCCCCCGGCGCCGCCGAGATCCTCAGGGAGAACGAGGAGATCCTGACGGCGAGGGGCGGCGACACGGTGAAGGACATGCAGGACAGGGACTTCACGTTCGCCCTGGAACTCCTGGTCAAGGGCATCGAGGCGATGGTCGAGCGCCCTTAGGCGCGCTTGCCCACCTCGCGATCAGGCCAACCGCGCCGGGAAACCGCCGGTGGCCACCGGACCCCACCGCACCGGCGTCACCCGGATGATCGACTTCCCCTGCTTGACCATCGCCGAACGGTACTCGTCCCAGTCCGGATGCTCCCCGGAGATGTTCCGGAAGTACTCCACCAACGGCTCCACGGACTCCGGCGAGTCGATGACCTCCGCGGTCCCGTCGACCTGCACCCACGGTCCGTTCCACTCGTCGCTCAGCACGATCACGCTGACCTGGGCGTCCCGCTTCGCGTTCCGGGTCTTGGCCCGCTCGGGATACGTCGACACGACGATCCGCCCCGAGTCGTCCACCCCGCAGGTCAGCGGCGAGGCCTGCGGCGACCCGTCCGCCCGCCGCGTCAGCAGGATCGCCCGGTGCCGGGGCCGTACGAAGTCCAGCAGCTCGTCCAGCGAGACGGCCTTGTTGGTCGCAATGTTCGGTGCCATGACCTCAGCCTAGTTGGAGTGCCACGGCGTTCCCGTGTCCACCGACTCGGCGTAGGAGCCCCGCAGGCCACTGCCAGCGCCCTCAGGCCTGCGGCAGCGACTCCCCCTGCACCGCCTGCACATCGAGCTCGACCTTCAGCGTCGTCCCGATCGCCGCGATCCCCGCCTGCACGACCTGGTTGTAGTTCATGGCGAAGTCCTCCCGCCGCAGCTGGGTCGTCGCCCGGAAGGCGGCGCGGGTCCCGCCCCAGGGATCGGCGCCGGTGCCCAGGTAGGCGAGGTCCAGGTCGACGGGCCGTACGACACCGCGCATCGCCAGCTCGCCCCGGACCGTCCAGCGGTCCGTGCCGGACACGACCAGCCCCGTCGACCGGTAGGTGATCTCCGGGTACCGCTCGACGTCCAGGAAGTCCGCCGACCTCAGGTGCTCGTCCCGCATCGCGTTCCCGGTGTCGATGGAGGCCGCCCGGATCACCGCCTCCACCCGGGACTTGGTCACGTCGTCCGGGGCGACCTCGATCGCCGCCGTGAAGTCGGTGAAGCGGCCGTGCACGCTGGAGATGCCCAGGTGCTGGGCGACCGCGCCGACACTGGAGTGGGCCGGGTCGACGGTCCAGGGTCCCGGCGGCGGGAGTTCCGCCCCGCCGACGCGGGCCAGCGTGACCGTGCCGACCTCGGCGCGGCCGCTCGCGGTGACGATCGCGCTGGAGGCGGCGGGTGCGTAACCGACGGCGGTGATGATGACGGTGTACGCCCCCGGCTCCAGCGGTGTGGCGTCCCGCACCGCCCCCTCCGCGTCCGCCTCCGCGCGCAGTACCTGGGTGCCGGTCATGTCGGTCACCGTGACCACCGCGTGCGACACGGCCCATCCGTCCCGGGTTCGGATCCTCGCGGTCAGTCCCATGTGTCATACCTCCTCAAAGAAGACCGGCCCGTGGCGGGCGCGCGCCTTTGCTCGGAGCGCGCGCCCCCTGCCACGGGCCGGAAGTGGGTGAACTACTCGCCGGGGTGGGCGAGTTCGATGTCGTGGCCGTCCACGCCGGGGCCGGTCACCGTCAGGGCCGTCGCCTGCGGCGGGTAGCCCGTCGCGATGACCGTGTACTCGCCGCCGTCCAGGTCGGTGAAGGCGTACGCCCCGTCCGACCCGGTGGTGGCGGTACCGACCACGTTGCCGGCCGCGTCCACGAGGGTGACCCGCGCGTTGGCCAGCGGACCGTGCGGCGCCCGTACGACACCCTGCAGGCGGGCGCCCGAGTCGAGGTCGACCTCGATGCGGGTGACGCCGGTGCCGCCGACCTCGACGGGCAGGGCGCGCGGCCGGAACCCGGCGGCGTTGACCGCGACGGTCACCGCACCCGGCACCAGCTCGCCGAAGGCGAACTCGCCCTGCTCACCGGTGGTCCCGGTGGCCAGCAGATCACCGCGCACATCGGTGACGATCACCATCGCGTCCTTGACCGGCTCCCCGTTCTGCGCGGCCCGCACGAGCCCGTTGAGCCCGCTGGTGCCGCTGAGGAGGATGTCGTAGGCGACCGGCTCGCCGTTCACGAGCACCGTGGACGCCTGCGGCTGGAAGCCGTCCGCGGAGGCGATCAGGACGTACGACCCGACGCTCGGCGCCTCGACCGCGTAGGAACCGTCGGCCTGTGTCACCGACCGGCCCAGCTGCCGTCCCGCGAGCGAGATCAGCGTGACCGCGGCCTGCGGGACCGGCGCGCTCTCGGCGCCGCGCACGAAACCGCGGACCGGGATGGAGCCGGAGCCTTCACCGGACGCCTCCGGACGGGCGAGGGTGGCCACGGCGGACAGCCGCTGCGTGCCGTCGGGGGCGGACTCGGTGTCGGAGGAGACGGTCTCGGTGGCCGCCCAGCTCGGAGTGTGCGCGGCGGCCTCGGTCTCCACCGGAGCCTCGGCGGGAGCGGGAGTCTCCTCGCCGGCGGCCTGTGCCAGCGCGCCCTTGGTCCGCAACGGAACCTCCTTGATGAACAGGGTGATCAGGAACGCGACGGCCGCGAGGGCGCCGGCGATCAGGAACACGTCGGCGATGCCGTGGCCGTAGGAGCTCTCCATGAGCGTGCGCACCGGGGCCGGGAGCTTGCCCAGGTCCGGGATGCTGTCGGTGGAGGAGCCGGAACCGGACAGGGCGGCCTGGTACTTGGGGTCGAGGGCGGCGACGCCGTCCGTGACGTAGTGCGAGATCCGGTGGGACATGACCGCGCCGAGCGCGGAGACGCCGACCGCACCACCGAGGGAACGGAAGAAGGTGACCGTCGAGCTGGCCGAGCCGAGGTCGCTCGGGTCGACCTGGTTCTGCGTGCACAGCACCAGGTTCTGCATCATCATGCCGATGCCGAGACCCAGCAGGGCCATGAAGATCGACATCTTCCAGTAGGCCGTGTCGTACCGGATGGTGCCGAGCAGACCGAGGCCGGCCGTCACCAGCACACCACCACTGACCAGCCACGCCTTCCAGCGCCCGGTGCGGGTGATGAACTGCCCGGAGACGGTGGAGGAGATGAACAGCCCGCCGATCATCGGGATGGTCATCACACCCGACATCGTCGGGGACTTGTCGCGGGCCAGCTGGAAGTACTGGCTGAAGAAGACGGTGCCGGTGAACATCGCGACACCGACGAACAGCGAGGCCAGCGACGCGAGGGTGATGGTGCGGTTCCTGAACAGCCGCAGCGGGATGATCGGTTCGCGCACCCTGGACTCGACCAGCACGAAGATCAGACCGAGGACGATCGAACCACCGACCATCGCGTACGTCTGCCAGGAGATCCAGTCGTACTTGTCACCGGCGAAGGTGACCCAGACCAGCAGCAGCGAGACGGCGGCGGCGACGAAGAACGCACCGGCCCAGTCGACCTTCACGTCCCGCTTCACGACCGGCAGGTGCAGGGTCTTCTGCAGCACGATCAGCGCGATGACGGCGAAGGGGACACCGACGTAGAAGCACCAGCGCCAGCCCAGCCACGAGGTGTCGGTGATGACACCGCCGAGCAGCGGGCCGCCGACGGTGGCGACGGCGAAGGTCGCGCCGAGGTAGCCGGAGTAACGGCCGCGCTCACGCGGGGAGATCATCGCGGCCATGACGATCTGGGCGAGCGCGGACAGACCGCCGACGCCGATGCCCTGGACGACACGGCAGGCGATCAGCATCCCGGCGTTCTGCGAGAGACCGGCGGCCGCGGAGCCCAGGACGTAGATGACCAGGGCTATCTGGACGAGCGCCTTCTTGCTGTACAGGTCGGCGAGCTTGCCCCACAGGGGGGTGGCCGCGGTCATCGACAGCAGGGCGGCGGTGACGACCCAGGTGTAGGCGGACTGGCCGCCGCCGAGGTCGCTGATGATGTGCGGGAGCGCGTTGGTGACGATCGTGGACGACAGGATCGCCACGAACATGCCGAGCAGCAGGCCGGAGATGGCCTCCATGATCTGCCGGTGCGTCATCGGGGCGTACTCGGTGGAGCCTCCCCCGTGCTTGGCGTGAGCCCGCACACCGGTTGGTGTGGTCGTAGCCATGGGCTTCCTTCTCTTATTGGGTGGTCGCGGGTGTACGGGTGATCTGTTCGAGTACGGGGGAAACCGGCGGCCGCGGTTCGGGGCCGTGGGCGCGGGTGTCGTAGGCGCGGGCGTCATGGGAACGGCTGTCGTCGAAGCTCGCCCGCAGACGGGCCATCAGCGCCGTCAGCTGGATGACCTCGTCGTCGCTCCAGTCGCTGAGCCGCTCGGCGAGCATGAGGCAGGTCCGGCGGGACAGCTGGTCGAGGAGCGCCTGGCCGGCCGGCGTCAGACGCAGGATGCGGGAGCGCTTGTCCGCCGGGTCGGGGGAGCGCTCGATCCAGCCGCGCTCGGCTACGTGCGCCACGTGGCGGCTGGTCACCGACATGTCCACGGCGAGCAGCTCGGAGAGCTTGCTCATGCGCATGTCCCCGTAGCGCCCGAGGAGGGTCAGCACGGCGGCGGAACCGGCTGGGCACTCGGACGGCATCATCCGCCCGATCTCCCTCTTCACGGCCCCGAAGGCGCTGAACTGGCGGATCAGCTCCTCGTATCGCGCCTGCTCGGCCATCACACCTCCCGTATTCGTTGCTTAGGGCAACCATAGACGTGCTTGGTTGCTACAGGCAAATAAAACGGATGGGGTGCGGCATAAAAAGTTGGCAAAGGCAAGTATTGTGGACGTAAACCCGCATGTGGGAGCCGCTGATGCCCCTGTCAGCCCCGCACTTGGGCCCCGGTCCCGGATTCGCTAGGGTCTCTGGGCATGGCTGAGAACCAGGTTCCCGAGGGCAACTACGACCCCGCCGGCAGCACTCAGATGTTCCGCGCGTTCGTCGACGAGGGCCCGCAGGGCCGCCGACAGCCGACAGCGCCGGCCGCGTCGGCCGCCACGTCGGGCGGTCCGCGCGTCGGACTCATCATCGGGGTGGTGGTCGCGGTGGCGATCGTCGCGGCGGTGGCTTGGCTGGCGCTGGGGTAGCGCGGCGGGGGTGGGTTCGGGTTCGGGTGCGGGTTCGGTGGGGGCGGGCGTTTTGCGCAGTTCCCCGCGCCCCTGAATGCCTGCGGCGGCCCGCTCGGCCCCGGTGGGGGCTCGTGTAGCGCGTGCCCGTGCGTTGTGGGTCGGGGCCGGGGTGGGGGGTGTCCGTCCCCTGCCCGCCGTAGGCGGCCAACCGCCCGTCCTGGCGCGCCGTACGGCGAACGGTCCGTTGTGGCGCGGAGGTGGCGGGCGGTCCGTCGTGGTTCGTGGGGTGGCGAGCGGTCCGTCGGGGCGCGCGTACGGCGAACGGTCCGTCGTCACGCGTGGGGTGGCGAAGGGTTCCCTCGTGGGCGCAGGTGACTGCAGCTCCCTAGGGGCGCGGGGAACTGCGCGACCAGCCCCCACCGGCCCGCAGCCGCCCGAACAACCCGACCCGGCACCCTTGTAGGCGCCCCGTCCAAGCCCAGCGCAGCTGCCCGCAGCCGGCCGAACAACCCGACCCGGCACATCCAGAGGCACTCGCTTCTGGATGCCCGGTGACAGGGAGGCGACCCTCAGTCCGAGATGAGCCCTTCCCGCAGCTGGGCCAGGGTTCGGGTCAGGAGGCGGGATACGTGCATCTGGGAGATGCCGACCTCGTCGCCGATCTGTGACTGGGTCATGTTGGCGAAGAAGCGCAGCATGATGATCTGGCGCTCACGCGGCGGGAGTTTGGCCAGCAGCGGCTTCAGGGACTCCCGGTACTCGACGCCCTCCAGAGCCGTGTCCTCGTAGCCGAGGCGGTCCGCGAGGGAGCCCTCGCCGCCGTCGTCCTCCGGGGCCGGGGAGTCCAGCGAGGACGCGGTGTACGCGTTGCCGACCGCGAGGCCGTCGACGACGTCCTCCTCGGACACGCCGAGCACGGTGGCGAGTTCGGCGACCGTCGGAGAGCGGTCCAGCTTCTGGGAGAGTTCGTCGCTGGCCTTGGTGAGGGCCAGCCGCAGCTCCTGCAGACGGCGCGGGACACGCACCGACCACGAGGTGTCGCGGAAGAACCGCTTGATCTCGCCCACGACCGTCGGCATCGCGAACGTCGGGAACTCGACGCCCCGTTCGCAGTCGAAGCGGTCGATCGCCTTGATCAGGCCGATGGTGCCGACCTGGACGATGTCCTCCATCGGCTCGTTGCGCGAGCGGAAACGGGCCGCCGCGTAACGCACCAGCGGGAGGTTGAGCTCGATGAGGGTGTCCCGGACGTACGCGCGCTCCGGGCTGTTCTCGTCGAGTGCGGCGAGCCGCAGGAAGAGGGAGCGGGACAGGGTGCGGGTGTCGATGGCTCCCGACACCGTCGGGGGAGCCGGGAGAGCCGGGGCCGGCGCGGCCTCGACAGCCGTGACGTCGTCGAGTGCGGGCTCAGCCTCGCTCTTGGTGAGCGTGAGCACCTTCGAGCTGCCCTGATCTGCGGACATGCCACCCCCTTTGGGTCGCGGGACGGTCGTGGCGAACGCCCCGTGGTGGAACGTCAGCCTTCACCTGAATACCGGAGCCGAAGCCTCGGCAAACGCGCTTCCGGCAGAATGTCACATGTCGGCAACACGCTGTAGTGACATGTCGACACGTGAGACTCTAATACGCCCTGGGTAAAGGGGGTCTGACGGTTTTTCGGCACAGAAGTGCCGGGAACGGCGCCGGTGAGCGATTCGCTCGCCCCGGTTACCTCTCGATCCCGCTTGCGAACTGCGGTGTTCCGGACCGTGCGACCGTGCGCCCCTTATGCATCCGCTATCCGCCGAAGATTATGCGTCGATCCGATTGGCGGACCGCAGTCGCTGGAAGCTACGCGCGAGTAGCCTCGAAACGTGCATCTGTGAGACGCCGAGTTCCGCGCTGATTTGCGACTGGGTGAGATTGCTGTAGTAGCGCAGCAGCAGGATTCGCTGTTCGCGTTCCGGGAGTTGGACCAGGAGATGGCGGACCAGGTCGCGGTGTTCCACGCCGTCCAGCGCCGGGTCCTCGTAGCCGAGCCGGTCGAGCAGGCCCGGCAGTCCGTCGCCCTCCTGCGCCGCCTCGAGCGAGGTGGCGTGGTACGACCGTCCGGCCTCGATGCAGGACAGCACCTCGTCCTCGGTGATGCGCAGCCGCTCGGCGATCTCGGAGGTCGTCGGGGTCCGTCCGAAGGCGGTCGTCAGGTCCTCCGTGGCGCCGTTGACCTGCACCCACAGCTCGTGCAGCCGGCGTGGGACGTGGACCGTGCGGACGTTGTCGCGGAAGTACCGCTTGATCTCGCCGACGACGGTCGGCATCGCGAAGGTCGGGAACTGTACGCCCCGGTCCGGGTCGAAGCGGTCGATGGCGTTGATGAGCCCGATGGTGCCGACCTGGATCACGTCCTCCATCGGCTCGTTGCGGGAGCGGAAGCGGGCGGCCGCGTAGCGCACGAGCGGGAGGTTGGCCTCGATGAGCGCCGTCCGGACCCGGCTGTGCTCCGGCGTGCCCGGCTCGAGTTCCTTCAACTCGCCGAAGAGCACCTGGGTCAGCGCCCGGGTGTCGGCGCCGCGACTGCGTGGGGCGGCCTCCTGGGGGGCCTCCTGGGGAGGCGCGGTACTGGCCGCCACGGTCAACGCCACCTCTTCGTTGGTCAACTCATCCGTCAAAAGCGGTCATAGCATCACAAGACATGTGCACTGTGTGCAAGCACCGCATAACGTTGGGTAAGCCGTGTTGAGGGGAAAGTTGGGCAAGTTGGGCTGAAAGACGCAGAAAAGCCTCCCACCGTTCCCGGCAGGAGGCTTCGGAGCGCTCGGGCTCAGTACGCGTAGTCCGCGATCACCCAGGTGGCGAACTCCTTCCACAGCCCCACGCCCGCCTGGTGCTCGGGGTGCTCGACGTACGTCCGCAGCGCGGTCACGTCCTCGAATCCGGAGTTGATGGCGAAGTCGTAGGCGATGGGGCGGTCGCTGAGGTTCCAGCCCAGCTCCCAGAAGCGGATCTCGGGGATCTTCCCGTCCAGCGCGCGGAAGGCCTCGACACCCGCGACGACACGCGGGTCGTCACGCTCGACACCCTCGTTGAGCTTGAAGAGGACGAGATGGCGGATCATGGGCGCTCCCTCGAGTCTGTTCAGTGCGCCCCGTCGGCCAGCCAGGTGAAGAAGTCGCCCACGGCCTTGGCGGCGTCCGATATGCCCTGGAACCCTATCTCCACGTAGTCGGCCGCCTTGGCCGGGTCCGTGATGATCACGTACAGCACGAAGACCACGAGCAAATAGACGGCGATCTTCTTTCCGTTCACCGCCATCGCGGCCTCCCCCGCTACTGGTGCGTCTGTTCCTTCTGGGGCGCGAGTGTAACCGGGGTGATCAGCACGCGTACGCACGAAGGGCCCCGTCTCTCGACGGGGCCCTTCTCCAGCGGTAGCGGAGGGATTTGAACCCTCGGTGACTTGCGCCACACTCGCTTTCGAGGCGAGCTCCTTCGGCCGCTCGGACACGCTACCGAGGGAGACCTTACAGCAAGGTGGGGCATGGTTTGAAATCGGTATCGGCGGCCCGGAGGCGGTCCGTCGGTGGCCCGGAGGTGGTCGATCGGTGGTTGGGCAGGCGGTCCGTCAGCGGTCGCGGAAGAACTCCGTGAGGAGGCCGGCGCACTCCTTGGCGAGCACGCCCTCGATGACCTCGGGCCGGTGGTTGAGGCGCCGGTCGCGGACGACGTCCCACAGGGAGCCGGCCGCGCCCGCCTTCTCGTCCCGGGCGCCGTAGACGACCCGGTCCACCCGGGACTGCACGATCGCGCCTGCGCACATCGTGCAGGGCTCCAGCGTGACGACGAGCGTGCAGCCGGTCAGCCGCCACTCGCCGAGCTCCGCCGCCGCCCGCCTGATCGCGAGGACTTCCGCGTGCGCGGTCGGGTCGCCGACCGCCTCGCGTTCGTTGTGGCCGGCCGCGAGCACGGTCGTACCGTCCGGGGACAGGACGACGGCGCCCACCGGCACGTCGGCGCCCGCCCGGCCGGCCTCGTCCAGGGCGAGCCGCATCGCGGCCCGCCAGTGGTCGCGCACCGGGTCCGGGGTGCCGTCCTTCCCGGTCCCTGCGGTCAGCGGACGGTCTCCAGGACCTCCGAGGCGCCCAGGGCCTCGGCGATCTCGGTGAGGGCGTCCTCCGACAGGGCCTTCAGCTCCTTCTCGCTGACGCCCAGGTCGTCGAGGACCTGCGGATCACCGACCGGGCCGTGTGGCACGGCCTCCGCGGAGCCGCCCGCCACGGCGGTGACGTCCTCTTCCTCGTCGTCGTCCTCGTCCTCACCGTCCTCGGTGCCGTCGAGGTCGAGGGCGTCGAGATCGGGGCCGTCGTCGCCGGGCTCCCTTCCGAGCAGTTCGTCGGTGAGCAGGATCTCGCCGTACGAGCTGCGGGCAGCGGCGGCGGCGTCCGAGACGTAGATACGGGGATCTTCCTCACCGTCGATGCGGACGACGCCGAACCAGGCGTCCTCCTGCTCGATCAGCACGAGCACCGTGTCGTCCTCGGCCGCGGCTTCCCGGGCGAGGTCGGCCAGATCCGACAGCGTCTCCACATTGTCGAGGAGCTCTGTGTCGCTCGCTTCCCACCCGTCTTCGGTGCGCGCGAGCAGTGCGGCGAAGTACACCGTGACTCTCCCACTGGTCATAGGTGTGCCGGTCGGGGGTCCCCCCGGCGGAGGTTCGGGCGGGGAGAGCTCGGCTCCGAACCCCACCCACTCGGAATCGTGGCAGAAACAAGGCGTTCAGGGGACGTCTTCGGCACCCTGTGTCCGGTGGTTTTGATCGCACGCGCGTCGGCACGTCGGTGAAGGACTCACCAGCGCACTCGTCGCCGCCACGAGCGGGATCGTACGCGGCTTTCCCAAGGGCCCACACACGCCCACCCGTTCCGTGCGGCTCGCGTTTCGTGATCTTTCTTACCAGCGGCGTGATCTTTCCTACCAGCGGAAGGTCCGCATGCGCATCGCGTGCCGCAGACGGGCCACTTTCGCCCGGCGTGGCTGCACCCGGTCGCGCAGTTCCCGGGCTTCCGCGAGGTCGCGCAGAAACTGCGCGCGCCGGCGCCGGCGTTCGGCGTCGGTCTCCTGTGACGACGGTTCGTGCTCAGGCAGGTCAGGCATCGGTTCACCACCCCAGTCCGTCCCTCCCACTTTCCCCCGGTCGGGGCGTTTGACGCCAGCGCGAGGGGCTCGGTGGTCCCGGCTACTGTTGTGGACATGCGCCTCCACGTCGTCGACCACCCTCTGGTCGCCCACAAACTCACCACGCTGCGCGACCAGCGCACCGACTCCGCGACCTTCCGCCGTCTCGCCGACGAGCTGGTCACCCTGCTCGCCTACGAGGCCACGCGCGACGTGCGCACCGAGGCGGTCGACATCCGCACCCCGGTCGCCGCCACGACCGGTGTGAAGCTGTCGTATCCGCGCCCGCTGGTGGTGCCGATCCTCCGTGCCGGGCTCGGCATGCTGGACGGCATGGTCCGGCTGCTGCCGTCCGCCGAGGTGGGGTTCCTCGGCATGATCCGCAACGAGGAGACGCTGCAGGCCACCACGTACGCCGCGCGTATGCCGGAGGACCTGTCCGGGCGGCAGGTGTACATCCTCGACCCGATGCTCGCGACGGGGGGCACCCTGGTCGCCGCGATCCGTGAGCTGATCAAGCGCGGCGCGGACGATGTGACGGCGGTGGTCCTGCTGGCCGCCCCGGAGGGCGTGGAGATCATGGAGCGCGAGCTGGCGGGTACGCCGGTCACGGTGGTCACGGCCGCGGTCGACGACCACCTCAACGAGCACGGCTACATCGTGCCGGGGCTCGGCGACGCGGGGGACCGTCTGTACGGGGCGGCCGAGTAGGGGTTGCCTGTGCGGGTGCGGGTGCGGGTGCGGGTGCGGGTGCGGGTGCGGGTGCGGTGGGGGCGGGCGTTTTGCGCAGTTCCCCGCGCCCCTGGGTGCCTGCGGCGGCCCGCTGCGGTCCGGTGGGGGCGGGTGTAGCGCGTGCGGTTCGGTGGGTGGGTCGGTGCCGGGGTGGGGGGTGTCCGTCCCCGGTCCGGCGGTTGCTGTTGCTTCGGTTGTGCTCGGTAACGGACGCCGGCCGCTGCGGGCGGACACCCCCCACCCCGTCCCCTGCCCGCC
>NZ_JBHVYZ010000057.1:0-2550 GCF_042880295.1 Streptomyces sp. NPDC058307
CCCCGGACAGGGCAACTACGCGGCGGCCAACGCCTTCCTCGACGCCCTCGCCACCTACCGCCGCGATCAAGGACTGGCAGGGCAGTCACTGGCCTGGGGGCTGTGGGCGGAACGCTCGACGATCACCGCGCACCTGGACGACGCCGGGATGTCCCGACTGACCCGCGGCGGCATCCAGCCGATGACCACGGAGCAGGGTCTGGCACTCTTCGACGCCGCAGCCCGACTCTCCACGCCCCTGCTGGTCCCGGCCCGTATGGATCCGTCAAGGTTCTCCCGGGCCCGTGGCGCGCTGCCCCCGCTGCTGCGCAACCTGGCCACGGGCACCGGAAAACGGCCGACCGCCGCGGCATCGGCCCAGGGCCTGGCCGCCCGGCTGGCCGCGCTTGACACGAGCGAACGGGAGCAGGCCGTCCTGCAGATCGTACGGGCGCACGCCGCGGCGGTACTCGGTCATGCCCGGCCCGAGAGCCTCGAACCCCAGCAGCCCTTCCGGGACATGGGCTTCGACTCCCTGGGCGCACTGGAACTGCGCAACCGGCTCGCCACCGCCACCGGACTCCGACTGCCCGCCACCCTCATCTTCGACCACCGCAGCGCAGCCGCCCTCGCGGCCCATGTGACGGCGCAGTTCGGCACCGGCTGAGCCGTCCGGCCCCCTGCCGGCGGCCTCGTCAGGTGTTGCGACGGGCCGCGCTGTGCCCCGTCCCCGGCGGGGCGAAGCCGGGGATGGGGGCCGAATTACCCCGCAGTTGCTGGGCGATGGCTGTCGCCTCTTACGCGGCCCTGCGATGCCAGGAAGCATGAACCCGGGCCAGCCGCACGCCGAGGAGGCCGCACGTGGACATTCCGCCCGTTCATCCGCCGAACTCACCGGGTTCGGCGGGTTCCCGTCGCCGTCGCAACCGCCCGGCGAACACCCCATGCCGGAGGGACGGTTCACGGTGAAAGTGCAGATCGATCCCGGACGCTGCCAAGGGCACGGCCGTTGCTACGACATCGATCCCGAGTCGTTCGACGACGACGTCGAGGGCTACGGAAAGGTCAAGGGCGACGGGCGCGTACCGGCGGGCCACGAGCGTGCCACCCGTCTGGCCGTCGCGAGTTGCCCGGAGCGGGCGATAACCCTGGCTGAGGAAGCGTGAGATGACTGACGACGATCGCTTCAGCAAGGACTTCCGGGACCCTGACCGGGATCGGCACCACATCCAGCGCAGCGAGATCATCACCGGCCCGGTGACGGAATGGGGGACCGACTTCTCCCACATGGACCCGCAGTGGCTCGCCGATCCGTACCCCATCATGGACGACCTGCGGCAGCGGTGCCCGATCGCGCACACCGAGCGGTTCGGGGGTGCCTGGCTGCCGACCCTGTACGAGGACGTCGCGGCGATCGCCTACGACACGGAGCGGTTCTCCTCGCGGTCGGTCACCCCGGACGACTTCCGTCCGGCCCGGGCCATCGCGCCCGTGGGGGAGACGCCGCCGCTCTCCTCCGACCCGCCGTTCCACCACACCGCGCGCAAGCTGCTGCTCCCCGCCTTCACCAAGACCGCGGTCGGCAAACTGGAGTCGGGTACCAGGGCGTTCTGCCACTCCCTGATCGACGAGTTCCAGGGCCGGGACGTCGTCGACGCGGCCCGTGACTACGCGAGTCAGATTCCGAGTCGGGTCATCGGCGACATGCTCGGCTTCCCGCCGGAGGACAGGGAGCAGTTCCGGGACCTCTTCGGGGACCCGCAGAACGACCTGTCGGCGCGTGAGAAGCGGATGGAGTACCGGGGCAAGATCTTCGTGTACCTGCTCGCGCAGGTCAACGACCATGTCGAGAACCCGCGTGACGACCTCACCACCTACCTTCTCAACGCGGAGATGAACGGTCGCAAGCTCGACCCGAATCACGTCATCGGGATGATGGCCCTGCTGTTCGCCGCCGGCGTCGCCACTACGTACGCCTCGATCGGCGCGTCCCTGTGGCATCTCGCCCGGAACCCGCAGGATCGCGAACGGCTGCTCGCTGAGCCCGAGTTGCTGCCGACGGCGATGGAGGAGTTCCTGCGCGCCTACGCGCCCGTCACCATGGCCCGGCTGGTGAAGGAGGACATGCACTGGCGCGGTGTCGACATGAAGGCGGACGACTGGGTGCTGCTGTCCTTCCCGTCCGCCAACCGCGACCCGGCCCAGTTCGACCGGGCCGGTGAGGTGGTCATCGACCGCGAGGCCAACCGGCACGCCACGTTCGGCCTGGGCATCCATCGCTGTCTCGGTTCGCACCTGGCGCGTATGGAGCTCCGGGTGGCGCTCGAGGTCTGGCTGGAACGGATCCCGAAGTTCAGCATCCAGGACGAGGCGGCGGTGGTCTGGGGCGGGAAGCAGACGCGAGGGCCGCACACGCTTCCCCTCCGGATCCGTTGACGGTTCCGGTGGACGCGCGCCCTGCGCGACGGGGCGGTTGACACCACCGCCGTGCTGCTGAGAGCTGCCGGAGGACCGTCCTCCCGGCGGCCAGCCGAACATCCGGCCCGGGCCGACTCGCCGTGTCCGTACGCG
>NZ_JBHVYZ010000057.1:2560-55334 GCF_042880295.1 Streptomyces sp. NPDC058307
GGGGGGGGGGGGGGGGGGGGGGGGGGGGGGGGGGGGGGGGGGCGGGGGCCCCGCGGGCTCGTCCCGGGGCGGGCGGGGGGCGCCGCCCCCCCCCCCCCCCCCGCGAGTCGCCCCCGGATCGGCCCCGGCGGAGCCCGCCCCAGCCACCGCGCGAGTCGCAGAGGAGCATGGCGCATGACAGTGATCGTCGACCTCAACCAGTGCCAGAGCTACGGCCAGTGCACCATGATGGCCCCGGGGGTCTTCCGCTTCAGCGGCGAGGAGTCACTGGAATACGATCACGTGCCGCCCGCCGCCGAGGAGGACGACGTCGCCCGCGCGGTGGCCGCCTGCCCCGTTCAGGCCATCACCGCCGAGTGGCCGAGCACCCTTGCGGGGGCGCGCGGACCGCAACGCGCCATGGCCGCGGGACGGGCCGGGCAGCCGCGCCGGATCGTGGTCGTCGGGGCCTCGCTCGCCGGGCTGCGCGCCGTGGAGGCGCTCCGCGACGAGGGCTTCACTGGGGACGTCACCGTCATCGGCGACGAGCCGTACGAGCCGTACGACCGGCCGGCGCTGTCCAAGGCGGTACTGACCGGCCGGCTGGACATCGAGCACGTGCTCATGGCCCGCCCCCGCGACACCGGCGCCCACTGGCTGCACGCGACCGCGGCCGGCCTGGACGCCGCTGGCCGCCGGGTGCTGCTGGCAGACGGCCGGACGGTGCCGTACGACCGGCTGCTGATCGCCACCGGGGTGCGCGCCCGGGAAATGCCCGGCCAGGACGCGGCGGTTCACGGTGTCCACCGGCTGCGCGGCAGGGACGACGCCGAACGGCTGCGGGCCGATCTGGCCGCCGGACCGCGGCGGGTCCTGGTCGTCGGGGGAGGCCTCATCGGTTCCGAGGTCGCCAGCGCGTGCCGGAGCCTGGGGCTGGCCGTGACGCTGGTGCACCGCGGCCCGTCGCCGCTGTCGGGTGCGCTCGGCACCATCGTCGCCGGTCATGCCGCCCGCCTGCAGCGGGACTGCGGGGTCGACCTCAGGCTGGGGACCACCGTCACGGCACTGGAGGCGGACGCGCGCGGGCGGCTGCGGCGCGCCCGGCTGTCGGACGACACATCCGTGGAAGCCGATGCCGCCGTGATCGCCCTGGGCGCGGTCGCCAATGTGGAGTGGCTGCGCGGCTCGGGGCTGGACGCGGGACCGCGCGGTGTGGTGTGCGACAGCGCGTGCCGGGTGCGCGGGACCGACGGCTCGGTCGCCGGGGAGGTCTTCGCGGCGGGCGACGTGGCCCGCTGGCCGCACCCTCTCTACGACGGGCAGCTGATCTCACTCGGCCACTGGGGCAACGCGGTGGCGCAGGCGCGGGCGGCTGCGCACAACATGACGTGCTCACCGTCGAGCCGCACTGACTACGCACCGCTTCCGGCGTTCTGGTCCGACCAGTTCGGCGCGAACATCAAAGCGGTCGGCCTGCCCTCGCTCGCCGACAGTACGGTCTTGACTCAGGGCACCTTCGCGGAAGGCCGATTCGTCGTCGCGTACGGGCGCCGCGGCCGGCTGATCGCGGCGGTCGCGGTCAACTCGCCGCGCGTCCTGGACGGTTACGCGGCGCTCATCGAGGCCCGCGCCCCGTTCCCGCCCCGGATCAACGCGGGCGACGGCCCGCCCGAACTGATTCCGCAGGACGCGGGATTCTCCGGTGCCGCGGGTGTCGCACCACGGTCCCTGGTGCCCTCGTCCCCGCCGCAATGAGGAGACCGACATGACGACGGCCACGGTTCACGACGCCACCGAGCTGTTCTCGTCGCTGCTGCAGCCGCGCAACCGCCCGGACCCGTACCCGCTGTGGGAGCGTCTGGCCCGCTATCCGGTGGCCCGCACCGCGGACGGCACCTACCTCGTCAGCGGCTATCACGACATCACGCGGCTGCTGCGCGATCCGCGCGTCAGCTCCAACCGGCACATCGAGCAGACGCCCAAGGGGCGCACCGTCGCGCGCGGCGCGGACGGCAAGCCCGCCGGCCGGCGGTTGCTGACCCAGGACCCGCCCGTTCACGACAAGCTGCGCCGGCAGATCATGCGGCACCTGATGCCCAGGATCACCGGCATACGCGGCCACATCGACCGCCTCGTCGCCCGCCTGCTCGACGCCCACGCCACGGACGGCCCCGGGCAGTTGGACGTGGTGGAGGACCTCGCCTATCCGCTGCCCGTCACGGTCATCTGCGAACTGCTGGGCGTCCCCCGGGAGGACGAGCCCGTCTTCCGCGAATTCGCCCGTCGGCTCACCCGGGGACTCGACCCCGCGGAGAGCCTGACCGAGCAGCAGCTCGACCAACTCCTGGGCGCCCGGCTGGCGATGCGCGACAACATGGTCGACCTGGTCGGGAAACGGAAGGCCAGCCCTCGTGACGACCTCGTGTCCGCCCTGCTCCAAGGGGGCGGTGAGGACGGCCCGATGGCCGTGCCGGACCTCATCTCGAACCTCGCGCAGCTGCTCGTGGCCGGGCACGAGACGACGGTGAACCTCATCGCCAACGGCGCGCTCGCCCTGCTCAGGCACCCGGACGTGCTCGGCCGGCTGCGGAGCGACCCCCGCACCGTCACGCTCCTGGTCGAGGAGGTGCTCCGGTACGACCCGCCGGTGCAGATGGTGGGCCGCAGCGCGCTGGCCGACATCGAGGTCGGCGGCACCGTCATCCCTCGCGGCTCCCGCATGCGTCTGCTGCTCGCCGCAGGCGACCGCGACCCCCGGCGCTTCGACGATCCCGGGGCGTTCCGGCCGGAGCGGGCCGGGAACGCCCACATCACCTTCGGGGGCGGCCTGCACTACTGCGTCGGCGCCGTGCTGGCCAGGACCGAGGCGCAGGTGGCGCTCACCGCGCTCGCCCGGCGCCTGGACGGCCCCCGCCTGGTGGCGGACCCGCCCCCTTACCGGGACAACGCGATCCTGCGCGGCCCCGACCGGCTCCTGGTGGCGTTCGAGAGCCTCAGGCGGTGATGTGCCCTCGCTTCGGAGCCGGCGGCCGTGAGGGAGCGGCTGTCAGCGGACGGGGTCCGGCGAGTCCGAGACCACACGGAAGCGGTTGATTTGGGCCTCGTGGCGGGCCCGGAACTCCGGTGCGTCCACCCCGGTGCCCTCCGTCGCGGCGAGGCACAGCACACCCACCTTGCCCTGGTGCCGGTTCCCGTGGACGGCCTCGGTGGCCAGGCCGACCTGCTCCAGCGGGTACGTCCGCGACAGCGACGGATGGATCCGGCCCCGGGTGATCAGCCTGTTCGCCTGCCACGCCTCGTAGTAGTTGGCGAAGTGCGAGCCGATGATGCGCTTGACCTTCATCCACAGGTACCTGTTGTCGAACTCGTGCAGATAGCCGGTCGTCGAGGCGCAGGTGACGATCGTCCCGCCACGGCGGGCGACGTAGACCGAGGCGCCGAAGGTGTCACGCCCCGGGTGCTCGAACACGATGTCCACGTCCTCCCCGCCCGTCAGCTCCCTGACGTGCTGGCCGAACCGCCGCCATTCGCGGGGGTTCTGCGTTCCGTCCTCGGACCAGAAGCGGTAGTCCTGAGCGCTTCGGTCGATGACCGCCTCCGCGCCCATCTCCCGGCAGATCTCGGCCTTTTGGGCGCTGGAGACCACGCAGATCGGGAAAGCACCGCCGGCCAGGGCGTACTGGGTGGCGTACGAGCCGAGGCCGCTTGCCGCACCCCAGATCAGGACGTTGTCCCCCTGCCGCATGTTCGCCCCGTTGCGGGAGACGAGCTGCCGGTACGCGGTCGAGTTGACCAGACCCGACACGGCGGCCTCCTCCCACGTCAGGTGGGCGGGCTTGGGCATCAGCTGATTCGCCTTGACCAGGGCGACTTCGGCGAGTCCGCCGAAGTTGGTCTCGAACCCCCAGATCCGCTGCTCGGGGTCGAGCATCGAGTCGTCGTGCCCCGCGGGGTCCTCCAGCTCGACGCTGAGGCAATGGGCCACCACCCTGTCGCCCGGGCTCCAGCGCCGCACGCCGGGGCCCGTCCGCAGCACGATCCCGGCGAGATCGGAGCCGACCACGTGGTACGGCTGGTCATGCCGGGCCGCGAGCCCCCCGGTGCGTGCGTACCGCTCCAGGAACGTGAAGGTGGGGATGGGCTCGAATATCGCACTCCACACCGTGTTGTAATTGATGGAACTCGCCATGGTCGCCACCAGGACTTCACCCGGACCCGGCGCCGGCAGGGGAACCTCCGTCAGATGCAGCGATTTGGTGGGATTACGATGCGCCACCGGAACACCGTCGAACATGTGCTGCTCCTCCTTCAGCAACACAGCCGCTCGATAGAACTCCGGTAAAGGAAGTGACGCAATGTCGTCTGGACCGGCTTCCGGCGATTCAATGGCCTCCACGAACGCACGGTCCACGAGTTCCCCTTCCACGAGTATTCACTGTTGCGCAGGCTAGGCATCTTGCCGAGCGCGGGCAACCCCTCACCGGGCGCTCCGGGCGGCGTTGCGGAAACCGGATGGGAAACTCCTCCGGAATGGAAGACTCAGTTACTCGGCAATGGCGGGCCGATGGCCGACCGCTCTTTACGCGGCCGCCGGGAGCCGGGAAGCATGAACGCCCTCGGCGATCGGGAGGGTGACCGAATGAGCCTGGCCTACGAAGCGAAGGCGCCGATCGGCTGGGCGGACCGCTTCTTCATCGGTGGACAGTGGGTGGCGCCGTCGTCCGCCGCCATGATCGACGTGATCGACTCGGCGACCGAGGAGCTGTACTTCAGGGTCGCGGAGGCGCAGGCCGCCGACATCGCGCGAGCCGTCGCGGCGGCGCGGGCGGCCTTCGACGAGGGCCCCTGGCCGCGGCTGACGCCAGTGGAGCGGGCCGGTTACCTGCGGGCGGTCGGCGCCGAACTCCGGCTGCGCGGCGAGGACATCGGCCAGGTCTGGCCGCGCGAGTCCGGGGTGCTGCACACCTATGCTGCGTACGCGGGTTCCGGCGCGGACGCCACCTTCAAGCGGTATGCCGCGATGGCCCGCACGTTTCCGTTCGAGGAGCCGGTCAAGCCCACGGCCGGCGGCGAGTTCGGCCTGATCGTCCGCGAGGCGGCCGGCGTGGTCGGCGCGATCGTCCCCTGGAACGCCCCGATGGGGCTGATCAGCAACAAGGTCGCTCCCGCGCTGCTGGCCGGCTGCACGGTGGTCCTGAAGCTGTCGCCCGAGGCACCGGGGGAGGGCTACCTGCTCGCGGAGGCCGCCGCGGCGGCCGGGCTGCCGGCCGGCGTGCTCAACGTCGTCACCGCGGACCGCGAGGTGTCGGAACTGCTGGTGCGCGATCCGCGGGTGGACAAGATCACGTTCACCGGGTCGACGGCCGCGGGCCGGCGTATCGCCTCGCTCTGCGGCGAGCGCGTGGCACGCTGCACGCTGGAGCTCGGCGGCAAGTCCGCCGCCGTGATCCTCGACGACATGGACCTGGTGACGGCCGCCCGCAGCCTCTCGCGGGCCGAGTGCGTCCTGTCCGGCCAGGTGTGCTCCTCGCTGACCCGGATAGTGGTCACCCGTCGGCGGCACGACGAACTGGTCGAGGCGCTCGCCGGCATGTTCTCCCAGGTACGGGTGGGCAACCCGTTCGACCCGCAGTCGCAGATGGGCCCGCTGGCGACCAGCCGGCAGCGGGACCGGGTCGAGAGCTACATCGCCAGGGGCATCGCCGACGGTGCCACGCTGGCCACCGGCGGCAGCCGCCCCAAGAGCCTGGTCCGGGGCTGGTACGTCGAGCCCACCGTGTTCGGCAACGTCGACAGCCGCTCGGTCATCGCCCAGGAGGAGATCTTCGGCCCGGTGCTGTCCGTCCTGCCCGCCGAGGACGAGCAGGACGCGATCCGGATCGCCAATGACACCATCTACGGCCTCAACGCCTCGGTGTTCACCAACGACGTCGACCGGGCCCGCGAGGTCGCGAGGCAGCTGCGGTCCGGGACCGTCGGCCACAACGCGGTCCGCAACGATTTCGGCATCGCCTTCGGCGGGTTCAAGCAGTCCGGCATCGGCCGCGAAGGCGGACGCGAGGGACTGCTGCCCTTCCTCGAGACCAAGACGGTGATCCTGGAGGGCCGGCCGACCGGGTACGAGGACACAGTGCTCTGAGGACGAATCCGCCCGCCAGGGGCGCCTGCCACGGGCTCAGCAACGGCCCTGTCCACTCATCGCACTCGAGAGGTTACGCAGCCATGGGTCACACGTTCACGCTGGTCCTCGACCGGAAGATCACGGATGAGGAATCCGAGAGCATGAAAAAGGCCGGGTGCGACGGTGCGGAATTTACGACCGGCGCACACCCGACGAACGCCGACATCCTCGTGACGCGACTGGACATCGATACGGAGGCGGCGTCACTCGCGGAGGCGATCCAGTCGGCCCTCGACGCGGTGAAAACGGTACCGGACCTCAGCGCGCCCGGCCTTTTCGTCCCGCCGCAGCGAAATGCCGCCCCGGGCCAGGACGAGAAGAATTCTGCGGCACCCCCGGAACCGCAGAAGTAGAGCGTGCTTCGCCTCCCGCGACAGGCATTCCGCGGCCGGTCTCCCGCGGCAGGAGGCGAATCACTCAACGGCGGCCCTCGGCCGCCAGGTCGAGGCGGTCGGTCACCACCGCCAGCACACCGGCGATCTCCTTGATGAGAAAGAAGTGCCCGCCGGGGAAGAGCGAGAACGCGAAGCCGTCCTTCGGCGCCTGCTCCTCCCAGTCCATGACCTCTTCCACACTGGCCTGCGGGTCCCGGTCCCCGACGATCGCCGTCACGGGGCACCGCAGCGGCTCGCCGGCGACGTAGCGGTACTTGCCCACTGCCCGGTAGTCCCCGCGGATCGCGGGCAGCACCATCTCCCTCAGCTCCGGCGATTCCAGCACCCGGGCGTCCGTGCCACCGCGCGAGGCGATCTCGGCGATGATCCCGTCGTCGTCGAGCAGGTGGAACGTCTCCTCGTGGTACCGGGTGGGAGCGCGCCGACCGGAGACGAACAGGTGCGCGGGCTGGTCCGGGTGGTCCCGCTGTAGCCGTCGAGCCACCTCGAAGGCGATCAGGGCGCCCATGCTGTGGCCGAACAGCGCCAGCGGGCGGTCCAGGGACCCCGCCAGTACGCGGGCGATCTGGTCCGCCATCAGCGGTATGTCGTCGATGCAGGGCTCGGCCCGCCGGTCCTGGCGCCCGGGATACTGCACCGCGAGCACATCCACGGCCGGAGCCAGCCCCTGCGCCACAGGACGGTAGAAGGCGGCGGAGCCTCCCGCGTGCGGGAAGCAGACCAGGCGGTACCCCGCGTCGTGGTCAGCGGGCTCGAATCGCCTGAGCCACAGGCCTTCCTCGTCCGATGCGTCATCGATGCCCATGCGGTCCCTCCTGGCCATGCCGGTCAGTGTGTCGGGCCCGCGAGAACGCGGACCCGTGGTTCGACCCGCCGGGTGGCGGGTCACAGGTCACAGGTCACAGGTCGTCGGGGTTCAGGTGACCTCCCGGAGTGTCCAGTCGCAGGTGTCGTCCGCGGGCAGCAGCACGCTGACGGTGACCTCGACCATCGCGTTCTCCGGGATGCCGCCACGACGACGGCTGATCGTCTCGATGAGCGGCGACGCGTGCTGCCCGCCGATGCCCGCGAGCAGGCCGAGCAGCTTCTGGATCTTGCCCGGGCCTCCGACGAGCATTTTCGCCGTGTCCGGCCGGCGCGGTTCCGAAAGGAGTTCCGCCGCCTCCCACGCGCCGTCGCCGACCCGCTCGTACCGGACGCAGCACTCGGTGGCGCGCTGGGTCTCCTCGCTGACCCAGACCCGTCCTGGCGGAGCGGCGCTGGCCAGCTGAAGGCACTGGCCGACCGTGGCGCTGTCGAGGCCGCGCAGGGTGCCGTCACCGGAAGGGAAGCTGAGGATCGCGTCGGTGGACACGACGGCGACCTTGACGGCCACCTGCGGCGCCCGGTTGTCGGCGGCGTCGCGGACGGAGCGGACGGGCTTCAGCGCGTCGCGTATCGCCAGCCCGGTCTTGATGGCCCGGTCGGGGGCATCGTCGGCGCCGTCGAAGACTATCCAGCTCACCGATGCCAGTGTGCTGACGACCACGCCGCCGTATCGGCCGGCCTCGCGGTTCACTGTCGCGGCCACCGCGCCGAGTGCGGATGTCGTCTCCGCGGCGTCCGCACCGGGCCGGCGTTCCACCTCGCCGACGACGGCCATCACGGTGGCCAACCGCCCCGGCGTCAGGGGGACGACGCGGCCGTTCGTGGCCGCGGGCTCCGAAGGCACCGGCCCGGCGGGCGCGTCCTCGGGCGAGGCGGCGGCCCTCGCGGCCGTGTCGGCCAGGTCGTCGGCGGTCGGCCAGGGAACCGCCGTGATGCGGCTGTCGCCGACAGCGGGCATGGCACCGCCGTGCCAGTCCAGCCGCACGTCCTGGTTGAGGATCAGGTGCTCGATCTCCTGCAGTTCACGGCTGGGCTCCAGGCCGTGGGTCTCGATCAGCGACACGCGCGCGCGGCGGTACACGCCGAGCGCGTCCAACTGCCGTCCACACCGGTACAGCGCGAGCATCAGCTGCGCCACCAGGCGCTCGTGGGAAAGCTCCCGTCCGGCGACGAGTTCGAGCTCCGCGACGACCTCGCGGTGCCGTCCGCAGGCGAGTTCGGCGTCGAAGAGCTCCTCGACCGCGACGAGATACGTCTTCTGGACCGCAACGGCCTCGGGCCACGCGGTACATGCCTCGGTCAGGTCGGCGAGGACCGGGCCCCGCCAGACGCCGATCGCCTCGCGCAGCTCGCGCCGCGCGGACTCCCAGTCGGTGTCGGCGGCGTACGAACGGGCGGCTTCGGTGTGGAGGGTGAACCGGCTGAGGTCGATGGTGCTGGGTTCGACGTGCAGCAGGTACCCCGGCGTGTGGGTGAGAAGTACCGGCGGGTCCGCACTGCTGCTGTCGCAGGCCAGTATCCCCCGCAGGCCGGACGCGGCGTTCTGCAGCATCTTCCGCGCGGTCGGCGGCACGCCGTCGACCCACAGCGAGTCCAGTAACTTGCTCGATGGCACTATCCGGTTGGCTCTCAGCAGCAGCATGCCCAGCATCGCGCGCTGCTTGATACCGCCGAGCGGCATCGCTCTATCCTGGGCAACGACTTCCAGAGGGCCGAGGATGTTGAACTGAATTGTTGCCTCCGGTCATCCGCGACGCAGTTCGTCAAACTGCTGGACGGGTTTGTAAGCGGGCAGAAGTCGAGGGTCTGCGGGCTCGGTTCAGGAAGCCTGCGGCGGTCGTGCCGCGGCTGCTGCGCACGTCGTCGGCGGAACGGATGGACGTATGCGGTGCCGGGGAGCCATCAGCTGTGGTGTTCGTGGAGAACACCATGGTCGGTCGGACCGCGTGTGATCCGATGCTCATCTGCCGTCCCCTCGCCAGTTGCCGGGGTTTCACGAAGGTGACGCGAAGGAGCGGGTTTATGCCCCCCGGCGATGCCGAACTCCATGCACCCTCTAGTACACCGCTACTCACATCCATCCCCACCTGCCCCACCCAAAAACCTCCATCCCGCGTAAGTGTTTGCAGCGCGGTTCACGGGAAAGGCCGCTCTTTATATCCAAATGAGTGCCAAAACTGGACCGCATTTTGACCGAACTTGGTCGAGGTGCGACCGAACCTTGGTGTATACATGAACCTTGTTTTGCGACAACCGCTGTTTCCGCCGTCCTGACCACCGCCCCTCCGCGGTTCCGGGCAATCTCCGGCGCTCGAAGGCGACAGCGGGGACTTGACGACTCTGGGTGGTCAACTACGCTCTGTCGAGGTTTTGCTGAGGTGTCGTGGTCGGCTTTGAGGTGGGGTTGCTGTGACGGTCAATGGTCGAGTGGTGCGGTTCGACAGCGCGCGCGGTTACGGGTTCATAGCTCCGGAGAGCGGCGGTGACGACGTGTTTCTGCACGTCAACGACCTGTTGTTCCCCGAGGAGCAGGTGCGCCAGGGGCTGACCGTGGAGTTCGAGGTCGAAGAGGGCGACCGCGGCCCCAAGGCGTTCTCCGTCCAGCTGGGCCCCGAGGTCGCCGGGAGGCGATCGGCGCTGCCGGCGCTGTCCGTGCCGCAGGAGTCGGGCGACCAGGACTTGTGCGATGTGCTGAGCGCCAAGGACTACCTCAGGGAAGTGACCGAGGTGCTGCTGCGCGTCGTGCCCACCCTCACCGGCGAGGAGATCCTGCTCGCGCGGGCGGGTCTCGCCGAGTGCGCCAAGGCCCACGGCTGGATCGAGAGCTGACAGAAGGACTCGCGGCGCGGCGCCGGGGCGCCGCGCTGTCCGGCCGCCGCCTGGCCAATGGAGGACGCGGGTTGCTGCCTCCTGTGCGGATCACATGCGCGGCCGCGACGGCAGGCCCGGCGCCCGCGGTAAACAATTGCGGGGCGAATTGTGCGGCCGCAGTCACCCATGGGAATTCGTGATTGACGGGTACTCACGCATTGACCCACAGTCGCACTCACACCCGTACTCACAACCGACCCTGCCCTTGCCGAATACCTCATCCACGCAGGCGGGATCGGGTTTGGGCATTGGCCGAGGCCGATCGAGTCGCCGGTATCGCGCCGCGCCGGTTGGCGCGGCATGATGATCGGCCCTGCTGCTGAGACCGGCGTACCTGGGTGTGACGAACGCGTTCGCGATGTTGCGACTGCTGCCGATGAGCGACCGGGACAAAGATGCCGAGATCCTGGCCCTGCGGCACCAGATCGGCGTTCTGGAACGGCAGCTGGACGGGCAGCGGTCCGGTTCCACGCGAGCGACCGGGCGTTTTTGGCGTCGCTCCTCCATGGCCTGCCACGGGAAGTGCTGCGCCGGATGCGGCTGCTGGTGCGGCCGTACACGGTACTGCGCCGGCACCGCAACGTCATCGCCCGCCGACACGCTTCCCAGTCCCGGCCGAAGCGCGGAGGCCGGCCCCGCACCGTGCACTCGATCCGGGCGCTGATGCTGCGCCTGGCCAGGGGAAATCGTAGTTGGGGCGATCGGCGCCTGGACGGTGAGCTGCTCGTACTCGGGGTGAAGGTGGCAGCACCCACGGTCTGGGAAATCTTGAAGGAGGCCGACGTCGACCCGGCGCCCGAGCGGGCCTCCAGCATGTCCGGGGCCCGCTTGTACGTTTTCGCCGTGATCGAGCATCACGGATCGGGCCGGGAAGTTCCCACGGCCGTTCGACGAGGTGCTCGAGGACTACATCTCCGCGTTGTTCAGCATCCGTCACCGCGAGGACTCCCGCCGGTTTTACGAACGCAAGCGCGCCGAAGGCAAGCGCCACATCCAGACCGTCCTCCCCCTGGCCCGCCGACGCGTCAACGTCTTCTGGGTCCCCTACACGACGGACGGCCCTACCAGGCTGTGCCTCCCACCGCCCTAGCCGCTTGACAATCGGCATGAGGAATCACGGATTACTCGCGCTGAGGCAACAGCTCCGTGAACGGCGTAGATCCACTCCGTGGACAATCGGCCCCGCCCAGGGAAGCCTGGTTGTACGACATCGGCGCCGGTACGGAGGACTGCGTCTCATGCCCGGCCGGCCGCAAGACCACCCGACCGAGACGAGGGCTCGAACTCGCGCTCACCCGGATTGGACAGAGCGAGTGCTTCTGACTGCTGTGCGTCTTCCGGTAGATCGCTCACGCAGAAATCAACGGCCCCTGCAAAATTCAGACAAGGTGCCAGTCATCACCTGGTCGGGAATGATGTGTTCCAGTATTAGCCGCTGGAATCCCGCCAGATTCCGTGGCCTCCCGAGGTGGCCATCCTTGAGTCGTATGGTGGGTGTTGGTGGCGGTGGGCGCAAAGGGGACGCCCGAGCGGGGATGTCGGTTGCCGATTGCTTTCAGTCATCTTTCTTCCGGTGGTTACTTCTCGGTCGCGGAGCGTGGGGTTACCCTGATAAATGGCTGACATATGTGCCTCGGTGTTTGTAGCGGCATGTTCGAGCGTGGTCACGGGGGGTATGGCGATGGTCGTTTCTGTGTATGTCTTAAGGCTCTCCTGTATGTGGTCCGAGGGTGCGTCATGAGTGGCACAACGCGGGAGAGCATAACTGTTCATGACGAAAGCCATGTCGTCGACGAGGAGGGTGTACGTGTCTTCGTCATCGATCGTGACCCGGTATTCCGCGCGGGAATCCGGGCCATGGTCGACATTAACCACGCACCCCGGCGCGTAATGCGGGGACAATCACGGCTTCCTCGTCGGCGCCGACGCGCGCCATGGCGAACAGGCGCCACCGGTTGAGAAGTTGATAGCGACGCAGCACCGGCAGGCTGCGGAGCGGGTGCCGGTGTGCCAGGGACCACAGGATGCTGGGCATGGTGCCGAAGAGTTCGTCACCGCGGCTGACCGACCGTACCGGTTTCGCACAGGCGGTCGGCGGGGCGGCGGACACCCTCACCTGTTCCAGACCTCCCGTCGGCCGACTCGCTCTGGGCTGGAGCATCGACCCGAGGATGCCGCCCTGGGCGACCCCCGGCACCGTCGACACGGTCCGGCGGCTGCTGCGGGAGACCGCGGAAACCGCTCCGGCGCCTCTCGACCCGGACCGGTTCCGGCACCGTGTGCTGGAGTCCCTTGTGATGGAGGGCTCGACCGTCCGGCAGCTGGGCCGGTACACGGAGCCCTACGGCGTCACGTGGGAGGCCCCGTTCCTGGACGACCGGGTCGTCGAGGCCGCGCTGTCGGTCCGGGTCGAGGACAGGGCCGTACCCGGTCGCTTCAAGCCCCTGCTCACCGCCGCGATGCGTGGTCTCGTCCCCGACGCTCTCCTCGACCGGCCGGACAAGGGCGAGTTCAGCGCCGAGATGTTCCGGGGGCTGAACGACAACAAACGCCGGCTGAGCGAGTTGTGTGCCGACCTGCGGGTCGCCGACCGGGGGCTGGTGATCGCCGGCGCCCTGCGGGAGGCGCTGACCCGGCCCGTGCCGGACGCCAGACATCTGGGCCCGTTCCAGAACACGCTGGCCTGCGAGTCCTGGCTGCGCACCCTGGCTTTGGCGCCCGCCGCGCACTCTGGAGGTGGATCACGATGACCGTCGCTCTGGCCCCCCATGTCACGCTGACCGAGGTCGAGGGCGGGATGGTGCTGCTCGACCAGCGCGTCGGCCGGTTCTGGCAGCTCAACAGGTCCGGCGCCGCCACCGTACGGCTGCTGCTGGAAGGCCGTTCACCGGAGGACGTCGCCACACCTCTCAGGGCAGTCCCCCGACGCGGCCGAGCGAGCCGTCGGCGACGTGCGTGCCCTGCTCGACGCGCTGACCAGGGCACGACTCGTGGTGAGCGCCTCATGAGCATCCCCGTTGCGGTCGAAGGCTCGGTTCCGCTGCCGTGGCGCAGACGTGTCACCGCCCGGTCCGCGGCCGGGGCGGCACGACTGCTGGTCCGGTTGCCGCCGCGGCGGCTGTGCCAGGTCCTGCGGTTCGTGAGCCGGGGAAGCCGCCCGGCCGACGCGGAGCGCGCGCTGGCCGCCCGACAGGCGGTGGTGACGGTCAGCCTGCGCTGCGCGGGCATCGCGGGCTGTCTGCAGCGCTCGGTGGCAACGGCGCTGCTGTGCCGCCTGGCCGGCCGCTGGCCCGACTGGTGCTCGGGGTTCCGCACCCGGCCGTTCGGCGCGCACGCCTGGGTCGAGGTGGACGGCACCGCGATCGGCGAGCCCGGTGACATGACGTTGTTCCACACGGTTCTGAGCGTGCGTCACCAAGACCGTGACCAACACCTTCACCAAGGCCGCCGTCAGGCACGTCGCCAGGCTCGAGCGCGCCGTCACGAGGGGAGGCAGCCGTGAGCGAACGCGACGGCATCGCCGTACGAACAGAGGGTCTCGCGAAGCGCTACGGAACCACCGAGGCGGTGTCGGGGCTGGACCTCACCGTCGAGTCGGGACAGATCTTCGGATTCCTCGGACCCAACGGCGCGGGCAAGACGACCACCATCGGTGTGCGAGGCCTGATGCACAGCCCCCGGGTGCTCTTCCTCGACGAGCCGACCACCGGTCGTCGACCCGCAGACCAGGAACGCGATCTGGGAGTACCTGATCCGGCTCCGGCGGGAGCAGGGGACCACCGTGTTCCTGACCACGCACCACCTGGAGGAGGCCGAGCACTGCGATCGCATCGCGATCATGGACCGTGGACAGCTCGTGACGCAGGGCGGCCCGGCGGAACTGAAGACGGTCGTCGGCGCGGATCTCGTCACCCTGCGCACCGGCGATGACGCGCTGACGACCCGGACACTGCGCGACACCTTCGGCCTGGAGCCGGAACACGGAGCCGACGGCGTACGACTGCGCGTCGCCGACGGTGCCGCGATGGCCCCCAGGCTGTGCACGGAGATCGGCGTGCCCGTGCACTCGGTCACGGTCACACCGCCCACTCTGGACGACGTCTTCCTGCACCACACGGGCCGCACCATCCGCGACACGGACACCGGCCCACGGGCACTGACCGACCACGTGGCAAGGAGATAGCGCCCATGCTCCGCACAGAACCCTCTTCCGGGACGACCGCACCCCGCCCACCCCGGGTGGACGGCCGCTCCGCCGTCCACCCGGGCCTCGTCCCACTCCAACCTCCGGGCCGTACGCGTGCTGTGGCAGCGCGAAGTGATCCGCCTGACCCGTAATCCGGTACGTCTGGCCATGGGGCTGCTCACTCCGCTGCTGTTCCTGGTCGTTCTCGGCACCGGGATGAGCTCCTCCCCGGGTTCGGCCGGTGCCGGCATGCGCCAGTACCGGACCTTCCTGTACCCCGGCGTCCTCCTGATGTCCGTTCAGGCACCGGCGATCGCGGCCGGCATATCGATCGTGTGGGACCGCAAGTCCGGGCTGCTGCGCCAGATGCTCGTCGCACCGGTACGGCGTGGTGCGCTGATCCTCGGCGTCTGTCTGGGCGGGGCCGCGGCGGGCACGGTCTACGGGGCGATGGTGGTGGCCCTGGCCTGGGTGGCGGACATCCCGTACGAGCCGCGGCTCCTGCTCGTCCTTCCGGAACTCGCGCTCATCTCACTGGTGTTCACCAGCCTGGCGGTGCTGGCTGCCGTGGCCATGAAACGCATCGAGCGTTCCAGGTCGCGGTCAGCCTCGGGATGATGCCGCTGCTCTTCACCTCGGGCGCGATGTTCCCGGTGGGCGGCCTGCCCGGCTGGCTCGGCTTCGCGGTCAACGTCAACCCGCTCACCTACGCCGTCGACGCGATCCGCCGCACCCTTCCCGGGATCGGCGCGGAGTACGGCGGCCGGGCGGCAGGGCCCACCTGGGGAGGCTGGTCCCCACCGGTCGCCCTGGAACTCGGCGTCATCGCGGCCATCGCCGCGCTCGCCGTACTGGTGGCCGCTCGCCGGTTCTCCCGCGCCGAGTAAGCCGAGTAGCGAGCAAGCCGAGTATGTCGAGTAAGGGGACACGAGTGAACGTCATCATCAGTACCGTGTGCCGACTGGGCCTCGCCGGCCTGTGGATCGCGTCGGGTGTCGCCAAGGCCATGGACCCGGGCCAGACTTACATCGCCGTGGCCGCCTTCGACGTGATGCCCGACCAGCTCACGAGCACGGTCGCCGCCGTACTGCCCTTCCTGGAGCTGGGGCTGGGGCTCCTGCTGCTCCTGGGCGTCGGCACCCGGGCCGCCGCGGCCCTGTCGGTGGGCGTACTCGTCGCCTTCATCGCGGGCATCGTCCAGGCCTGGGCGCGCGGACTCTCCATCGACTGCGGCTGCTTCGGCGGCGGGGGCCAGGTGTCCGCGGGCCGGACCGAGTACCCGATGGAGATCGCCCGGGACCTCGGCTTCCTCGCTCTCGCACTCGTCCTGGTCCGGCGCCCCGCGACGCGGCTGTCGGCCGACGGCCTGCTGGCCCGGCATTCGGCTCGTTCCGCGTCGTCCGTCACAGAAGGGAAGTAGACCATGGCTCTCACCCGCCGGACCGCCCTCGCGCGGCAGGCCGAACCGGGACAGCCGAGCGGACTCCGGCGCCCACCCCCTGCCCCGCGCCCGCCCCGCAACGGCCGGGTCGTCGCCCTCGTGGTGGGCGCCGTGCTCGCGCTCGCCGTCGCCGTCGGCACGGTCGTCCAGGGCAACGAGCGGGACAGGGTGGCGAACACTGTGATCTCGGCCAGTTCGCTGGCGACCGAGTCCTCCTACCCGGTCGAACTGGACAAGGGGACCGGGACCGTGCGGGTGGGACGGGAGGACGCCGAGGTGTCGATCGACATCTACGAGGACTTCCTCTGCCCGGTGTGCGGCCAGTTCGAGAAGCAGTACTTCACCGCCATCGAGCGGCAGCTGGAGGCCGGCCGTATCAAGGTCGAGTACCACATGCTCGACCTGCTCGACCCGCTGTCGGACCCACCGGGCTACTCGCAACGCGCGGCCAACGTGGCGCTCGCGGTGGCGGCGACGGACCCGAGGAAGTTCATGGACTTCCACTACAGCCTGCTGCGGACCCAGCCGAAGGAGGGCAGCGCGGGCTGGACCGACGGACAACTGCTCGACCTCGCCGAACGCCTCCAGGTTCCCGTCGACGACGTCACCGCTCTCGGCGACGCCGGCCGGTACGACGACCGCATCCACGCCAACAGCGCCAGGGCCGCCGCCGACAAGTCGCTGTGGCAGGGCACGGGCAGCGGCAAGGCCTTCGGCACGCCCACCGTCGTGTCGGGCGACCGGATCATCCCGTGGCAGCAGGACACCTCATGGCTACGGAGGCTCGTCGGGTCCGACTGACGGGCGACGCCCCGGCCTTCGGCCGCCCCACGCCCTCGCCCTGCTCGGCTCATGTCGCGCAGCTCGACGACGAGGAAGCGCCTCGGCCAGTCCGCGTCCAGGTCGCCGGCGTGGTCGGGCACGGTGGCCGCCTCGGCGATGTCGAGGTGGTCCGGGTCGCCGCCGTAGCGAGTCGGCCGCACCAGGTTCCCGCCCCGGCACCGCCCGGTGTGAGGCTTCACCACACCGGGCAGCCGGGAGCCCCAGGCCGTGTTCGTGCGGTTCGGCGACCCGGGATGGAACGCGAGGTGGGAGCGGGGGAGGGAACCGGTGCGGTCGGGATCGGTCTCCGGGACCACCTTCGGCTCCGGGGCCGGCAGCGGGCCCTTACCCAGTGTCTCGCGGGCCTCGGCCGTGTGTTCCGGGGGCACCGGGTACGGATGGAAAGCCGGCCGCCCGCTCGCGGGAGAGGCGGAGCATTCGCGGGCCCGGGGCGACCGGCACCCGGCGCCCGATGGGGACCCCGGCGGCGTCGAGCTACTCGGCCATCGCGGCGCACGTCCGCCGGTACTGCTCCGCGAGCTTCGCGTGGCTGACGCCGAGGCCGAGGAGGCAGCGGCCGGGGTGAATGGCGTCCACGTTGTTTTCTGGCTGGTGGGTCCGACCTTGGTGATGCGGTCGGCGAGAGAACGGAGGATGTCGTCGGCTGTCTTGGTCCAGGTGAAGGGCCGCGGGTTCTCGTTCCAGGTGTCGATCCACGCGGTGATGTCGTCCGCCAGCGCCTTCACGGAGGTGTGGACGCCGCGGGGGACGAGCTTGTCGGTCAGCAGGCCGGCCGAACCACCGCTGCACCTGGTTCATCCAGAAGGAGCCGGTGGGAATGACATGGACGTGGAAGCGGGGATGTTTGCCGCCCGTAGATGCCTACGTCGAACCGGCAGACGACGGCACAGACGGCCTGCGCTGACCTGAGCGCGCACACACGGAAGCGCCCCGGTGAGCGTCAGGGAAGTCGCAGGCTGAAATGTGGCTGCTGCCGCGTCGGTTACGGGCGCTTCGCTGTGCGGTCGCGCAGCAGCAGCCACTGACTCGCGTCGGTGCCCGCTGAGCGCGCGGCCGGTCCGTGCAGCAGCACGGCGTAGGCCGTCCTCTCCGCCTTGCCGGAGGCGGCAGGCCGGCCTGACGCCTCCGGGGTCGGGAATGACCTCGTCATGCCTTTCCAGGCCTTGTCCGCGTTCGGAGTGCTGAGCATCGGCCCTCCCGGGCTCAATAGGGTCATGCAGGGAAGTGCGAGCACGCGTGGGAGCAGCCGCGGGAGGGGTCCACCGTCCACTCGAAGGGCATGCGGGAGGCGCCGGGCACCCGGTTGATGACCGAGCGGGCCCGGATCTCGTGGAAAATGATCCCGGCGAACCCGGGTGCGTCGAAGGTACGGCTGACCACCGCGTCGGCGCCGAAGAGGGCGGCGTCGGCCCGTCGGTGTTCCGCGGACTCGGTGAGGTTCTCCCAGCGCATGAGGCCTCCTCGGTAGCACTGCCCTTCGAGTGAAACACTTGTTCGATTTTCTGCGCAACCCCGATTTGGGCACCCGCGGGCGGGGGTGGTTGGCTTGCTCCCAGCCCGAGAACACCCGAGAACCCGAAGTCCTGGAGGAAGTCGATGGCGCAGGTCGAGGCCACTACGGAGCGGATCGTCGCGGCGGACGCGGAGAAGGTGTTCGACGCCGTCGCCGACTACAGCGGCACGCGCGGGAAGGTGCTCCCCGAGCAGTTCAGCGAGTATGAGGTGCGCGAGGGCGGCGACGGCGAGGGCACCCTCGTCCACTGGAAGCTCCAGGCCACCAGCAAGCGCGTCCGGGACTGCCTCCTGGAGGTCACCGAGCCCACCGACGGCGAGCTCGTCGAGAAGGACCGCAACTCCTCCATGGTCACCACCTGGCGGGTCACCCCGGCCGGCGAGGGCAAGTCCCGGGTCGTCGTGACCACCACCTGGCAGGGCGCCGGCGGCATCGGCGGCTTCTTCGAGAAGACCTTCGCCCCCAAGGGTCTCGGCCGGATCTACGACTCCCTGCTCGACCGGCTCGCCGCCGAGGTCGAGAAGTAAGTCCCCGGCGCCCGGCGGACGTTGAACCCGGTCACCGGATCGAGTGGATCTCCGTACGGCCCACCGGCCTGCCGTAACTCGTCGCGCTTGCTCGTAGTTGTCGCCTTATGCGGGAAATGCGTGGCAGGCGCGACGAGGGGAGCGGGACGTGGGCGTGACGACTGCGACGCACGGGGAACGGGTCGAAGCGCCACCGCACGCCCCCGCCCCGGCCGTCGAACTCGGCCCGCGCCGGGTGCGGTTCGTCTTCTTCGGGCTGATGCTCGCGCTGCTCCTCGCCGCGCTGGAGCAGATGATCGTCGCCACCGCGCTCCCGAGGATCGTCGGTGAACTGCACGGCCTGGACCGGATGTCCTGGGCGATCACCGCCTACCTGCTCACCGCCACCATCGGGCTGCCGGTCTACGGCAAGCTCGGCGACCTGCTCGGCCGCAAGGGCGTCTTCCAGTTCGCGATCCTCGTCTTCGTCGCCGGCTCCGCGCTCGCCGGACGGGCCACGACCATGGACCAGTTGATCGCCTTCCGCGCGGTGCAGGGCGTCGGCGCGGGCGGCCTCATGACCGGCGTGCAGGCGATCATCGCCGACATCGTGCCGCCCCGGCAGCGCGGCCGCTTCATGGGCCTGATCGGCGCCGCCTTCGGCCTCGCCTCCGTCGCGGGCCCGCTGCTCGGCGGCTACTTCACCGACCACCTCTCCTGGCGCTGGTGCTTCTACGTCAACGTGCCCTTCGGGCTGCTGACCCTGGCCGTCGTCACCGCCGTACTGAAGTTGCCGAAGCCGCGGGTGCGGCCCCGGTTCGACGTTCTCGGCGCACTGCTGCTCGCCGCGGCCTCCACCTGCCTGGTGCTGCTGACGAGTTGGGGCGGCACCGAGTACGCCTGGGGCTCACGGGTGATCCTCGGCCTCGGGGCCGGAGCGGCGGCCGCCACCGCCCTCTTCCTGGTCGCCGAGCACTTCGCCGCCGAACCCCTCATCCCACTCCGGCTGTTCAGGGACTCCGTCTTCACCGTCACCGGACTGATCGGCCTGGTGATCGGGGTCGCGCTCTTCGGGGCCGCCAGCTACCTGCCGACCTTCCTCCAGATGGTCGACGGGGCGAGCGCCACAGAGTCCGGCCTGCTGATGCTGCCCATGATGGCCGGAATCGTCGGCGCCTCCGTCGTCGCCGGACAGCTCATCAGCCACACCGGCCGCTACCGGATCTGGCCGATCCTCGGCAGCGCCCTCTCCGTCGTCGGCATGTGGCTGCTGTCCCGGCTCGAGGTCGACACCCCCCGGCTGCACTACAGCATCTGGATGGCTGTCCTCGGCGCCGGGATCGGCATGGTGATGCCGGTGCTGGTCCTCGCCGTGCAGAACTCCGTCCGCCCGGCCGACCTCGGCACCGCCACCAGCGCCAACAACTACTTCCGGCAGATCGGCGGCAGCGTCGGAGCGGCGATCTTCGGCACCCTCTTCGCCGACCGGCTCGCGGACTCCCTGCGACACCGGCTCCCCACCGCGCAGGGGCTGCCCGACCCCGAGTCCCTCACCCCGCAGCTCGTCCACGCCCTGCCCCCGGCGCTGCGCGACGGCTACATCCGGGCCTACGCCGACGCCATGCCGAGGATCTTCCTCTACCTCGTGCCGGTGCTCGCTCTCGGCCTGCTCCTCGCCTTCTTCCTCAAGGAGAAACCGCTGGTGACCCACCACACCGTCGACACGGAGACCGCCCCGCTCCCGAACGCACGCCCGCCGCGCACCGCCGGGGCCCCCGTGTGCGGCACCGTGCAGCACACCGACGGGACCGTCGTGCCCCGGGCCGCCCTCACCCTCATCGACGTGGCCGGAGCGCAGATCGGACGCGGCAGCAGCGGCGAGGACGGGCGGTACGCGCTGTCGACGCCCGGCGCGGGCTCGTACGTCCTCATCGCCGCCGCGAGCGGCCACCAGCCGCAGGCCGTCTCCGTGACGATCGGCGAGCGCCCCGTGGAACTGGACATCGTCCTCGGCGGCGCCGGACGGCTCACCGGCCGCGTGCTCACCGACGGCACTCCCGTACGGGACGCCACCGTCACCCTCACCGACGCGCACGGCCAGGTCGTGGCCACCACCCGCAGCGGACAGGACGGCGGCTACGTCATCACCGAACTGGTTGCGGGGGAGTACACCCTCGCCGCCGGCGCGCCCGGGCTGCACCCCGTCGCGCTCCCCGTCACCGTCCGGGCCTCCCGGGAGACCCGCCTGGACGTCGAACTCGCCGGCGGCGCCGTGCTGCGCGGCACCGTGCGGGCCGGTGGCGGACGGTCCGTCGAGGACGCGCGCGTGACCCTTCTGGACGTCGCCGGCAACGTGGTGGACACCCTCACGACCGGCCCCGACGGCACCTTCCGCTTCGTCGACCTGTCCGGGGGCGAGTACACCGTCATCGCCGCCGGTTACCCGCCGGTCGCCGCCGTCCTCCAGGTCGCCGGAGGCGACCGCACGCAGCGGGATCTCCAGCTGGGTCACGAGGACTGACGGTCCGTCAGCGCTGGGCGCGCGCCGGGGTGAGGCGGTCCGTCCCAATTCCCGCGTTGCCGCACACCGTGACGGCCCGGCGCCGTACGGTGGAGCAGGCGGCACAGATCTTGCGGAGAGAGGGCCTGGGCCATGGACCGTGGCACCGAGAGGGGCGTACCTCCCAGCCGCGGAGCTGGGGACGGCGCGGCGGACGCACCCGCCGCCGGGCGCGTCCCGCTGGCCGTGGTCGTGGTGGACCGCGACGGACTGGTCTCCCACTGGAGCCGGGGCGCGACCCGACTGTTCGGCGCCGCCAAGGAAGAGGCCATCGGCCGTGCCGCGACCGACCTGCTGCCCGTCTCCGGAGCCCTCCCCGAGCAGGACTACGGCATGTACGCCGCCTACGACGGACTCGGACCCGATCTCGAGTCCTCCCTCGACGGCGGTCTGTCCTACCCGGCCGCAGGCCGCGCCCGTCTCACCGTGCCCGGCGCCGACCGCGTCGACGTCCTGTGGTGGGCCTACCCGCTGGTCGGCCCCGGCCCGGAGCGACTGCTGGTGCTGGCCGCCGACGCGGGCGGACTCCACCGGGACCCCGACCTGGACGAGCGGGGTGCGGCCGTCGAGCGGATCGCGCCCGCCTTCGCCCTGCACACCGACTTCCCCGGAGCCGACGCACTGGCCCACCGGCTCCCCGAGATCCTGCCCAGCATGAGCGTCGGCGAAAGCGCCCGCATCGTCGCGCAGATCCTCGAACTGGGCTATCCGGTGCTGGAGTTCAGCCAGAACGACCGGGTGCCCGTCACCCCCGACTGGGGCGTGCCCCGGCGCGCCGAGCGCAGAGCCCGCCGAGAGCGGGCGGCCCGGGCGGCCGCCCAGGGCCTGCCGTTGCCGCGGGACGAGCCGGACGAGGGCGAGGACCTCGAATACGTCGCCGTACGCGAGCGCCTGGAGTTCCTCAACGAGGTCAGCGGAAGGATCGGCACCTCCCTCGACCTCTCGCAGACCATCGTCGAGGTCAGCAAGGCCGTCGTACCCCGCTTCACCGACGTCGCCGGCACCTATCTGCGCGAACAGGTCGTCGCCGGCGAGGGCTTCCCCGACGGCGTGCCGGACACCACCACCATGTGGCACCGGGTGGCGCTGGAGCACACCGACGAACCCGGCCGCTGGGACGACGTGGTGCCGGTCGGCGAGGCCATGCCGTTCCCCGCGCACACCCCGTTCTTCCAGTGCATGACCACCGGTGAGCCCGTCCTCGTGCCCCGCATCAGCGAACAGATGGGGCACGCGATCGCCTCGCAGTTCGAGAAGCGGGACATCAGGCCGCTGATCACCGGCCGCTCCATGCTCGTCGTCCCGCTCAAGGCCCGCAATGTGGTCCTCGGCTTCATGATCCTGCTACGGCACCCCGAGCGCGTCGAGTTCAACGACATGGACCGGGTCACCGGCGCCGAACTCGCCGCCCGCGCGGGCCTCGTGCTCGACAACGCCCGCATGTACACCTTCCAGGAGTCCGTCGCCGAGACCCTCCAGGACAGCATGCTGCCGCACATCCCGCCGCGCATGGCGGGCTGCGACATCGCCACCCGCTATCTGCCGGGCACGCTCCTCGGGCGCATCGGCGGCGACTGGTTCGACTCCGTGAAGCTGCCCGGCGCGCGGACGGCACTGGTCGTCGGCGACGTCATGGGACACGGGCTCAACTCGGCCGCCATGATGGGCCAGTTGCGTACGGCCGTACAGACCATGGCCGCCCTCGACCTGCCGCCGGCCCAGCTGCTGCGCAACCTCGACGACCTCGCCCAGCGGCTCGGCGACACCTACCTCGCGACCTGTCTCTACGCCGTCTACGACCCGATCGCGAGCGAACTCCACCTCGCCAACGCGGGGCACATCCCGCCGGTGATCGTGCGGGCCGCGGACGGGCGCAGCGAGCTGCTCGACCTGCCCACCGGCGCGCCCATCGGCGTCGGCGGGGTGCCGTTCGAGGCGGTACGCGTGCGCGTGGCGCCGGGGGACCGGTTGCTGATGTGCACCGACGGGCTGGTGGAGGTGCGGGGCGAGGACATCGGAGTGGGGCTCGCGACGCTCACCGAGTCCGCCGCGCATCCGGCCGCGTCCATGGACGACGCCTGCGACGCGATCATCCGCGCGCTCAACCCGCGCGGGGGACGCAAGGACGACGTGGCGCTGCTCATGGCCCGGCTGGGCGGCATCGAGCCGGACGACGTGGCCGAGTGGCGGATCTCCCTCGACCCGGCCGAGGTGGGACGGGCCCGCGCGGTGGTGCGGGAGCAGCTGCACGACTGGGGGCTTGGGAAACTGGCCGACGGTGCGGAGCTTCTGGTGAGCGAGCTGGTCACCAACGCCGTACAACACTCGCACAGTCGGCCCGTCGAGCTGCGGCTGGTGCGGGAGGACACCCTGCTGTGCGAGGTGGACGACGACGACCACGAGCTGCCGAACCTGCTGAGCGCGGGGCCCGCCGATGAGCACGGACGAGGACTCAGGGTGGTCAGCACGCTGGCCCGGGAGTGGGGTGCGAGCCGTACGAAGGCCGGGAAGACCGTCTGGTTCGAACTGACGCTGCCGCGTCGCTGAGCGGCCCGCACGGGGCGTGTGTCTCTCGAACTGACAGTGAAGGAATGCGCCGCGCGCTTGTCCGCGTGATCTCGGCGCGATACACCGTACTGGCCCGTCAAGTGTGGCGGGTTCGTGTTGCACCTGGGGAGTTGGGCATGAGCGTGACTGGTCGGTACCGCGAGTCCTGGGAGGGCTTCTGGCGGGAGGCCCCGGGACGGCAGGGAGCCGTGTTCTGGGACGCGGAGCCGGTGCTCACCGCCGGAGTCCACCTCGCCCACTTCGAGCCGCTCCTGGTCGATCCGGGGCTGCCTCTCGTGGACCTGGGCTGCGGGAACGGCACCCAGAGCCGTTTCCTCGCCGCCCACTTCACCCAGGTGATCGGCGTCGACCTGTCCGCCGCCGCCCTCGACCGCGCCCGCGACGCCGACCCCGACGAGCAGGTGACGTACCGGCTGCTGGACGCCTCCGACAAGAGCGAGCCGGAGAACCTGCACGCCGAGATCGGCGACGCCAACGTCTATATGCGGGGCGTGCTGCACCAGGCCGCGCCCGAGGACCGGCAGCAGCTGGTCGACGGGATCGCCACGCTCGTCGGGGAGCGCGGCCGGGCCTTCCTCGTCGAGCTCTCCGAGGCCGCCAAGGCCGTCCTGGTGGGTCTTGCGCAGAGCCCCGACGGACCGCCCGCAAAGCTGGCCCCGATCTTCGCGCACGGCATCGCCCCCGGAGAGGTCGCCGACGAGGCGGTGCCCGTGTACCTCGGGGCGGCCGGGCTGACGATCGTGGCGAGCGGTGAACTGCCGCTCATGACCACCGAGTACCGCTCCGACGGCACCCGGATCGAGCTGCCGTCGAAGTGGTGGGCGGTGGGACGCACCGCCTGACCGGCCTAGCTGCGCACGTGGGAGGGCGCCCCGTCCGTGCCGGGCGGGGTGTTCCGGAACGCCCACTCCATCCTCGGCTCCATCACACACCGGAAGAGGCGCCGCACGGGCGCGGTGCACAGCGCGGTCACCACCGCCCCAGCCACGAGCGTGACGGCGATCTCGCCCAGCGGGGTGTGCGCCCACCGGTGGCCGGCCCAGTCGAAGTGGTTGCCGGCCTGCACGACGAAACCGTGCAGCAGATAGCCGTAGAGCGTGCCCGCGCCCAGGGTCGTGAACCACATGCGGCGCCCCGGCACCCAGGACAGGAAGCAGGCGACCAGGACGAGCGAGCAGGCGAAGAGCGCCAGCGTCATCGGCGGCCCGTACCAGGCCGGCACACCGAAGTGCTCGGCGGCGTCGCGGTGGAAGAACCAGGCGTAGTCCATGCGCGGGACCGCCCAGTACGAGAACACCACCGAGGCCGCGAAGACCGGAACCGCGAGCAGCCGCACCCGCCACCGGCGGACCAGCGAGAAGTGCTCCGGGCGCAGACACAGGCCGAGCACGAAGTACGGCAGGAACTGCAGGGTGCGCTGAAGGTCGAGGTCGTTGCCGATGGACGGGCTCAGGGTGGCGAGCGCGGCGATGGCGAGGGCGATCGGCAGCGGCCACCGCACGCCGCGCCAGATCGGCGTGGTCAGCCGCCAGATGAACAGGGCGGCGAGGAACCACGTCAGGTACAGCGGGTCCAGGAGACTGATCGCCCGGTCCGGGACCCCGTCCGACCACCGGGTGAAGTAGGTGTACGCCGTCTCGAACACGACGTAGGGGACGACGACCCCGGTGACCAGCCGCCTGATCTTCGCCGGGCTCGCGTCGAAGGAGCGGGAGAAGTAGCCCGAGATGATGATGAACGCCGGCATGTGGAAGGCGTAGACGATCATGTAGAGCGCGGTGACGGCACGGCTGCCGGAGCGCAGCGGCTCCCAGGCGTGTCCCATGGCCACCAGCACGATCGCCAGGTACTTGGCGTTGTCGAAGAACGCGTCGCGCTGCTTCGGGCGTCCGGGCGCGCTTCCCGGCGCGGCGGTCGCCGTCGCGGGCCCTGCCGACCGGACGGGCTGTGCGGTGTCGCTCACTCTTCTCCTCGACCGTCTCCTGTGGAACCCGCGAGGGAGGATACGCGTCTCCTGAGAGCCGCCTGTGCGGCAGGGGTGAGCGGCATGGGGCTCGCCTCACCGCGTGCGGGCGACGCAAACCTCCGCGACGCGTAACGTGGCGGACCATGAAGATCCTGATCAGCGCCGACATGGAGGGCGCCACGGGTGTCACGTGGCCCGACGATGTGATGCCGGGTGCGTCACAGTGGGAGCGGTGCCGCTCGCTGTTCACCTCGGACGTCAACGCTGCCGTGCTCGGCTTCTTCGACGGGGGCGCCGACGAGGTGCTCGTCAACGAGGCGCACTCGACCATGCGCAACCTGCTCCTGGAACAGCTCGACGAGCGGACGCAGATGCTCACCGGGCGCCACAAGGACCTCTCCATGGTCGAGGGCGTCCAGCACGGTGACGTCGACGGCATCGCCTTCCTCGGCTACCACGCGGGCGCGGGCCAGGAGGGCGTCCTCGCCCACACCTACCTCGCCAACTCCATCACCGGGGTCTGGCTGAACGACGTCCCCGCGAGCGAGGGGTACCTGAACGCGCAGGTGGTGGCGGAGTACGGCGTCCCCGTGGTCCTCGTCACAGGGGACGACGTGGCCTGCGACGACGCCCTCGGCTACGCCCCCGAGGCACTGAAGGTCGCCGTCAAGGACCACGTCTCGCGCTACGCCGCCGTGTGCCGCACACCGGCCCGTACCGCCGCCGACATCAGGTCCGCGGCCAAGGCGGCCGCACAGCTGGCGGTCCGTCAGGAACCCGTGCAGGCAGGGCCGTTCACGATCGCGGTCGAGTTCGACGCCGAGCACCTCGCCATGGCCGCCACCGTGGTGCCGGGCGTCGAGCGGATCGGGGCGCGGAAGGTGGCGTACACCAGCGGGACCATGTACGCCGGAATTCGTACGTTCAAGGCGGTCACCACCATCGTCTCGGCCGCCGTGGAGGAGCAGTATGGCTGATCAGCAGGCACTGGACGAGGTCGTCCGGTTCACCTCCGACCTCATCCGCATCGACACCACCAACCGGGGCGGCGGCGACTGCCGGGAGCGCCCCGCCGCCGAGTACGCGGCCGAGCAGCTGGCCGGTGCGGGTCTTGAGCCCCTGATGCTGGAGCGCACCGAGGGCCGTACGAACGTCGTCGCCCGCATCGAGGGCACCGACCCGTCGGCGGACGCGCTGCTCGTCCACGGTCATCTGGACGTGGTGCCCGCCGAGGCCGCGGACTGGAGCGTGCACCCCTTCTCCGGGGAGGTCCGCGACGGGGTCGTCTGGGGGCGCGGGGCGGTCGACATGAAGAACATGGACGCGATGATCCTGGCCGTGGTGCGGGCCTGGGCCCGGCAGGGCGTACGGCCCCGGCGGGACCTCGTGATCGCGTTCACCGCGGACGAGGAGGCCAGCGCCGTGGACGGCTCCGGGTTCCTCGCCGACGAACACCCCGAGCTCTTCGAGGGCTGCACGGAGGGGATCAGCGAGTCGGGGGCGTTCACCTTCCACGACGGCGCCGGGCAAGAGATCTACCCGATCGCGGCGGGGGAGCGCGGCACCGGCTGGCTCAAGCTCACCGCGCGCGGCCGCGCCGGGCACGGCTCCAAGGTCAACAAGGAGAACGCGGTCACCCGGCTCGCCGCCGCGGTGACCCGCATCGGCGAGCACGAGTGGCCGCTGCGGCTCACCCCGACGGTCAGCGCGGCCCTCACCGAACTCGCCGCGCTCTACGGCATCGAGACCGACCTCGGTGATGTGGACCGACTGCTGGAGAAGCTCGGTCCCGCCGCCAAGCTGGTCGAGGCGACCGTCCGCAACAGCGCCAACCCGACCATGCTGGAGGCCGGTTACAAGCTCAACGTGATCCCGGGCGAGGCCGTGGCCTACGTCGACGGCCGCTATCTGCCCGGCGGCGAGGACGAGTTCCGGACGACCCTGGACCAGCTCACCGGCCCCGACGTGGACTGGGAGTTCAGCCATCGCGAGGTCGCCCTCCAGGCGCCGCTCGACTCGCCGACGTACGCCAACATGCGTGCCGCGGTCGAGGAGTTCGCGCCCGAGGGGCATGTGGTGCCGTACTGCATGTCCGGCGGCACGGACGCCAAGCAGTTCTCCCGTCTGGGCATCACGGGGTACGGGTTCACGCCCCTGAAGCTCCCGGAGGGCTTCGACTACCAGGCCCTGTTCCACGGGGTCGACGAGCGCGTCCCGGTGGAGGCACTGCACTTCGGCGTCCGGGTGCTCGACCGGTTCCTGCGGACAGCCTGACCACGATGAGGGAGAACGTGCAGACGTCGCCATACGGTTCGTGGCCCTCGCCCATCGACGCGGCGCTCGCGGCCGCGCACGACGGGCACCCCGAATGGCTGGGCTTCGTCGGGGACGAGGTGTGGTGGACCGAACCCCGGCCCGCCGAGGGCGGCCGCCGCACCCTCGTGCGCAGACGCGCCGACGGGACGGAGGAGCCGGTGCTGACCGCGCCGTGGAACGTGCGCAGCCGGGTCATCGAGTACGGCGGTCATCCCTGGGTCGGTGCGGTGGTGGCCGGCGAACCGCTCGTCGTGTTCGTGCACTTCGCCGACCAGCGGCTGTACCGGTACGAGCCCGGTGGCGACCCCACCCCGCTCACGCCCGTCTCCCCGGTGGGCGGCGGACTGCGCTGGGCGGAGCCGCAGTTGAGGCTCGATCGCGGGGAAGTGTGGTGCGTCCTGGAGGAGTTCACCGGGGACGGGTCCACCGATGTCCGCCGGGTCCTCGCCGCCGTGCCGCTGGACGGCTCGGCCGCGCAGGATCGCGACGCGGTGCGCGAACTCACCGACGACCGCCACCGGTTCGTCACCGGCCCCCGTATCTCTCCCGACGGTACGCGCGCGGCCTGGCTCGCCTGGGACCACCCGCGCATGCCCTGGGACGGCACGGAACTGGTCGTCGCCGAGGTCCTGGGCGGCACGCTCCGGGAGCCCCGCACAGTGGCGGGCGGCCCCGAGGAGTCCGTCGCCCAGGCCGACTGGTCGCCCGACGGCCGGCTGCTGTACGCGAGCGACCGCACCGGCTGGTGGAACCTCTACCGCGACGGGGAGCAACTCTGCCCGCGCGAGGAGGAGTTCGGCGGCGCCCTCTGGAAACTGGGCCGCCGCTGGTTCGCCCCGCTGGACAGCGGACTGATCGCGGTGGTGCACGGCGCCGGCTCGACCGCCCTCGGGATCCTGGACCCGGAGACCGGCGAACTCGTCGACGCGGCCGGCCCCTGGACGGAGTTCGCCCCCACCCTCGCGGTGCACGGCGAGCGAAGCGAGGTGGGGGTCCCCCCGCCCGAAGGGTGGGGGAGAGTGATCGCCGTCGGTGCCAGCCCGCGCACCGCCTACGAGGTCGTGGAGCTGGACGCCCGCACCGGCCGGGCCCGGGTGATCGGCGCCGAGCACGACGACCCGGTCGACCCCGTGTACTACCCCGAGCCCCTGATCCGCGTCTTCACCGGACCGGACGGCCGCGACATCCACGCCCACGTCTACCCGCCGCACCACCCCGGGTACGGGGCACCTGGTGGCGAACTGCCGCCGTACGTCGTCTGGGCGCACGGCGGACCGACCGGCCACGCACCCCTCGTGCTCGACCTCTCCATCGCCTACTTCACCTCGCGCGGCATCGGCGTCGCCGAGGTCAACTACGGCGGCTCGACCGGGTACGGGCGCGAGTACCGGGGCCGGCTGCGCGAGCAGTGGGGCGTGGTCGACGTCGAGGACTGCGCGGCCGTCGCGCTCGCCCTCGCCGACGAGGGCACCGCCGACCGCGACCGGCTCGCCGTCCGCGGCGGCAGCGCCGGCGGCTGGACCGCCGCCGCCTCGCTCGCCATGACGGACGTCTACGCCTGCGGCACGATCGCCTACCCGATCCTCGACCTGGCCGGCTGGGGCACGGGGGAGACCCACGACTTCGAGTCCCAGTACCTGGAGAGCCTGGTCGGACCGCTCGCCGAGGTCCCGGGACGGTACGCGGAACGCTCGCCCGTCGAGCACGCCGACCGGGTCACCGTGCCCTTCCTGCTGCTCCAGGGCCTGGACGACGTGATCTGCCCGCCCGCGCAGTGCGAGCGGTTCCTCGCCCGGATCGCGGGACGGCAGCTGCCGCACGCCTACCTCGCCTTCGAGGGCGAGGGGCACGGGTTCCGCCGCGCCGACACGATGATCCGCGCACTGGAGGCCGAACTCTCCCTGTACGCCCAGGTGTTCGGGCTGAACCCGCCCGGCGTCCCGACATTGGAGCTCACCACGTGAAGGAACTCGTACGGCCGTCCAGGCTCGCGCCCGGAGCGCGCGTGGCCGTCGTCGCCCCCAGCGGACCGGTGCCGGAGGAGCGCCTCCAGGCCGGACTGGACGTGCTGCGCGGCTGGGACCTCGATCCGGTCGTCGGCCCCCATCTCCTCGACCGGCACGGCGAGTTGACCTACCTGGCGGGGACCGACGCCGACCGGGCGGCCGATCTCCAGAACGCCTGGTGCGACCCCTCCGTGGACGCCGTGCTGTGCGCCCGCGGCGGATTCGGCGGGATGCGCATGGTCGAACTGCTCGACTGGGACGCCCTGCGCGCGGCCGGGCCCAAGGTGCTGGTCGGATTCAGCGATGTCACCACCCTGCACGAGGCGTTCGCCGCCCGGCTCGGCCTTGTCACGCTGTACGGCCCGATGGCCGCAGGCATCGACTTCATCAAGAACGCACGGGCCCAGGAGCACCTGAGGTCCACGCTGTTCGCGCCGGAGACGGTCCGCACGATCACCTCCGGCGGCACGGCCCTCGTCCCCGGCCGGGCCCGCGGGGTCACCCTGGGCGGCTGTCTGTGCCTGCTCTCCTCCGAACTGGGCTCCCCGCATGCCAGGGCCGGTGCGCGCGGCGGGCTGCTCTGCCTGGAGGACGTCGGCGAGGAGACGTACCGCCTCGACCGCTACCTCACCCAACTCCTGCGCGCGGGCTGGCTCGACGGGGTGCGCGGGGTGCTCCTCGGGTCGTGGGAGAGGTGCGATCCGTACGAGAGGGTGCGGGCGCTGCTCCTGGACCGGCTGGGCGGCCTCGGCGTGCCGGTCGTCGAGGAGTTCGGGTTCGGGCACGGCGAGGGGGCGCTGACGATCCCGTTCGGGGTGTCCGCGGAACTCGACGCGGAGGCGGGCACGTTGACCCTCGACGAACCGGCTCTCCGCTGACGGGGGCACCGCTCGGGTCCGTGCCCCGATCGCCGGGGCCCCTCACCGCCCGGGTGGTCGTCCTGCTGCTCGCAGTCCTCGCCCTGATCTTCGTCCGCGAGAACACCCGGGCCACGAAAATCCGGCTGCCGCCCCCCGGCCAGGCCGGTCCGGCGGAGCATGCCGGTCCCGCTCGCCGGTGCCGGTCGGAGGCCCTCGCCGGGAGCCCGTTCATCCGGCGGTCCCGGTGGATCGTAGGGTGGCGGGATGCCGCACACCGCTTCCCGTTATCTCGCCGAAGGCCCCCGCGTGGGCATTCGTCCCTTCACCTACGAGGATGCCGCCGAGTTCACCGCCCGGGCCCGGGAGAGCAAGGAACTGCACCAGCCGTGGCTGTTCCCGCCGGACAGCGAGAGCGCGTATCGCGCCTATGCCGGCCGGCTGATCGAGGACCCGGCCAAGGCGGGGTTCCTGGTCTGTGAGAAGAACGCGGAGCGGGGCGACGGGGCCATTGCCGGATTCATCAACATCAACAACATCGTCCAGGGCGGCTTCCGGTGCGGGGCCCTCGGCTACGGCGCCTTCGCGCACGCCGCCGGGCGCGGGCTGATGCGCGAGGGGCTGGACCTGGTGGTCGACCACGCCTTCGGGCCGATGCGGCTGCACCGCCTGGAGATCAACGCCCAGCCCCGCAACACCGCCTCCCTCGCCCTCGCCCGCAGCTGCGGCTTCCGGCTCGAAGGGTTCTCCCCGAAGATGATCTACATCGACGGGGACTGGCGGGACCACGAGCGCTGGGCGATCACCGCCGAGATGCGTGCTTCCGGTTGACCTTCATGGTGTCGAGGTCCGTGACCGTCGACCTGAGGTCGCGGAAGCCGTAGCCGAGTCCCCGGAGTGCCGTTTCCGCGCGGTCCTCGGCGATCGCGCCCGCCATCTCCTCGCCGTCCGCCGCGTCCGACACCACCACGTACCGCATCGAGAAGTGCTTCAGCGGCGCCGGCTCGTACGACAGCGAGCCCTCCTCGGAGAACCGCATGCTCGCCATGCCATGGTCCGCCGCCTCGGCGAGCAGCCGGGCCCGCGCCTCGTCGGTGAGCCCCTCCCATGTGCCGCGGACGATCACCCGGTAGGTGTGCTGCTCACTCACTGTCGCTCCCTCGCGTATCTCCGTGGACGGTCGACTGTACGTCGGTGAGGATGATCCGCATGCGGAATATCGTCGTGCTGGACGCCCCCTCCAACCTCGGCCTGCGTCCGCCCGCTCCCGGCACCGTGCCCGGCTGCTACAAGCTTGCCGGCGCCCTCCGGGAGCAGCGGATCGTGCAGCGGTTGAATGCCCTGGAGGGCGGGGTGGTGGTGCCGCCGCGCTACGACCGGGGGGACTGGCAGGAAGGCGACGGCGTCTTCAACGCCGCCGCGATCGCCGCGTACACCGTCAGGCTGGCCGACCGCATCGAGCGCCATGTGCGCGCCGGGGACTTCCCCGTCGTCCTCGGCGGCGACTGCTCCATCCAGCTCGGCGCCTCCCTCGCCCTGCGCCGCATCGGCCGCTACGGACTGGCCGCGGTCGACGCCTCCCCGGACTTCCGGCACCCCGGCAACTCCGACCGGATCGGCGCGGCGGGCGGCGAGGAGGTCGCGCTGGGCACCGGGCGCGGGCAGGACGACCTGACGGACCTGGAGGGGCTGAAGCCCTATCTGAGGGACGAGGACGTGCGGTTCTTCGGGATCCGCGACACCTTCGAGGAGGACCGGGCCGAACTCGCCGCCCTGAAGATCCCGGTCGTGACCGTCGGCGACCTCCGGGAGTGGGGCGCCGACACCCTGGCCCGGGCCACCGCCCAGGCCTTCGAGACGCCCGAGATCGACGGCTTCTGGGTGCACCTGGACGCCGACTGTCTCGACCCGTCCGTCATGCCCGCCGTCGACAGCCCCGACCCCAAGGGGCTCCTGCCCGCCGAACTCGTCGCGCTGCTGCGGCCGTTGCTCGCCTCCCCCTCCTGCGCCGGCCTCAACATCACCATCTACGACCCCGACCTGGACCCCGAGGGCACGGCGGGCGCGCTGCTCACCGACATCGTCGTGGACGCCTTTGCGCAATCCTGACCGGCGGCTCCCCTGGCCGAGTCACCGCCGAGCGGTTTCCATGGTGATCGTGACGACGATCCGGCGAGACGTACTCACCCTGCCCGCCGCACCGCTGGGCGCCGACAACCCGCTGCCCCCGCTGCGGCTCCTGCACGAGGTACACCGCATCGACCCACGGGACCGGGACGAGCTGCCCCGGGACATGGCCCGGCAGGCCGGCTACGGGCAGCTCGGAAGCCTGCTGCCCGTCCGCGTCCGGGACGGCTACGGCAGGCAGCGCGCACCCCGCGAGCTGGAGACGATCGTGATCGAGAACGACCGGCTCAGGGTCACCGTGCTCCCCGGTCTCGGCGGCCGGGTCGCCTCCCTCGTCCACCAGCCGACCGGGCGCGAACTCCTCTACTGCAACCAGGTGTTCCAGCCCGCGAACTTCGCACTGAACGGCGCCTGGTTCTCCGGCGGCATCGAGTGGAACATCGGCGCCACCGGCCACACCACCCTGTCCTGCGCACCCCTGCACGCCGCCCGCGTGCCCGCCCCCGACGGGGGAGAGATGCTCCGCCTGTGGGAGTGGGAGCGCCTGCGCGACCTGCCCTTCCAGGTGGACCTGTGGCTGCCCGAGGGCTCGGACTTCCTGTACGCCGGCGTACGGATCCGCAATCCGCACGAGCGGCCGGTGCCGGGCTACTGGTGGTCGAACACCGCCGTGCCCGAGGGCCGCACGGTGCTCGCCCCGGCCGAGGAGGCCTGGCAGTTCGGCTCCGAGCGCCACCTGCGTCGGGTGCCCGTCCCGCCGGACCCTCTCGACACCCCTTACGCCACCGACTACTTCTACGACCTGCCCGACGCCCGGCGCCGCTGGATCGCCGCCCTCGACTCCGAGGGCCACGGGCTGGTCCAGACGTCCACCGACCTGCTGCGCGGACGCAAGCTGTTCGTATGGGGGACCGGCAACGGCGGCCGGCGCTGGCAGGAGTGGCTGACCGAACCCGGCACCGGCGGCTACTGCGAGATCCAGGCCGGGCTCGCCCGCACCCAGCTGGAGCACGTGCGGCTGGACGCGGAGAGCGAGCTGGCGTGGTTGGAGGCCTACGGGCCGCTCAGCGCGCCGCCGGTACCCGCCGAGGCGGAGGCGCGCCTGGAAGCCGTACTGCCGCGGGCCGCCGTCGACGAGGCCTACGCCGCCTGGAAGCCGTACGCCGACACCGAACCCCGCGAGATCCTGGCCGTGGGCTCGGGCTGGGGCACCCTGGAAGTGCTGCGCGCCGACCTGAAGCTGTCCGGCACACCCTTCGACGAGAGCACCCTCGGCCAGGACCAGGCGCCCTGGCTGGAGCTGGTGCGGGCCGGGGCCTTCCCCGAACCGCGCCGGGTACGGCCGCCCGGGGAGAGTCTGGTCGCGCCGCACTGGCGGGACATGCTGGAGACCGCGCCCGCCACTCCGCTCACCGAGTACCACCTGGGCGTGGCCCAGTGGCATGCCGGTGACCGGGCGCAGGCGGTGCGCAGTTGGGAGCGGGGGCTCGAACTGGCCCCCTCCCGCTGGCCGTTGCTGCGCTGTCTCGCCGTCGCCGACCAGGAGACCGGCAACCGCGAGCGGGCCGCCGACCGGTACGCGGAAGCCTTCGACGACCTGTGCCACGAGCGGCGCGACGACGGCGAGTCGTGGACGGCGGCCACCGCCGCGCTCGCCCGCGAGACGCTTCAGGCGCTTCTCGCGGCCGGGCGCACGGCCGAGGCGCGTGACGTGTGGGAGGGGCTGTACCCGGCGATCCGGGCACGCGGCGCCTTCCGGCTGATCGAGGTCCGGCTGCTGCTCGCCGAGGAACGGCCCGAAGCGGCCCGGGCCGTCTTCGACGAGGGCTTCGAGGTCGCCGACCTGCGGGAGGGCGCCGAGGCGATCGGTGACCTGTGGAGCCGCGTCAGCTCCCCGGGAGAACCGCTTCCGCCGCACTACGACTTCCGGATGCGACCCGAGACCCAGGAGCCGCGGCCCCTCTAGCCGACATTGCGGTCCACGTACTCGTACACCACGCCGTCCGGGTGCATCGCGATCAGATTGCGGCCGACCGGTGTGGGCACCGGGCCCGCGACGACACGGGCGCCCAGCTCGCTGAGCAGCCGGTGGGCCTCGTCGACGTCCTTCACCGCGATGGTCGCCGCGACCTTGCGCAGCACCTCCAGCTCGGCCTCCGGGCCGCTCATCAGCAGGAAGCAGCCCACCGCGGCCACCTGGACGCCGCCGCGCTCGAAACGCAGCGCCTTGGCGCCCGCCAGCCGTTCGTAGAAGACGACCGCGGCCTCGAGATCATCGACACAGACACGCAGCGTGGTTCCCAGAATGTCCATGCGGACGAGCCTAATGGGGCGGCGTTACCCGCACGCCCGTGCGGGTACCCGGCGGCCATGGAGCGCTTGGAGCACCTGGAGCATCTGGACAGGCACCTCGTCGACGAACTGGCGCAGGTGGCGCGCGAGACCGTACGGGACGAGCTGCGCGAGCAGACGCGCAAGCAGCGCCGTACGGCCATGCTGTACGGCGCGTCCGGCGCCGTCGCGCTGTACGCGGGAGCGGCCCTGGCACTGGCCGTGGGCCTCGCCCTCGCCCTCGGGCTGCCCGACTGGGCGGCAGCCCTGATCACCGCCGTGATCCTGGCGGCCGTGGCCTACGTCCTGCGCGGGGCGGCCAGGCCCACCGCGTCCCGGCCGACGGCCGGACGGGAGGCGGAGACGGTGGCCACGCCGCCGAGCGGGGCCGGGACGCCGATTCCGCCCATGCCGCCGGTCGCCCCCGGGACGACGGGCACCCCGCGACCGGCCGCGGCACCGCGGCAGGACACCGACCCCGAGCAGCCGCACCACCGGGTTTGACGCGTGGTGCACGGCGCAGGAAGGACACTCGCGTGAAGCAGGGCAAGGTCGTCGTGGTGACCGGGGCCAGCGGCGGCGTGGGACGGGCCACGGCCCGGGCCTTCGCCGAACGCGGGGCCCGCGTCGCCCTGCTGGCCCGGGGCCGCGAGGGCCTCGCGGCCGCCGCCGACGAGGTGCGGCGGGCGGGTGGTGAGGCGCTCGTCGTGAGCGTCGACATGGCCGACCCCAAGGCGGTCGACGACGCGGCCCAGCAGGTCGTCGACGCCTACGGGCACATCGACGTCTGGGTCAACAACGCCTTCTCCGGGATCTTCGCCCCGTTCACGGAGATCAGCGCGGACGAGTTCCGCCGGGTGACCGAAGTAACGTACCTGGGCTATGTGTCCGGCACCCGGGCCGCCCTGCGCCACATGCTGCCGCGGGACCGCGGCACGATTGTGCAGGTGGGGTCCGCGCTGGCCTACCGGGGCATTCCGCTGCAGTCGGCGTACTGCGGGGCCAAGCACGCCATCCAGGGCTTCAACGAGTCCCTGCGGTGCGAGCTGCTCCACTCGGGCAGCGGTGTCCGTACGACGATGGTGCAGATGCCGGGCCTGAACACACCCCAGTTCGACTGGGTGTTGAACCGGATGCCCGGGAAGGCCCGTCCGGTGGCGCCGGTGTACCAGCCGGAGGTCGCCGCGCGCGCGATCGTGCACGCCGCCTCCCACGCACGGCGGCGGGAGTACTGGGTCGGCGGGTCCACGGTGGCCACACTCATCGCCAACGCCGTCGTGCCCGGGGTACTGGACCGCTACCTCGCCCGCACCAACTTCGAGGCGCAGCAGGAAGCGGGCGAGCACGGCGGCCCCGGGAACCTGTGGGCGCCCGTGGACGGGCCGCACGGGCGGGACTTCGGGGCGCACGGGCGGTTCGACGAGGAGGCCGTGGCCAGGAGCCCGCAGGACTGGCTGTCCCGGAACCGGGGACGCGTGTTCGTGGCCGCAGCGGTCGGCGGGCTGGGCGCCGCGGTGACCGCCGGGCTGCGGCGCCGGGGCTGAGCCCTGAACGGGGCCCTGACCAGGGGCCCTGAACGGCAGGTTTCTCAGGCCACCCGATACTCCTCCACCTCGTCCGTGCGCAGCGTCAGGCCGTGTCCCACCCCCGCCACCGGACGGACCGTGCCGCCGGTCGGGTCCAGCGCTCCGTCGAAGAACATGTCCTCGATGCGGACGTGGTCGTGGAACCACTCCATGTGCCGGATGTTGGGGATCGCGGCGGCCGCCGCGGCGTGCGCGTGCGGGGCGCAGTGGGTCGAGACCTCCAGGCCGTGGGACTGGGCCAGCGCCGCCGCGCGGAGGAATTCCGTCACTCCGCCGCAGCGGGTCGCGTCCACCTGGAGACAGTCCACCGCGCCGGCCGCGATCATGCGGGCGAAGTACGGCAGGTCGTAGCCGTACTCGCCGGCCGTGACGTCACAGACGAGTGCGTCACGGACCAGGCGCAGGCCCGTCAGGTCGTCCGAGGACACCGGTTCCTCGAACCAGCCGACCCCGAGTTCCGCCAGGGCGTGGCCCACCCGGACCGCCTGCTTGCGGGTGTACGCGCCGTTCGCGTCGACGTACAACTCCGCGTCGGGGCCGATGACTTCACGGGCCGTACGGACCCGGGACAGGTCGCGCGGGACCGCCCGGCCCCAGCTCTCGCCGATCTTCAGCTTGACGCGGGGGATGCCCTGACCGTGCACCCAGCCGTTGAGCTGCGCGGCGAGATGCGTGTCGTGGTACGTCGTGAAGCCGCCGCTGCCGTAGACGGGAACGCGCTCGCGGACGACGCCGAGCAGGCGTGCCAGCGGGAGTTCCAGGAGGCGGGCCTTCAGGTCCCACAGGGCGATGTCCAGCGCCGAGATCGCGCACCCGGCGATGCCCGGACGGCCCGCGTTGCGGACCGAACGGCACATCGCGTCGTGCAGTGCGGGGATGTCCAGCGCACTGCGGCCCTCGACCAGCGGTCCGAGCTGCTCGATGAGGAAGTCACCGACCGCGGCCGGGCCGTAGGTCCAGCCGGTGCCGGTCGCCTCGCCGGTCGTCACCTCGGCGATCACCATGGTCGTGGTGTCCCAGGCGAACGTGCCGTCGGCCTCGGGGGCGTCGGTCGGCACCGTGTACACCGAGACGGCCGGCCGGTGCAGTCTCATCGGTCACCCCTGCTGTAGCTGGGGCAGCACCTTCGTACGGTAGAAGTCGAAGAAGCCGCGCTGGTCGGGGCCGATCTGGTTGACGTAGACGCGGTCGAAGCCCGCGTCGGCGAAGGCGTTCAGCGCGGAGACGTGTTCGTCGACGTCGTCCCCGAACACCCCGTTCTCCCTCACCATCTCCTCGGTGACCAGCGGCTCCAGCTGTTCGAAGTGACGCGGCGACGGCAGGATCTGGGCCATCTCGCCGGGCAGGAACTCGTTGAACCACAGCTTGCGGACCGTACGGACGCACTCGTCGCGGTCGATGCCGTAGCAGACCTTCGTGCCGCCGATGACCGGCTTGCCGGCCCCGCCGCCCTTGCGGAACTGCTCCACCATCGACTCGTCCGGCATCATCGTGATGAAGCCGTCGCCGACCCGGGACGCGAGCGCCGTGGCCGCCGGACCGAAGCCGGAGATGTCGATCGGGACGGGCTCGTCGGGGACCGTGTACAGGCGGGCGTTCTCCACCGTGTAGTGCTTGCCGTGGTGGTTGACCTCCTCGCCCGTGAAGAGGCGGCGCATCACCTGGATGGACTCCTCCAGCATTTCCAGCCGGATGTGCGCGGGCGGCCAGACATGGCCGAGCACGTGCTCGTTGAGGGCCTCGCCGGAGCCGACGCCGAGGCGGAAGCGGCCGTTCGTCATCACGGCCGAGGTCGCCGCGGCCTGCGCCAACACCGCCGGGTGGATCCGTACGGTCGGACAGGTCACCGCTGTCTCGATCGGAAGGGACACCGCCTCCGAGAGCGCGCCGATCACCGACCACACGAAGGGGCTCTGGCCCTGCGCGTCGTTCCACGGGTGGTAGTGATCGGAGATCCACAGCGAGCTGAAGCCCGCCTGCTCGGCCATCCGGGCCTGTTCGACGAGGTCGGCGGGACCGAACTCCTCGCACGACAGGAAATAGCCGTATTCGGGCATGGGGGGTACCTCCGGCGGTTCTGGCGGTTCCGTGATGAGAGGGGCCGTGTCCGAGTACCCGGCGACCCGTACGGAAACCGGCGTTTGGGTGCTCCGGCCGGGGGGACGCGGAAGGCTCCCGAGGTACGCGACAGCCCCGGAGGCGAACCGTGAGTCGACCCCGCATAGTGATCGTCGGTGCCGGCTTCGCCGGGTACCGGACGGCCAAGGAACTGTCCCGAAAAGCCCGCGGCAAGGCCGACATCACCCTGCTCAACCCGACCGACTACTTCCTGTATCTGCCCCTGCTGCCCCAGGTCGCCGCCGGGATCCTGGAACCCCGACGGGTGACCGTCTCCCTCTCCGACACCCTGCCGCGCGTGCGGCTGGTGCTCGGCGAGGCCGACGGCATCGACCTGGACGCACGCACCGTCCACTACACCGACCCCGAGGGCACAGGCGGCACGCTCGACTACGACCGGCTGGTCCTGGCCGCCGGAAGCGTCAACAAGCTGCTGCCCATTCCCGGGGTCGCCGAGCACGCGCACGGCTTCCGGGGCCTGCCCGAGGCGCTGTAACTGCGCGACCACGTGACCCGGCAGATAGAACTCGCCGCGACCGCCGACGACCCCGCGACCCGCGCCGCCCGGTGCACCTTCGTCGTGGTCGGCGCGGGCTACACGGGCACCGAGGTGGCCGCGCACGGGCAGCTGTTCACCGAGGCGCAGGTGCGTAAGCACCCGTTGCGGGAGGGCATGCGGCCGCGCTGGATCCTCCTCGACACCGCGGAGCGGGTCCTGCCCGAGCTCGACGAGCATCTGTCCCGCACCGCCGACCGCACGCTGCGGGAACGGGGCGTGGAGGTGCGGATGGGCACCTCCGTGAAGGAGGCCACGCCGGACGGAGTGCTGCTGACCGACGGCGAGTTCGTCCCGACGCGGTCGCTGGTGTGGTGCGTGGGCGTACGGCCCGATCCGCTCGCCGAGTCGCTCGGACTGCCCCTGGAGCGCGGCCGGCTGCTCGTCGACCCGAACCTGCAAGTGCCGGGACGGCCCGAGGTGTTCGCGTGCGGTGACGCGGCGGCGGTGCCCGATCTGGACAACCCCGGTCAGTACACGCCGATGACGGCGCAGCACGCCTGGCGGCAGGGCCGTACGGCGGCCCTCAACGTCGCCGCCTCGCTGGGCGCCGGGGTGCGCCGCCCCTACGAACACCGGGACCTGGGATTCGTCGTGGACCTCGGTGGAGTGAAGGCCGCGGCCAACCCGCTGGGGGTTCCGCTGTCCGGCCTCGCCGCCGGCGCCGTCACCCGCGGCTACCACCTCGCCGCGATGCCGGGCAACCGCGTCCGGGTCGCCGCCGACTGGCTCCTGGACGCCGTACTCCCGCGCCAGGCCGTCCAGTTGGGCCTCGTACGGTCCTGGTCGGTACCGCTGGACACGGCCTCCCCGGAGCTGACACGGGCCCCGGGGCGACCGCAGCCCCGCCAGGAGGCCGAGGCCCGCTCGGGACCCGGGGCGGCGACGGAGGAGGAGACGCGGCCGGGGGGAAGGGTGCCTGAGGGGGAGGGCGCGGCGGCTGGTGGGGAGGGCCTGGAGGGGGCGGCTGCCGGCCGGGGTGGGCCGGTGGCGGGGGCTGCCGGTCAGGCTGAGTCGGAGGGAGCGGCTGCCGGTCGGGGCGGGCCGGTCGAGAGCGATGCCGGGCGGGCCGAGCCCGAGGAGGTTGCTGCCGGGCATGCCGAGTCCGCGGAGGTGGCGAGCGCGGGCGAGGCGGTGATCGCGGAGGCGAAGGCACGCGAGGCGGCCGACCGGGAGTCGCCTGAGCGGCGGGCTTCGGGGCAGGAGCACTCTGAGGGGCGGGCGCCCGAGCAGCAGGCTCCCGGGCCCGCGAAGAGCAGGCCCGGCGCTGAACCGGCAACGCAGCAGCCGGTCCCCGAACCCGCCAAAAACCGACCTGGCTCCGAGCCCGCCAGGAATCAGCCCGTTCCCGAACCTGCCAAGAACCAGCCCGGCGGCGAACCCGCAAAGCAGCAGCCCGCTCCCGAACCCGCGAAGAACCAACCTGGCCACGAACCCGTGAAGACCCGGCCAGGCGAAGAACCCGCCCAAAACCAGCCCGGCGAAGAACCCGCCGAGAAGCAGCCCGGCGGGGAGCCGGGCCAAGCCCCCGGCCCCCTCGAGCGCACTGACGCGGACCCCGCAGAAGGAGACTCATGAACACCGGTGAACTCGTCGAACTCGCCCAGCAGTTGCGCGTGGACAGTGTCCGCTCGTCGGCCGCCGCGGGCTCCGGGCACCCGACCTCATCGATGTCCGCCGCCGACCTGATGGCCGTACTCCTCGCGAACCACTTCCGCTACGACTTCGACCGCCCCGAGTACCCCGGCAACGACCGCTTCGTGCTGTCCAAGGGGCACGCCTCGCCGCTGCTGTACTCCGCGTACAAGGCGGCCGGCGCCGTCGACGACGAGGAGCTGCTGACCTTCCGCAAGATCGGCAGCCGCCTCGAAGGACACCCGACCCCGCGCCAGCTGCCCTGGGTCGAGACGGCGACCGGATCGCTGGGCCAGGGACTGCCGGTGGGCGTCGGCATCGCGCTGTCCGGGAAGCGGCTGGACCGCGCCGACTACCGCGTGTGGGTGCTGTGCGGCGACAGCGAGCTCGCCGAGGGCTCGATCTGGGAGGCCGCCGAGCACGCGGGCCACGAGCACCTCGACAACCTCACCGCGATCGTGGACGTCAACCGGCTCGGCCAGCGCGGCCCCACCCGGCACGGCCACGACCTCGACGCCTACGCCCGCCGCTTCCAGGCCTTCGGCTGGCACACCGTCGAGGTCGACGGGCACGACGTGGACGCCATCGACCGCGCGTACGGCGAGGCCGAGTCCACCAAGGGCCAGCCCACCGCGATCCTCGCCCGCACCCTCAAGGGCAAGGGCGTCGCCGACATCGAGGACCGCGAGGGACTGCACGGAAAGCCGCTGAAGAACGCCGACGACGCCATCGAGGAGCTCGGCGGTGTACGCGACCTCCGCGTCCAGGTGCAGGAGCCGCCGGCCGCCCGCATCCTGCACTCCGTGAGCGCCGGACACCTCGAACTGCCCCGCTGGGACACCGGCGAGGAGGTGGCGACCCGCGACGCCTACGGGCAGGCCCTCGCCGCCCTCGGCACCGGCCGCGGCGACGTCGTCGCCCTGGACGGCGAGGTCGGTGACTCGACCCGTACCGAGTACTTCGCCAAGGAACACGCCGACCGCTACTTCGAGTGCTACATCGCCGAGCAGCAGATGGTCGCGGCCGCCGTGGGACTCGCCGCGCGCGGCTGGGTGCCGTACGCCGGCACCTTCGCGGCCTTCCTCACGCGCGCCTACGATTTCGTGCGCATGGCCTCCATCAGCGGGGCCGGCCTCAACCTCGTCGGCTCGCACGCGGGCGTCGCCATCGGGCAGGACGGACCCAGCCAGATGGGTCTGGAGGACCTGGCGATGATGCGGGCGATCCACGGCTCGACCGTGCTGTACCCGTGCGACGCCAACCAGACGGCCCGGCTGATCGCCGCGATGGCCGACCTGGACGGCATCCGCTATCTGCGCACGGGGCGCGGCGAGAGCCCGGTGATCTACGGGGCCGACGAGGAGTTCCCGATCGGCGGCAGCAAGGTGCTGCGCTTCTCCCAGAGCGACCGGCTGACGATCGTCGCCGCGGGCGTCACCGTGCACGAGGCACTCGAGGCCGCCGAAGCGCTGGACCAGGAGGGCATCCGCGTCCGGGTCGTCGACCTGTACTCGGTCAAGCCCGTCGACCGGGAGACCCTGCGGCAGGCCGCCGAGGACACCGGCTGCCTGCTGACCGTGGAGGACCACCGCGAGGAGGGCGGTCTCGGCGACGCCGTCCTCGACGCCTTCACCGACGGCCGGCCCGTACCGCGCCTGGTGCGCCTCGCCGTCCGTACGATGCCCGGCTCGGCCTCGCCCGACGAGCAGCTGCACGCCGCGGGCATCGACGCCGAGTCGATCGCGGCCGCCGCACGGCTGCTGGTGGAGCAGGCGATCGTGCCGTGAGCGGGGACGACGTACGGACCGTACGCGCGGGGAAGCACACCGTCGAGGTGCACCGGCCGGACAAGGTGCTCTTCCCCGGCGGTGACGGCGCCAAGGAGTACACCAAGGGCGATCTCGTCGACTACTACCGGTCCGTCGCGCCCTTCATGCTGCCGCACCTGCGGGGCCGTCCGCTGATGCTGGAACGGCATCCGGACGGTGTCACGGGCCCCCGGTTCATGCAGAAGAACACCCCGGACTCCTACCCGGAGTGGATCGGCCGCGTCGAGGTGCCGAAGGAGGGCGGCACCGTCTGCCACACCGTCTGTGACGACACCGCCACCCTCCTGTACCTCGCCGACCAGGCCTCCCTCACCCTGCACCGCTGGCTGTCCCGGGTGGGGAGCGTCGAGCGGCCCGACCGGATGGTCTTCGACCTCGACCCGGCCGGGGACGACGACTTCGCCGCGGTGCGTGAGGCGGCCCAGCTGCTCGGGGAACTGCTCGACGAGCTGAAACTTCCCTCGGCGCTGATGACCACCGGCTCGCGCGGGCTGCATGTGATCGTGCCCCTCAACGGCCGGCACGGCTTCGACGAGGTCCGGGAGTTCGCCAAGGACGTCGCCGACACCCTGGTCGCGGGGCACCCCGACCGGCTCACCACCGCCGCCCGTAAGAAGGAGCGCGGCGACCGCCTCTACCTCGACATACAGCGCAACGGCTACGCGCAGACCGCCGTCGCACCCTTCACCGTACGTGCGAAACCCGGGGCGCCGGTGGCGACCCCGATGGCCTGGGCCCAGCTGGACGATCCCGGCCTGGACGCCCGTCGCTGGACCATCGCCGACGCGGTCGAACAGGCCCGCGCCAATCCCTGGGCCGGGGTCATGGCCAAGGGGCGCGCCCTCGGTCCCGCCCGGCGCAGGTTGAACGCCTTGATGTCCGCTTGAAGGTTTGGCGGAGGAACGAGCGGCCACCCGAGGTGAGAGGTGCCATGTCGAACACAAACAACTCAGCGAAAGCACAGGATTCACGAAACTCCCGCAAAGGGACTGAAGAGGACGCGGAAGAGAACGTGGCGGAGAACAGGCGGGCCAAGCCCATGGAGGTGCTGCGCAACGCGCGCACCCAGCTGGCCGAGCTGACCGGCATGGACGCCGAGAACGTGTCGTCCTTCGAACAGACCGAGGACGGCTGGTCGCTCGAGATCGAGGTCCTCGAGCTGTCCCGCGTGCCCGACACGATGAGCCTGATGGCGAGCTACCAGGTCGAACTCGACCCGGAAGGCCAGCTCACCGGTTATCGGCGCGTTCGCCGTTACGAACGCGGGCGCGCGGACGCGCAGAGGCAGGGCGGCCGCTAGACCGCTCCACCACGCAGACATCCGCAGACATCCGCAGACATCCAGACATCTGTTCACCAGCACACAGAAAAGGAGGCGCGGTCGACATGACCGTTGTCCCGGCACAACAGGGCGGTGGCGGAGGCGGCTCCAGCGGCCTCTACGACGTTCTGGAACTGGTCCTCGACAGGGGTCTCGTCATCGACGCGTTCGTACGCGTTTCCCTGGTCGGCATCGAAATACTCAAGATCGACGTACGGGTCGTAGTGGCCAGCGTCGACACGTATCTGCGGTTCGCCGAGGCGTGCAACCGGCTCGACCTGGAGGCCGGGCCGCGCAAGGACCCCGGCCTGCCCGACCTGGTCGGCGAGATGACCGAGTCCGGCGCCCGCGGCAAGTCCAAGGGAGCGCTGTCCGGCGCCGCCGAGACCATCTCCGACGCCTTCAAGCAGGCGCGTGAGGGAGACGGTCAGGGCGAGTCCAGGCCGCGTGCCCGCAAGACCACCGCCTCGCGCAGGAAGGAGGAGCAGGAGTGAGCACGTACGTGTACGGGATCACCGACGCGTCCCACCCCACGCTGCCCGAGAACCTGGTGGGGGTCGGTGACCCCCCGCTTCCGGTGCGGGTGCTGAAGGAGGGCGGCCTGGCGGCCATCGTCAGTGACGCCCCCGAAGGGCTGCGGCCCAAGCGGCGTGACCTCCTCGCCCACCAGAACGTGCTGAGCGAGGCGGGCGCGGAGGGCTGCATCCTGCCCATGCGGTTCGGCAGCGTGGCCCCCGACGACGACACCGTCACCGGGGTGCTCGCGGAACGCTCCGAGCACTACCAGGAGCGCCTGCGGACCCTCGACGGCAAGGTCGAGTACAACGTCAAGGCCACGCACGACGAAGAGGCCGTACTGCACCGCGTGATGTCCGACAACCCGGACGTCCGCGCCGTGGCCGAGGCCAACCGGAAGGCGGGCGGCGGCAGTTACGACGACCGTCTCCGGCTCGGCGAGATGGTCGTGGCCGCGGTCAAGGCCCGCGAGGCCGAGGACGCCGGCGAGGTGCAGCGCGCCCTGGAACCGGTCGCCGACGCGATCAGCGTGGGCCCGGAGTCCTCGGGCTGGCTCGCCAACGTGTCCTTCCTCGTGGAGCGGGACTCGGCCGCGTCCTTCGTGGAGGCGGTGGACCAGCTCCGCAAGGCCCATCCGCACCTGGACCTGCGGGTCAACGGCCCGCTCCCGCCGTACAGCTTCGTCGAACCGGGCCCGGGCGAACCCGCGGGCACCACGGTCGGCATCGACCACGCGGAGGAGTGAGGCGGCCGTGGGTCTCATCGGAGAGGTGCTGCTGCTGCCGTTCGCCCCGGTGCGCGGCAGCGGCTGGGTGATTCGGCAGGTGCTGAAGGAAGCGGAGCGCCTCTACTACGACCCGGCGACGGTCCGGGCCGAGCTCGGCCGGCTCGAGGAGCGACTGGAGGCGGGCGAGATCAGCGAGGAGGAGTTCGACCGACAGGAGGACGAGCTCCTCGAACGACTGGAGATCGGCCTGCGCGGCGGCGCGGGGACTGGCGACGGGACGATGCGATGAACCGAACAGGACTGGGCCTCGCCGTAGGGGCCGGATACCTCCTCGGACGTACGAAGAAACTGAAACTGGCGTTCGCGGTCGGCACGCTCGTGGCCGGCAAGCGGATGCATCTGAGCCCCAAGGCGGTGGCCGACCTGGTCTCCCAGCAACTGCTGAAGAACCCGCAGTTCAAGGAGATAGGCGACACGCTCCGCGAGGACCTGCGAGGCGTCGGCAAGGCGGCCTCCGGTGCCATGGTGGAGCGGCAGATCGACGCGATCGCCGACCGGCTGCACGGCCGTACCGCCCAGGTCCGCGACCAGCTCTCGGGCGTGGCGCCCGAGGTGCCGGGCCTCTCCGACGACGAGGACGACGAGTCCGAAAGGGACGAGGAGCCCGAGGAGGAGGAGACTGGGACCGCGGAGGACGAGGCCGACGAGGAGCCCTCGGACGAGGACGAGGCCGACGACGAGGCCGACGACGACGAGGCCGACGACGAGCAGGACGAGGCTCCGGCCCCGGCGAAGAGGACCGCCAAGAAGGCCCCGGCCAAGAAGTCGGCCGCGAAGAAGGCGCCGGGCCGCACGCCGCCCGCGAAGAAGACGGCGCAGAGCCAGGGCGGCACGGCCGGCAAGAAGACCGCGGCCAAGAAGACCGCAACGAAGAAGACGGCCGCCAAGAAGGCGACCGCGGCCAGGGGCGCCGGCCGGAGCACCCGCGCCCGGCTGCCGAAGGGAGGCGGTGAGTGATGACCGAAGCACTCGGGTCCGCCCGTGACGCCACCGACAAGGCGAAGAGCAACCCGCTCACCGACATGGCCCACAGCGAGGCGGCGGACCGGCTCAAGTCCGAGCTGCAGGAGTACGTCTCCGCACAGGCCCAGCGCCTGCTGGTCGGTGTCGGGCGCAAGCTGGGCGAGACCACCGGCAAGCTGAACGACATCGCCGAGGGCAACAGCCCCGGATTCGCCAAGCTCGCCCTGGACGGCGGCCGCAAGCTCGCCGAGGGCAAGGGGCCCGTGCGCAGCGCGGTCGAGGTCGGCGTCTCGAACGCCAAGGACAAGGTGGTCGGCGCTTTCAAGAACCTCGGCGGCGGCAAGGGCAAGCGCAAGGGCGGGGCCGGTCAGAAGCCCACGGTGATCATCGAGTTCATCGATGTCGGCGTGGATCTGCGCACAGCCTACGACCAGTGGACGCAGTACCAGGACTTCTCCACCTTCGCGAAGGGCGTCAAGAGCGCGAACCGCGCCGACGACACCCACACCGACTGGCAGATGAAGATCTTCTGGTCCAACCGCAGCTGGAAGGCCACCACCACCGACCAGATCCCCGACGACCGGATCCACTGGACGTCGGAGGGCGCCAAGGGCACCACCAAGGGCGTCGTGTCCTTCCACCGGCTCGCGGACAACCTCACCCGCGTCCTGCTGGTGATCGAGTACTACCCCAAGGGCCTGTTCGAGAAAACCGGCAACATCTGGCGCGCCCAGGGCCGCCGGGCCCGGCTGGACCTCAAGCACTTCGCCCGCTTCATCACCCTCAAGGGGGAGGCGGAGGACGGCTGGCGCGGCGAGATCCGCGACGGTGAGGTCGTCAAGAGCCACGACGACGCGGTGGCGGAGGAGGAAGAGGCCGAGGGCACCGAAGAAGGGGCCGAGGACTCCGAGGACTCCGAGGACTCCGAGGACACCGAGGAAGAGGAAGAGCAGGAAGGCCCGTACGCCGAGGACGAGACCGAGGAGGAGCCCGAGGAAGAGGGCGAGCCCGAGGACGAGTACGAGGAGTACGACGAGGAGGAGCCCGAGGAGGAGGCCGAGGAAGAGGCACCCGCGGGCGAGGACGACGTGGCCGAGGAAGACGTACCCGAGGAAGAGGAAGAGGAGTACGAGTACGCCGAGGGCGGGAGCCGACGATGAGCATGCCCAGCCGGCTCCCGGATCCCTACGGCCAGGGAGGCGGAGCCAATCTGGCCGACATCCTGGAGCGTGTGCTGGACAAGGGCATCGTCATCGCGGGCGACATCCGCATCAACCTGCTTGACATCGAGCTGCTCACCATCAAACTGCGGCTCATCGTCGCCTCGGTCGACAAGGCCAAGGAGATGGGGATCGACTGGTGGGAGGACGACCCGGCGTTGTCCTCCCGCGCCCGCCGTGACGAACTCGCCCGCGAGAACAGCGAGTTGCGTGAGCGGCTCGCGCGTCTGGAGGAGCTGGAGCCCAGTCGCCGTGCCGAGGAGGAGAGTTCATGACCGGACTGCGGTACGTGTACGCCGTCTGCCGGCCCTTCGGCACCCCGTTGCAGGCCCAGCTGGCCGGGGTGGCCGGCGATCCGCCGAGACTGCTGCACCACCACGGCCTGGTGGCCGTCGTCAGCCATGTGCCGGAGCGGGACTTCGCCGAAGAGCCGCTCCGCAGGCATCTGGAGGACCTGGAGTGGCTGACCGCGACCGTGCGCGCGCACCAGAGCGTCATCGACGCGCTCACGGTCGTCACCACCCCGCTGCCGCTCCGGCTCGGCACCGTGTTCCGTGACGACAGCGGCGTCCGCGTGATGATCGAGGAACGCGAGGAGGGCTTCCGGCGGACCCTCGACCGGCTCCAGGACCGGGTCGAGTGGGGCGTCAAGGTGTACGCCGAGACGTCGGCCACGGACCGTGCGGAGCCCGCCGAGACACCCGAGAAGCCGGTCTCGGGCCGGGACTATCTGCGGCAGCGGCGCCAACGGGTGCGTTCGCACGAGGAGATGTGGCAGCAGGCGGAGGCCTTCGCGACCCGGCTGCACGAAGCGCTTTCCCGGTACGCGGAGGACGCGCGGCTGCACGCTCCGCAGAATCCCACCCTTTCCGGGGCCTCGGGGCAGAACATTTTGAATGCCGCCTATCTCGTGCCGCGCGGCGATTCCGAGGAATTCGTGGAAATGGTCGACCGTACCAAGGGTGAGGTCCCGGGAATGCGGGTGGAACTCACAGGACCCTGGGCGGCCTATTCCTTCGCGGGGGAGGAACAACAGCCGTGACCGTCATCGAACGCCGCGAGGTGGCCCTCGTCGACCTGCTCGACCGGCTGCTGGCCGGCGGGGTCGTCATCACGGGGGACATCACCCTGCGCATCGCGGACGTCGACCTCGTCCGCATCGACCTGAACGCGCTGATCAGCTCGGTCAACGCTCAAGTCCCCTCACCGTGGGAGGAGTTGCTGTGACGACCCGACGCAACCGGCTGGACCTGGAGCCCGACACGGTCGAGCGCGACCTGGTCAAGCTCGTCCTGACCGTCGTGGAGCTGCTGCGGCAGCTCATGGAGCGCCAGGCGCTGCGCCGGTTCGACGAGGGCGACCTGAGCGAGGAGCAGGAGGAGCGGATCGGGCTCACCCTCATGCTCCTCGACGACCGCATGACCGAGCTGCGCGAGCGGTACGGACTGCGGCCCGAGGACCTGAACCTGGACCTCGGGCCGCTGGGACCGCTGCTTCCCCGGGAATGAGATCCCGGGAAGGTCACCACCTGTACCAGCGACCCCTGCTTCCGCCCGACGTCGTCCCACGCATCAGGAACCCCAGCAACCACAGCACGAGCACGGCCAGTGCGATCCACCAGAGAATCTTCACTGCGAAACCGGCGCCGAAAAGAATCAGTACCAGAAGCAGCACGAGCAGGATGGCAATCATGATCTGAACCTCCTGCATTCCGGGTTTCCCGGAATCTGCGTTTCAGACTTCCTTTCTGCACAGAATTTCTCCGTGCAGCACACAGAACCAGCCGTCGTCCTGCACGCCCCACTCCCGCCAGGCGTCCGAGACGGCCCGCAGCTGCTCCACGGTGGCGTGACCGCCCTCGGTGGCCCGCTCCGCGTACGCCGAGGCCAGCGTGCGGTCCGCCCACAGCCCGCTCCACCACTCCCGCTCCCCGGCGGTGGAGTAGGTCCAGGTGCTTGAGCTCGCGGTGACGTCCGTCAGGCCCGCCCGCAGCGCCCAGGACTTCAGCCGCCGGCCGGCGTCCGGCTCACCGCCGTTGGCCCGGGCCACCCGACGGTACAGGTCGAGCCAGTCGTCCAGCCCCGCGGACGCCGGGTACCAGGTCATGGCCGCGTAGTCCGAGTCGCGGACCGCGATGTACCCGCCGGGCCTGGTGACCCGCCGCATCTCGCGCAGTGCCCGCACCGGGTCCCCGACGTGCTGGAGCACCTGGTGGGCGTGGACCACGCAGAAGGTGTCGTCCGGGAAGTCCAGCGCGTGCACGTCGGCGACCGCGAAGTCGACGTTCGTCAGCCCTCGTGCGGCGGCCGTGGCGCGGGCCTGCTCCAGGATGCCGGGCGCGTGGTCGACGCCGGTGACCTCTCCGTCCGGGACCAGTGCCGCGAGGTCTGCGGTGATCGTGCCAGGGCCGCAGCCGATGTCCAGGATCTTCATGTGGGGCTTCAGCGAACCGAGCAGATAGGCCGCCGAGTTGGCGGCGGTGCGCCAGGTGTGCGAACGCAGCACGGACTCGTGGTGACCGTGGGTGTAGACGGCGGTCTCCCGCGGTGTCGTCATGACAGGGCTCCCCTTTTCGACAGGTCCGTCGGTACGCAGAACGCTACGCCCGCATGTCGAATGGTGAGACCCCTGTATTGCCATATGGACTGACGGGCAATCAGTTTCCGGCGTGGCGCGCCTCCACCAGCCCGGTCGGCCGGGACGGCCCGGGGTCCCCGCGGAGTGGTTCAGGGCCCCGCAGGGCATCCCGGTTCGCACAGAGCGGGAACCTCCCGGCGACGCGACCCGGGCGCACGTCGGTACCAGGCCCCGTAAGCGAACGCGGCGCCCGCGTCGGTCACAACGTCGCGTCGACCCGGGAGAGCGCCACCGACCAGGCGAGGTAGGCCAGGGCGGCGCCTCAGGCCGGGAAGGGTTGCGAAGGCCGCTGCGGACGCGGCCTGAGAGGAACGTCAGCTGCAGGGCCAGGGGGGCCGGGTCCAGTGAACGGCGGGTGCGCCCGCCCGAGCGGGGTGCGGCTCGCAGCCGTCGCGGCGGCGGTGGCGAAGGAGAGGACGCCTTGGTTCGCGCTTGTGTTCAGCCGGGCCGTGACGTGGCGGGGACCCGCGCAGGAGCGCGCGGTCGGCGCCGGGTCCTCGTGACCGAGCCATAAGCGTTTGCCCAGGTGCCGCCGTCGCACCGACAATGCGCCCCATGGGACATCTGGAAGCCGCACATCTCGAGTACTACCTCCCCGACGGGAGGGCGCTGCTCGGCGATGTGTCGTTCCGGGTGGGCGAGGGGGCCGTCGTAGCCCTCGTCGGGCCGAACGGCGCCGGCAAGACGACCCTGCTGCGGCTGATCTCCGGCGAGCTGAAACCGCACGGCGGGACGGTCACCGTCACCGGCGGCCTGGGAGTGATGCGCCAGTTCGTGGGGTCCGTACGGGACGAGACGACCGTACGGGACCTGCTCGTGTCGGTCGCGCCGCCCCGGATCCGGGAGGCCGCGCAGGCCGTCGACAGGGCCGAGCACCTGATCATGACCGTCGACGACGAGGCCGCCCAGCTGACGTACGCGCAGGCCCTGTCCGACTGGGCCGAGGTGCGCGGATACGAGTCCGAGACGCTCTGGGACATGTGCACCATGGCCGCGCTCGGGGTGCCGTACGACAAGGCGCAGTTCCGGCAGGTGCGGACCCTGTCCGGCGGTGAGCAGAAGCGGCTGGTGCTGGAGGCGCTGCTGCGCGGCACGGACCAGGTGCTGCTGCTCGACGAGCCGGACAACTACCTCGACGTGCCCGGCAAGCGCTGGCTGGAGGAGAAGCTGAAGGAGACCCGCAAGACGGTTCTCTTCGTCTCCCACGACCGGGAACTGCTCTCCCGGGCCGCCGAGAAGATCGTCTCCGTGGAGCCCTCGCCCACCGGTGCGGACGCCTGGGTGCACGGCGGCGGGTTCGCCACCTACCACGAGGCGCGGCGCGAACGCTTCGCACGCTTCGAGGAGTTGCGCCGACGCTGGGACGAGAAGCACGCGCAGCTCAGGAAACTGGTGCTGAGTCTCCGCCAGGCGGCCAGCATCAGCCATGAGCTGGCGTCCCGCTACCAGGCGGCCCAGACCCGGCTGCGCAAGTTCGAGGAGGCCGGGCCGCCGCCCGAGCCGCCGCGCGAGCAGGACATCACCATGCGGATCAAGGGCGGCCGCACCGGGATCAGGGCCGTCACCTGCAAGGGACTCGAACTGACCGGCCTGATGAACCCCTTCGACCTGGAGGTCTTCTACGGCGAACGCGTCGCCGTCCTCGGCTCCAACGGCTCCGGCAAGTCGCACTTCCTGCGGCTGCTGGCCGGAGACGCCACCGTGGCGCACACGGGGGAGTGGAAGCTCGGGGCGCGGGTCGTGCCCGGCCACTTCGCGCAGACGCACGCCCACCCCGAGCTCTTCGGCCGCACCCTTCTCGACATCCTCTGGAAGGAGCACGCCCAGGACCGGGGCGCCGCGATGTCCCGGCTGCGCCGCTACGAACTGACCGGCCAGGCCGAGCAGAGCTTCGACCGGCTCTCCGGCGGCCAGCAGGCCCGCTTCCAGATCCTCCTGCTGGAGCTCCAGGGCGTCACCGCGCTGCTCCTGGACGAGCCCACCGACAACCTCGACCTGGAGTCCGCGGAGGCCCTCCAGGAGGGCCTGGAGGCCTTCGACGGCACGGTGCTCGCGGTCACCCACGACCGCTGGTTCGCGCGGTCCTTCGACAC
>NZ_JBHVYZ010000058.1:0-22430 GCF_042880295.1 Streptomyces sp. NPDC058307
CCTCGAAGGGCAGGGCGCCGGCCTCAGCACGGTGACCGCGGCGGGTTGGATTCGGTTCGGGGCCGGCCGGCTGCCGTCACGGCGCTGGGACGTTCGGACGTGCGGCTCAGCGCGAGCGCCCGCTTCTGCCTGGGTTCCCGCCCCTGTCGGAACGGGGGGACCTGTCGCGGCGGGTCCTGTCCGGGCGGTGTGCCGTGCCCGAGGTGCCTGCCGCGTCCGAGTCGCCTGCGCCTTCCGGGCCGTCGGATCCGCTCGGGTCGCCGGGGCCGCTCAGATCCCCCGGACCGCTCGGTCCGGCGAAGCGGCCCCGGCGGTTGCCTTCGGTGAGGCCGCGCAGGCGTTCCAGCTCGCGGCGATCCCGCTTGGTCGGACGGCCGGCGCCGCGGTCGCGGATGCCGGCGGGGGCGACGGCCACGCGGGGCGGAGGCGGGGGAGAGTTGTCGACGTAGCACTGGGCGGCCACGGGGGCGCCGACCCGCTTGCGGATCAGGCGCTTGACGATGACGACCCGCTCCCAGCCCTCCTGCCGGACCCGCACCTCGTCGCCGACGCGCAGGGAGTGGGCGGGCTTCACGCGCTCGCCGTTCACGCGTACATGCCCGCCCCGGCAGGCGGTGGCCCCCGCCGAACGGGTCTTGGCCAGGCGTACGGACCAGATCCAGCTGTCGATCCGCACGGTCTCGCCGTTGTGCGGCCCGGCGGCCTCCGCGGCGGCGACGGCGGCGGCGATCTTCGGGTCCGGGTCGGCGACGTCCGCTCCGGGACCGTCGGCCGTGGTGCCGGCCTGGCCCGTCCCATCGGTCTCGTTGTCGTCCGTACGTTCCACAGCCATGGCTCCGACCTTAGTACCCGAGGCACGGTGCGCCGGGTGGGTTTTCCGGGCGGTGCCCGCCGTAGGGCCCGACCAGCACTGCCCAGACGACTGCTGCGACCACCCCTGCCACCGCCCGGCGAGCTGCCCGTACCGTAGACCCATGGACGCCCTGGCCGATCTCGACCGCCGGATCTCGGGCTGTCGTGCCTGCCCGCGGTTGGTCGAGTGGCGGGAGGACGTGGCCCGGACCAAGCGGGCCGCGTTCGCCGACTGGACGTACTGGGGGCGGCCGGTACCGGGCTTCGGGCCGGCGGACGCACGGATGCTGATCGTCGGGCTCGCTCCGGCCGCGCACGGCGGGAACCGTACCGGGCGGATGTTCACCGGCGACCGTTCCGGGGACGTGCTGTACCAGGCGCTGTACGACATCGGGCTCGCCTCGCAGCCGACCGCCGTGACCGCGGACGACGGACTGGAGCTCTACGGCGTGCGGGTCACCTCGCCCGTGCACTGCGCCCCGCCCGCCAACAAGCCCACCCCCGGCGAGCGCGACACCTGCCGGCCCTGGCTGGTCCAGGAGCTGGACCTGCTGCGGCCCACGCTGCGGAGTGTGGTCGTGCTCGGTGCCTTCGGCTGGCAGGCCGCGCTGCCCGCCTTCGCGGAGGCGGGCTGGAGCGTGCCCCGGCCGCGGCCCGTCTTCGGACACGGGGCGCGCGTCCCGCTCGACGGCCTCGAACTCTTCGGCTGCTTCCATGTCAGCCAGCGCAACACCTTCACCGGCAAGCTCACGCCCGGGATGCTGCGGGAGGTGCTGAGCACGGCGGCGGAAGCGGCGGGACTGCGGGGCGGTTCCGGCGAAAACGTGGCGGCGAGGCCGCCGTACGACGATTAGGGCCGCCGGATGCTCGTCCTGCGTGACGCGCCTCTCCTCAAGGCATCTCCTCAAGGACATCCCCGACGGACGTGATCGTGGGTCAGATCATTTCGGTCGAGTCCCCGAACAACTGCCGTACCGTCGATGCGTAGTTGGTGCGCACGTGCGCCAGGGCGTGCGCGCGGGCCCGGTCCGGGTCGCCGGAGGCGATCGCCTCGTACAGGTCGCGGTGTTCGAGGAGGAGTTGGGGCCACTCCTCGTTGCGCCGGGTCATCCAGCGCAGCCGTCCCGCAACGGGTTCCAGGGCCTCGACCAGCAAACTGTTGCGGGCCATCGCCACGATGCTGTCGTGCAGACGGCTGTTGACGTCCGTGATGGTCTCCGCGTCGCCCGCCTCGGTCGCGGTCGCCGCGAGGTCGAGGAGCCGCTCCACCTCGGCGAGATCCTCCGGGGTCGCTCGGGCCGCGGCGAGACCGGCGGCGTACACCTCCAACGCCTCGCGCAGTTCGAAGAGTTCCTTGACGTCGTTCGGGGTCAGTCGCCGCACGACCGTGCGGCGGGGCGTCTCGAAGTGGACGAAGCCCTCGGCGACCAGCGCGCGGATCGCCTCGCGGACCGGCACCCTGGAGACTCCGAAACGGTCGGCGAGCTCCCGCTCGACCAGTCGGTCGCCCGGGCGCAGTCCGCCCGCGATGATCTCCTGCCGCAGGGTGGCCAGGACGCGTTCGCGGACGGCGCCGAGAGGCTCGGTGTTCGTCGTGGAGCTCATGGAGCCATCTTCTCCGACGCCGGAGCCGTCGCTGACGCCGGAGGTGTTTTACGGAGCCTTAACGAACGCGACATCGGTCGGCTCTCTTGACGGGGGGACCATGTGCGCAGTTTGGTATACCAAAACTGGATGCCAGGCGGCCGCCATCCTCCTGTCCCCCGTCCTTGGAGGCCCTGTGTCCCTCGCCGACAGTGTCGAAGCCACCGGCACACCAGCGTTCGTCCCCGATCCCCGGCTCACCAACGAAGACCTGGCGCCCGCCGGCAAGCGGAACTGGAAGGTCTTCGACCTCTTCGCCATGTGGATGTCCGACGTCCACAACCTGGGCAACTACACCTTCGCGGCCGGTCTGCTGGTCCTCGGCATGAACGTGTGGCAGGTCTTCACGTCCCTGCTCGTCGGCTTCGTGATCATCTACATCGGCATGAACTGGATGGGGAGGATCGGCCAGCGCCACGGCGTGCCGTTCCCCGTCATCAGCCGCATCAGCTTCGGTGTGTGGGGCGCCAACATCCCGGCCCTGATCCGGGCCGTGATCGCCATCATGTGGTACGGCATCCAGACCTACCTCGCCTCCGTCGCGGTCAACGTGATGCTGCTGGCCGCCTGGCCGGGCCTGGAGTCCTGGACGCACAGTTCCTTCCTCGGCCTCGACGCGCTCGGCTGGGTCTCCTTCCTCTCCCTGTGGCTGATCCAGGCGCTGATCATCAGCCAGGGCATGGAGTCGGTGCGGAAGTTCCAGGACTTCTGCGGACCGGCGATCTGGCTCGTCATGATCGCGCTGGCGATCTGGGTGCTGGCCAAGGCCGGCTGGAGCATCTCGCTCACCAGCACCCCGCACCCGGTCTCCTTCGGTGAGCAGTGGCGCCAGTGGTTCGGCGCGATCGGCCTGATCCTCGCCACATACGGCACGCTGATGCTCAACTTCTGCGACTTCTCGCGCTTCGCACCGGACTACAAGACTGTCCGCCGCGGCAACTTCTGGGGCCTGCCCATCAACTCCACGGCCTTCGTGGTCGTCTCCGTGATCGTCACCGCCGGCTCCCTGGAGGTCTGGGGCCAGGCCATCACCGACCCGGCCGAACTCGTCGCCAAGGTCGGCAACACCTGGGTGATGGTGCTGGGCGCGCTCACCTTCGCCGTCGCCACCATGGGCGTCAACATCGTCGCCAACTTCGTCTCACCGGCGTACGACCTCGCCAACGTCTGGCCGCAGAAGATCACCTTCAAGATCGGCGGCATGATCAGCACGGTCGCGGCCCTGGTCGTGACCCCGTGGAACCTCTTCTCCAACCCCACGGTCGTCAACTACTTCCTCGGCGGCCTCGGCGCCTTCCTCGGCCCGCTGTTCGGCGTGATCATGCTCGACTACTACTGGGTCAAGAAGGGCCGCGTGGACGTCGACGAGCTGTTCAAGGCCGAGCCCGGCTCCCGCTACTACTACCGCAAGGGCGTCAACCCCAAGGCGCTGTGGGCCTTCCTGCCGGCGGCCGCGGTCGCGGGCGTCCTCGCCCTGGTGAAGACGTTCAGCGACGTGGCCCCGTACTCCTGGTTCATCGGTACGGCCCTCGCGGCCGGCCTGTACGCGCTGCTGTGCCGGAGCGAGCGGGCGGCTCCCGCTGAGGCTGTGGAGGTCTGAGGAACGTGCGGATCGTCGTCACCAACTGCAACACCACGCAGGAGATGACCGAGGAGATCGTACGAGGTGCCCGGGCCGCGGCAGGCCCGGGCACCACCGTGCTCGGGCTCACCCCCGCGTGGGGTCCCGAGTCCGCGGAGGGCTGGCTCGACAGCTACCTCTCCGCGGCGGCGGTCATCGACCTGCTGCGCACCTACGAGGGCCCCTCCTACGACGCCGTCGTCATGGCCGGCTTCGGCGAGCACGGACGGGAGGGCGTCCGGGAACTGGTGAACGTACCGGTGGTCGACATCACCGAGGCCGCCGCCCATCTGGCCTGTCTGCTCGGCCGGCGCTACGGCGTGGTGACCACGCTGGAGCGGTCCTGCGGACAGATCGAGGACAGCCTGGAACTGGCGGGGGTGGGGCGCAACTGCGCCGCCGTCGTCGGGACCGGACTGGGCGTTCTCGACCTGGGCGACACCGACCGCACGGAGGCCGCCTTCGTGGCGGCGGCCGAGCGGGTACGGGAGGCCGGCGCCGAGGTCCTGGTGCTGGGGTGTGCCGGGATGACCGGGCTGCAGCGGACGGTGGGGGAGAAGCTGGGGCTTCCGGTCGTCGACGGGGTGGGGGCGGCGGTGAAGCTGGCGGAGTCGTTGGTGGGGCTGGGGCTGAACACCAGCCGGGCGGGCGGCTACGCGAAGCCGGTGCCGAAGAGGCGGGTGTGGGGACCGCGGTCGGGCTGACCGCGACTCGCGCCCCTCGACGACGGAGTGCGCTGCTCAGGGCCGCCAGACGTACCGCACGTCCGGCTCCCGCTCCTCGTTGCCGCTGCCGTCGGTGCGTTCGGCCTCCACGAAGCCGTGCCGCTCGTAGAAGCGGTGGGCCGGCTTGTTGACCTGGAAGGTCCACAGGCTCAGCCCCTGCGGGCTGCGTTCCTTGGCGAGCGCGACGAACCGGTCGCCGATGCCGCGGCCCCGCCAGCCGGGGTCGAGATACAGCTGCGACAGCAGATCGCCGGCCAGGACCATCAGCCCGACGACCTGGTCGTCCACCACGGCCACCCACGTCTCCCGCGACGGCACGACCACGTCCCGGATGTAGGCGCGGACCTCGTCGTCGGACCGGGGCCGTACCACCGTCGGCAACGCGGCGGCGAAGGAGCGCAGATACACCCCGGCCGTGGCGGAGGCGTCGGGGGCGGCGGCCCGGCGGATGACGACCGCGCTCACCGCGCCGGCACCTCCGGCACCACGGCCGTCGCCGTGATCTCCACCAACTGGCCGGTGTATCCGAGGCAGGCGACGCCGATCAGCGTCGACGCATGCGGACCGGTGCTCAGCCCGGACGCCTCGACGACCTCCCACACGGTGGACAGCACCGCGGGCTCGCTGCTCACCACATGCACATCCGTCGACAGCACGTGCTCCAAGTCGCTGCCCACCGCCTGCAGTTGCTCCCGCAGGTTCGCGATCACCTGCTCGGCCTGCCGCGCGGGATCCCCTTCACCCACGAGGTTCCCCTTGGCGTCCAGCGGAACGGACCCGGCGAGGAACGCGAGCTTCGTGCCGGCCTCGACGACGGAGGCGTGGGAGTACGTCGGCGGCGGGAAGAGGGCCGGGACGGTGACGCGCTGGATCACGTGGACTCCTGTGGCGGGCGGCGGACGACTTCCGATCATCGGGGGCCGGGGGACGGGACCGCACCTGAATTTCCGGGAACCCACGTCACGGGCCCGGAGGCTGCACCGACAACGCGTGCCACTGACCATCGGCCCACTGACCATCGGCCCACCGACAGTGGGCCCACCGACAACGGGCCCACCGACAACGAGCCCTCAGACCGTGAGACCGAACCGCCTCCGGCAGCGGACGGACTCAGGCGCCGGAAGCGTCAGGACCGCTCTGACGAGCGGGGGGGGGTGTCCCGTTTCCGATGACTGCGGCGCCCACGGCTCCGGGAGGTCGATCAGGTCGCTGACGTCCGCCACCTTCTGCAGGGTCCGGGCCAAGGAGACCAAGGTCTGCCGTACGGCTGCGATCTCGGTGCGCAAGGCCTCCGCGTGCTCCCACTGCCGTTCGTGCGCCACCGGGTCCCGACCGGGCGGCCGCTGGGACTCGTACGCCGTGAGACGGGGATGCCACGTGGCCAGCAGCGGCCGCAGGACCCGGTTGAGGACCGTCACCGCCAGGACGCCGAAGCTGACGTGACCGGGGGCCAGCGGCGGGGCGACTTCGGGGCCGTAGCGGTGAAGGATCTCCCGGGTGGTGTTGAAGAAGCTGTAGAAGGACGACAGCGCCTCACGCAGAAAGCCCTCGTCGCGGTCCAGTTCCTGGACCGACACGCGCGTGACCAGCTCCAGGTACAGCTCCCAGGCCGCACCGCGTTCCGCGTCGGCCGGCTCCCACGTGCCGGAGATCTCGCCGACGAACGGTATCGCCAACTTGGCCGTGATCTGCGCCGGTCCGCCTCGCCGACGCCGCCTGCGTGGTCTCTGTGCCATGATCGCCCTCCCCGGTACCCACAGTAGGGTAAGCCGTCGTGTGGGACGTCTTCCTCAGCTACAGCCGCAGTGACGTGGAGCGGGTCCGGCCCCTCGCGCGGGCGCTGCGCGACGGCGGGCTCGACGTGTTCACGGACGAGACCGGCGTCGCGTCCTTCACCGGCATCAGCGACACCATCCGCCGCGAGCTGGCCCGCTCCAAGGCCCTGCTGGCCTTCTACTCCACCGGCTACCCCGAACGCGAGGCCTGCCAGTGGGAGCTGACCACCGCCTACCTGGCCGGACTCGGCGAGGGCGATCCACGCCGCCGGGTCATGGTGGTCAACCCCGAGCGGGGGACCGGCCACATCCACCCCGTGGAACTCCGGGACGCCAGACACGCCTCGCCCGAAGACCTCGCCGTCCTCGTGACGGACGTACGCGCGCACGTGGCCGGGATCTCCGGCCCCATGACCCTCACGGAACCCCGCGTGCGACGCTGGCTGCTCGGCGCCCCGCGACCGCGTCCCGAATTCCTCGGCCGCCTCTCGGAGCTCTGGCAGGTGCACTCCGCTCTGCACGCCCACGCCGCGCCGCTCGTCACCGGCCGCGCCGCCGCGCACGCCGTGCAGATCCGCGGCATGGCAGGTATCGGCAAGACCCTGCTCGCCCAGGAGTACGCCCTTCGGTTCGAGGCCGCGTACCCCGGGGGCGTGTACTGGGTCAACGGAGAGGCGTACGACGACTCGGTGCGCTCCCTCGGCGCGCAGGACCTCTTCGAGTACTTCGACGCGCTCGGTGAACCGTTCCTCTGGGTCGTCGACGGCGTCCCCGCGGGCCGGTCCACGACAGGCGAGATCGCCGCGACGGCGGCACCCCATCCGCTCGGCCACACCCTGTTCACCCTGCGCAGCCGTTCCTACGACGGTCTCGGCACGCCGGTCGACCTGGGACCGCTCGACGCCTCCCACGCGCGCGTGCTGGCCGGCGACGACACGCTGGCCGAGGCGATGGAGGGCCACCCCCTGGCCCTGGGCCTGCTGGGACGGGCTGCCCGTGCGGGAGACCGTCCGGCGGGGCTCTACGACCGGCTGCACGCCCCGGGCGGATCCCTCCTCGACACGCTCTCGGGAGAGGACGTGACGGGGAGCCTCGTACGGGACGTGGACACGCGCGACACCGCCGACGTCCTGCGCTGCGCGATCGCCCTCCACCCACTGCCGCTCACCGTCGACGACGCGGCCCGTGTGCTGGCCGTCGCCGACCACGTCCCCCAGGTCGTCGCCGGGCGCCGGGCGGCGAACGGGGTCCGCGAGCTGCGTGCCCGCAGCCTGCTGAGCCCGGTCGCCGACGAGCACTGGTCCCTGCACCCGGTGACGGCGCACGCCTGGCGCCGGCACGACCCGGCTCCCGCTCGCACCGAGGCCCTGCGCCATGCCGCCCTGCGTACCCTGTGCGTCCACCGCGACCCGGTTACGCTGGCCTTTCCCGGCAGCCGGAGGGAGGCACCCGTGGCAGCGCCCAGCGAATCCGAGCGGATGGCCGCGTACGACATCCAGATCGAGCTGGTCACCCGCATCGGCGTGCAGGAACTGGCGCCCGGCACCGGCAGCCTGCGCGAGGCGCTGAGCTCCCTGAAGTCACTGATCGACTTCACCCGGCAGACCCTGCACACGTACAGCATCGGCCTGGAGCGCGGCATCGGGGGACCGACGGTCCAGAGCCTGGCGTACACCCTGATCAACGACACCATCCGCCCGTTCACCAGCACTTGGCACCCGCGTCTGGCCGCGTACGAGGCCCGGTGCCCGGCGGACACCGCCCCCCTCGACCACGAGGCGGCCTGGCCGCAGGCGGAGTCGATGCGAGCGGAACTGACCGCGCTGCGGGGGCCGTTGCTGCGGGTCGCGGAGGGTCTTGGCGGGATCTCGGGGGCGGACTTCGGGGTGGCGGCGAGGGGGTAGGCACGGTGGTGAGGTACGGGGCCCGCGGAAGGTAACTCCGTGGAGCCCACGTGAGCAGTTGCCTAGGCTGCCCACATGACCGCCCTGGACGACACCGCTTTCCTCGACACCACCGCCGACCGCCTGGCTGCGCTCCCGACGGTCCGCGCCGTGGCCCTCGGCGGCTCCCGCGCCCAGGGCACCGAACGTCCCGACAGCGACTGGGACCTGGCCGTCTACTACCGGGGCGACTTCGACCCGGCCCATCTCCGCGCGGTCGGCTGGGAGGGCGAGGTGTCGGAAGTCGGCGGCTGGGGCGGCGGGGTCTTCAACGGGGGCGCCTGGCTGACGATCGACGGACGGCGGGTCGACGTCCACTACCGGGATCTCGGCGTGGTGGAACGGGAGTTGGCGGAGGCGGAGGAAGGGCGGTTCCGGGTGGAGCCGTTGATGTTCCATCTCGCGGGGATTCCCACCTACTTGATCGTGGCCGAACTCGCGATCAACCGCGTCCTGCGGGGCGACCTGCCCCGCCCGGCCGCCTACCCGGCCAAGCTCCGCACCTCCGCCGCCACCCGCTGGCGCGACACCGCCCACCTGACCCTCGCCTACAGCGAGGCCAACCACGCCCCGGTCGGCCGCCTCACGGAGACCGCCGGCGCCGTCGCCACGGCCGCCGTCCAGATGGGGCACTCGGTGCTGGCGGCTCGGGGGGAGTGGGTGACCAACGAGAAGCGGCTGCTGGAGCGGGCGGGGCTGCGGGACGTCGACCGGATCGTCCAGTCCTTGACGGCCTCGCCGGGATCGGCCGTCCGCGCGGTCACGGAGGTGCGGGAGCTGTTCGACCGAGCGGCCGTCGTGCCTCCGCCGGCTCGGTCTCCCGGGTTGCGTTCATAAAGAACGTGGCTTTTGCACGCATCGTCACACGCGAGTAACACAAGCTTCCCGGACCGTCCAAGAACGCGACCTACCCTGGAGAACACAGCCCACCGCCCGGCCACCGTCGCCCGGAGGCACACACTCGCCCCGCCCGACGACAGGAGCCCCGTGTCCCGCCCCGCCGTACGGATGCACCTACCGCCCTGGCTCGCTCACGCTCTCCGTGCTCAGCGGGGGCCGATTCCCTGGAACGCGGTCGCGCGGGGGGCCCTGTCCGCCGGGCCCATCCTGCTCGCCGCCGTTCTCGTCGAGCAGACCTCGGTCGGTGTCGTCGCCGCCGTCGCCGCCATGCTGGCCGGGATCAACGACCGGCCCGGGAGCCGGCGGGTCGCCGTGAAGAGGATCGGGGTGCCCGCGCTCGCGGGTGCGGTCGGCATGATGGTCGGGACGTATGCGGGGGAGTACGTGGGGGCCGTGACCCTCACCGTCGTTCTCACCCTCGTCGGGCTGGTCGCCGGCGGCGTCAGCGCCGTCGGGCCCGTCGCCTCCGCGGCCGGTACGCAGGTGCTCGTCGCGTCGGCGATCGGGGCGGGCATGCCGTTGCCGGAGGAGGGGTGGCTGCGGGCCGTCGCCTATCTCGGCGGGGCCTGCTGGCTGCTCGGGCTGCGGCTCGTGCTGCCCACCCCCGGTGCCCTGGTCGGGGACTTCCGGTTCGACGGCGAGCGGGAGGCTGTCGCCGAGGTGTACGACGCCGTGGCCGATCTGCTCGCCGCGGCGGGCACCGAGCACGCCGTCGCCCGCCGCGTCGCGCTCACCGCCGCCCTCGACCACGCCCAGGACGCGCTCACCGGGCCCCGGCTGCGGCGGTACGCCAGCTCGGCCGCCGAGCGGCGGCTGCACGCGCAGTACGCGGCCGCGCTGCCGCTCGCCGAGGCCGCCACCGCGCTCGCCTGGGCGCAGGACACGGTGCCCGCACGGGCCTCCGCGGGGCCCCGGCGGCTCGCCACCGCCGTACGGGAGAACACGCACACCGGGCCGTTGCCCGCGCCGGGCCGGTCCGGGCCCGCGCTGCGGGCGCTCGACGACGCGTTGCTGCGGGCCGCCGACGCGTTCGACCGTGGGCGGGGCGGGGATCTGCACAAGCGCCGGCTCACCGTGCGGGACCTGCTGCGGTCCGTCTTCGGCGCCGGCGGCCGGGAGTACGGGCTGCGGGTCGCCCTCTGCTTCGGGGCCAGCGTCGCCGTGGCCCAGGCCCTGCACCACTCCCACTGGTACGGGGAGCACGCGCACTGGTACTGGCTGCCCGCCACCGCAGTGTTCCTCGTCAAACCCGACCTCGGACCGCTCGTCTCCCGCGTGCTGTGCCGGGCCGCCGGGACCGTCCTGGGCGCACTGGTCTTCGCCGGGTTCGCGCTCGTGCTGCCGCGGCCCGAAGGGCTCATCGCGCTGGTCGCCGTCAGCGGGGCCCTCATCCCCGTGGCCACCCGGCACTTCGCCGCGCAGACCGCCGTCGTCACGGTCCTCGTCCTGGCGCTCGTCATGGTCGGCGGTGAGCCGCAGGCCTCGGCCGGCCGGATCACCGAGACCCTGCTCGCCTGCGCCATCGTGCTGATCGTGGGGCACCTGCCGATGCCGGGGCAGCGGGGCGGGGGAGTACGGTCCCGGCTCGCCGCGGCGGGCGGGGCGGCGCAGGCGTACCTCGCGCATGTACTACGGGAGACCGAGCGGCCGGACGTGCGGGAGCCCGAGCGCCCTGTCCGGGGGGACTCCGAGCGGCCTGTTCTACGGGAACCCGCGCGGACTGTCCCACGGGAACCCGCGCGGCCTGTCGTACGGGACACGGCGCGGCCTGTCCCACGACGCGCCGAGTCCGCCGTACGGGACACGCCCACCGAAGACGCCCGCGCCCTGCGCTGGACCCTCCGGCGCGAGGCCTACCGTGCGCTCGCCGAGGCCCGTACCGCCATCGCCCTCGCCGCCGCCGAACTCCCCGCGCTCGCCCGGCATTCGGAGGGCGCCGACGAGATCGTCGCCGTGCTCGAACGGATCGTCGACACGACCACCGCGTGCGCCGTCCACCTCGACGACTCCGGGCGGCTCACCCGCGAACAGGTCAACCGGCTCACCGAACTCCTCGACGAACTCGGCCGGCTCGACGAGGGACGGGGGCGCGTGGAGGTCCGGCTGCCCGAAGTCCCCCTCGCCGGTTAGAGAGGGCGCATGAGTTCCGCCCCTCCCCACGGTCTCCACCCCTGACGGACCGTTGCGCAGGAGGGACCCCATGGCGTTTCCGGAGATCGTCTCGCGGGAGGAGTGGCGCGCGGCGCGTGAGGAGCTGCTGGTCAGGGAGAAGGCGGCCACGCGTGCGCGGGACGCAGTCAATGCGGAGCGGCGCAGACTGCCCATGGTCGAGGTGGACGAGGAGTACGTCTTCGGGGGTGGTGACGGCAAGGCCACCCTGCTCGACCTGTTCGAGGGACGCGGCCAGTTCGTCGTCCACCACTTCATGTTCGCGCCGGAGTGGGACGCGGGCTGCCGCAGCTGCTCCGCCTTCCTGGACCAGATCGGGCACCTGGCCCACCTCAAGGCACGGGGGACGACGTTCGCGGGCCGTGTCGAGAGCGGCGTACACGAAGATCCTGCCGTTCAAGGCGCGGATGGGATGGACCCTGCCCTGGTACTCGTCCTGCGGCAGCCAGTTCAACCGCGACTTCGAGGCCACCCCGGAGATCGAGGGGGAGCCGGCCGACCGTCCCGGCATCAGCTGCTTCCTGCGCGACCGCCACCGGGTCTTCCACACCTACTCGACCTATGACCGCGGCCTCGACGGACTCGGCTCGACCACCAGCTTCCTCGATCTCACCGCGCTGGGACGGCAGGAGGAGTGGGAGGAACCCAAGGGGTGCGCGTCCATGCTGGGGCGCCTGCGGGGAGCGCACGCATCCAGTATCACGATGAGTACGAGGGCTGACACATTGAGTAGCAGAAGTGACCGTTGAGTAATCAAATCTTCACGCTTCGCGCTGAACTCGTGTCAACTACGTCTCAGTACGGCAACTCACCGAGGCTTTTCGGCCCCGGAAGGCGTTAACTCCTACAAGCGCTCCTACGGGGAGCGCAACGCTTTCTGGAGGTGCAGGGTGGTGAACGGGCGAACAGTGCTCGAACGCTTTCCCGCTGGCGGGCCGCGTGGATCGTGGCCGGCCGAGGAGTTCGCGCAGGCGAGGCGTCTTGAGGGACTGCAGGCCGAGGTTGTCATGGACCTCGCGACCGACACGTTCCTGGTGATCGTCCGCAGCGGAGAGGCTGCGATCGACGCTGTCGCATGAGGTCAGCCCGCCTCCTCGGCGGGCACCTTTGCCGTGAACTGCTCGGCCTGGAGCGAGTACAGCTCCGCGTAGACACCACCGGAGGCCAGGAGCTCCTCGGGCGTGCCCGACTCCACGAGCCGCCCCTGTTCCAGGACGTGCACCAGATCCGCGTGGCGTACCGACGCCAGCCGGTGGGTGATCAGGACGACCGTCTGGCCGGTGCCGGCCAGGGCGCGGATCTTGTCGAAGACCTCCAGCTCGGCCCGGGCGTCCAGGGCGGCCGTCGGCTCGTCCACGATCAGGATGCGGCCGCGCCGGTAGGCGGCCCGGGCGATTCCGAGCCGCTGCCACTGCCCGCCCGACAGTTCGTGCCCGCCGCTGAAGTTGCGGGCCAGCAGCGTGTCCAGGCCGCGCGGCAGATCGGCCAGTACCTCCCCGGCCCCGGCCTCCGCGACCGCGCCGGACACGCGTTCGTCGGTCAGCGGCGCCGACGAACGGCCCACCGCCACATTGACGCGGGCGGTGAACGGCCACCGCTTGAAGTCCTGGGCGACCATCGCGACCCGCTCGGCGAGCAGCTGCCGGTCAGCGTGCGCCGCGTCCACGTCGTCCCACAGGATGCGGCCCCGTTCGGGTGTGTACAGCCCCGCGAGCAGCTTGACCAGGGTGGTCTTGCCGGAGCCGTTCTCGCCGACCAGCGCGACGATCTTGCCGAGCGGCAGAGTGAGCGTCACGTCGTCGAGCGCGGGGCGGGTCGTGTCGCCCGGGTAGCCGAAGGTGACGTTCTCGAAGCGGATCTCGCGGGGATCGTCCGGGAGCGCGACCCCGCCCGCCGGGATCGCCCACTTGGCCCCCTCCTCGTAGAGCCGCTGGAGGTCGCCGACGAACAGGGCCTCCTCGTGCAGCGCGTTCATCTCGACGACCAGGCTGTTCAGGCTCTGCGAGCCGGTGCGCACGGCGATCACGGCCGTTCCGGCCACCGAAAGGGCCATCGCGCCGCCCAGTAGCAGCCCGCCCAGTGTCGCGTACGTCGCCACCGTCGCCAGGCCCGTCCAGGCCGCCGCGATCAGCCCGGTGCGGGCCGCGAGGCGGGCCAGCCGGGCCTGCTCCGCCTCCGCCGTCTCCGCCATCGCGCGGTAGTGCGTGAGCAGGAACGGGCCCACCCCGTGGACCCGGATCTCCGGCGCCGACTCCGGCTCGATCAGCAGGGCGCCGAGCAGCCGGCCCGCCCGCACGTGCTGCACCCAGGTGTGGAAGGACTCGTACTGGCGGCGCGCGATCGTCAGCGCGCCCCAGCCGCTCGGGATCGTCATCGTGGCCAGCAGCGGCAGCAGCGCGGGGTGCAGCACGGTCAGCACACTCGCCGCCGTGATCAGGGAGATCATCCCGTTCACCACACGTGTCGCGAAGGAGATCATCCGGCGGGCCGAGGTGGCGCCGTACTGCGCGGTGTCCAGCAGCTTGTGGAAGGCGTGGTCCTCGATCGCGGCCAGCTCCACGGTGGCCGCACGCTCCAGATACCGCTCGGTCGCCACCCGCTCGACCTTGGGCTCCAGGCGTCCCGTGGCGTACGTGGACGCCGCCCGCAACAGCGCTCCCACGAGCATGACGGCGGCCATCGTCACCAGCGCGGGCACGGCATCCCGCAGCCGGTCCTCCAGCGCGCCCCCGCCGATCAGCCGCCCCAGCACACTGTTGACGGCGAGCAGGCTCACGGCCTGCGCCAGCCCCCGGCCGACCTCGGCGACGAGCACGATCCGCGCGGCCTGACGGTCGGCCTGCCAGGCCAGCCGGAAACTCCCCGACAGCAGCGACGGCAACCGCCCCACCATGGCCCGGAACCCCAGCTCCAGAAACGCGTCGGAGTGCGAGTTCCACCCCGTGTCGTACCGCAACGGCCCCCCGAAGAGCAGCCGCTCCGACTCGGAGACCCCGGGCTGCTCGGCATCCGGCTGCTTCCCCACCATGGACCTCCCCGATCGTGGACGGGGCAACTATGGCGGGGTGGGCGGTGGGGAGGGAGGGCGCAGAGGAAGGTGTCGGAGCACGCGCGGGCGCACACTTTCGAGCGCCGGGTGTGGTGACCCACTCAGGGGCGCGGGGAACTGCGCGACAAGCCCCCACTCGGCCGCAGTCGAAAGACGAGCTAACCAGCAGAACTGACCGGACGGGACCAGACAGGAGTGGTCCCCGTCAGTCGGCACAACGCCAAGTACAACGGTATCGGCGGCGTGTACGGCAGCGTCCCCTCGGCCCGATGGACGAGAGAGGGCACCACCGGGGCGTCCGGAACAATCGCCCCGGTGGCGTACTGGGCAGGCGCGGGCCACTCGAGCGCGTAGTCGGAGTCGGCGGGGACAAGCCACCACCAGTGCGTGGCGTCGGCGTACATGCACCCGACCCGCGGCAGGCGGGACACCAGCTGCTCGCCCAGCAGCAGCGGCACTCCCACGGCGTCGCAGCCCAGCGGCACCGTCATCCCCTCCGGCACGGCCAGCCTGTGAGGCGTCCCCGGCGTCCCCGGCGTCCGCAGTCCGCGTCCGAGGCGGACCAGCGTGTCCAGGGTCAGCACCTGGCCGCCGGACCCGCTGCTCACGCCCATCCGCCCGCGCCCCCCGCTCCGTGCTGGCGAGCGTCCCCCTCGGGCACGGCTCTGTGATGCTCCTCGGCCTCGTCCCCCTGGCCCGGCTCCCCGGAGGGAACCGGCTTGGGGCGGGCCCCCCAGCCCAGGTCGTTGCGCGGGCCCGGGTCCTCGCGGGGCTCGTCCGCCTTGCGCGGCAGCTCCGCCCAGACCAGCAGGCCGGGGCCGTGCTCATGGGCGCCCCACGCGTGACAGAGGGAGTCGACGAGGAGCAGTCCCCTCCCGTGCTCCTCTTCGCCACGCTGCGGGGACGGGTGCGGTTGACCCGGCGCGCAGCCCTCGTCACGTACGGCTATCCGCACCAGGTCGTCGTTGTCGTGCAGCTCGCACACCACACGGCTGCTCGCGGTGTGCACGATGGCGTTGGTCACCAGCTCGGAGACCACCAGGGCCGCCGAGTCGCAGGTGTCCTCACAGACCGACCAGTGGGTCAGCCGCGCCCTCGTCAGGCGTCTGGCCTGCGCGGGAGAACCCGGGTGCGCGGCCAGCTCGAAACGGAACCGGCGCCGGACAGCGGCCCTGTCGGGCGCCTGTCCCGCGACACCGAGACCCTGGGGGCGGTCTTCGGCAGCGTCTGTTCCTAAGGGCGGGGACGGAATCACGCTTGCCACTATCGCCCCGGCGTGAACAACTTGGCAAGTGTCACTCTGAAAAATGCAGAGTGCTGTGTGACGCGGTGAGGGGCCGTGGCACACTGCTCGCAACAGCATGTTGAGCGGCGCCAGTTGGGATCACTGGAGATCCGTACGCAGCGGTACTCGTATCCGTACAGATCTTCGAATCAGGTCTTCGAATGGCGCCGCTGGCCTGTCAGCATGCTGGTGGCCGTGACGCCCGTACAGGTGGCCGTGACGCCCGTACACGACGTCGACGCCCGTACATGACTCAGTGGAGGTGGAGCGTGAGCGAACCGCGGTCCGCGCCGACGGTCGGCCAGGTCGTCCTCGGTCGGCGCCTGCTGGACCTGCGGGAATGCGCCGGGCTCAAGCGTGAGGAGGCCGCCCGCATCCTCCGGGTAGCCCCCGCCACCGTCCGCCGTATGGAGATGGCCGAGGTGGGGCTCAAGATCCCCTACCTCCAGCTGCTGCTGAAGGCCTACGGCGTCTCCGACCAGGAGGCCGAGGACTTCGTCCAGCTCGCCGAGGACGCCAACCGTCCCGGCTGGTGGCAGCGCTTCCACGACGTGCTGCCCGGCTGGTTCTCGATGCACGTCAGCCTGGAGGGCGCGGCCGCGCTCATCCGCGAGTACGAGCCGCACTTCGTGCCCGGTCTGCTCCAGACCGAGGACTACGCGCGTGGCGTCCTGCGCTCGGGCGCCATCGGCCAGACCAGCCCCGAGGACATCGAGCGCCACGTGGCCCTGCGCATGGAACGGCAGGGACTGCTCACCCGTCAGGACGCGCCCCGCTTGTGGGTGGTCATGGACGAGACCGTGCTGCGCCGCCCCGTCGGCGGCCCGGAGGTGATGCGTGCGCAGATCGACAAACTGCTCGAGGCAACGAAGCTGCCCAATGTGACGCTCCAGGTCGCCCCGTTCGCCAACGGGCCGCACCCCGGCACGTACGGGCCCTTCGTGCTCTTCCGATTCGCCGTGCCCGAACTTCCGGACATGGTCTACAGCGAGTACCTGACCGGCGCGATCTATCTGGACGCGCGCGTCGAGGTGGCGACCCACCTCGAGGTCATGGACCGCATGGCGGCACAGGCCGCTACGGCACATCGCACGAAGGAGATCCTCCGGGATCTCCGCAAGGAGCTGTGAATGAACCGCATCAAGCCACGCCTCGCCGTCTACAACGGCATGCCCGCCCGGGAGCTGGGGAGCGAGGGCTGGCACAAGCCGTGGAGCGGCGGCAACGGCGGCAACTGCCTGGAGGCGATGAAGCTCGCCGACGGCCGGATCGCCGTACGCCAGTCCACCGATCCGGACGGTCCGGCGCTGATCTACACCACCGACGAGATGACCGCGTTCATCGAGGGCGCGAAGGCGGGGGTGGCCGACTTCCTGCTCTCCTGACCCCAGTGCTGCATTGATGGGTAATCACTTAATGATTGAGATGGACATCTAATGCTTGAGATGGACATCTGTGCTCGAGATGGGCATCTAATGCTTGAGATGGACATCGTCAAGCCGCATCCCACGCGGACGTACGACGCATAGCTCGGAGGCACACTCACGACCCTGACGGCCCACCCGGCGCCAGTGCCCCGCACAGCGCCTCCAGCGCCGCTCCGTACGCATGCTCGGAAGGCGTCGCGTACCCCACGACCAGACCGTCGTGGGCCGGCATGTCCGTGTCCGGGTGGCGGAACTCCGCGAGCCCGTCGAGCGCGACCCCTTGCCGGGCCGCGGCCTCGACGGCGGACCCTTCGGTGCCCGGCGGCAGCCGCAGCACCGCGTGCAGCCCCGCCGCGACCCCGGTGACCTCGACGTGCGGGGCGCGCTCGGCCAGCGCGGCGACGAGCCGGTCCCGGCGGCCCCGGTAGCGCTGTCGCATCCGCCGTACGTGACGGTCGTAGGACCCGGAGACGATCAGGTCGGCGAGGGCGAGCTGGTCGAGCACGCTCGCCCAGGCCTCCCGCTCGCCCTTGGCCGCGAGTACGTCGTCGACGTACCGCTCGGGCAGCACCATCCACCCCAGCCGCACCGCGGGTGACAGGCTCTTGCTGACCGAGCCGATCAGGATCACCCGCTCGGGGTCGAGGCTCTGCAGGGCGCCGACGGGCCTGCGGTCGTAGCGGAACTCCCCGTCGTAGTCGTCCTCCAGCACCACCGCGCCACGCGAGCGTGCCCAGTCGACCACCGCGGTCCGCCGCTCGGCGTGCAGCGGGCCCCCGGTGGGGAACTGGTGGGCCGGCGTGAGCAGTACGGCCCTCTCTCGCGCCAACCGGTCGACCCGCGCGCCGTGTTCGTCGAGCGGGAGCGGCACGGTCCGTACGCCCCCGGCCGCGAGCAGCTCCCGGTGGAAGGGCAGTCCGTACGCCTCCACGGCGAGCGGACCGCGCAGCACCCCGAAGAGCAGCCGCAGGGCGTGCGCGAACCCGGAACAGACGACGATCCGGTCCGGCTCCGTCCGCACACCACGCGCGCGTGCGAGGTAGGCCGCGAGGGCCGCCCTCAGCTCGGGCCGTCCGGCGGGATCGCCGGGACCGAAGACCTCGTTGGGGGCCCGGTCGAGGGCCCGGCGGTAGGAGGCGAGCCAGGCGGACCGGGGGAAGCCGGAGGCGTCGGGGGTGCCCTGCCGGAGGTCATGGCGGACGGAACGCGCACGGGGCGGGCGTGCGGGCTCTCTCGCGCGTACGGTCGGCTGGAGCGGCCTGGTCCGTTCGGCGACGTGGGTGCCAGAGCCCTGGCGGGCGGTGAGCCAGCCCTCGGCGACGAGTTCGGCGTAGGCGTCGGCCACCGTGTTGCGGGCGACACCGAGATCGGCGGCAAGCGAGCGGTACGGCGGCAGTCGGGTCCCCGGGGCGAGCCGCCCGCTGCGTATGGCCTCTCGCAGCGCCCCGATGAGTGCGGCCCGTCTGCTCCCCGGCGCGGAGAGGTCCAGGTGCAGGTCGGAGCCGATCCGCTCCGCGTAATTGACCCATGATTCCGCCACGGAAATGCACCCTACAGCCGGTCTTTCCGGCCCGTAGGTTGATTGCATGACCACGACGAACACGCATGTGACAGGTACGGCTCGACTGAACCTCGCCAAGGCCGCCCCGAAGGTGTTCCGGGCCCTGGTCGGCTTCGACACGGCGGCCCGTGAGGGCCTCGAACCCGCCCTGGTCGAGCTGATCCAGGTCCGCGCCTCCCACCTCAACCACTGCGCGTACTGCCTCCACATGCACACCAACGACGCCCGCAAGGCCGGTGAGACGGAGGACCGCCTCCACATGGTCCCGGTCTGGCGCGAGGCCCGCCATTTCTTCACGGAGAGGGAACAGGCGGCCCTGGCCCTCACGGAGGCGGTGACGCTGGTGGCCGACGGGGGAGTCCCCGACACGGTCTACGCGCAGGCCGCGGCCGCTTTCGACGAGCAGGAACTGGCCCACATCCTGTCCCTGATCCTCACCATCAACACGTGGAACAGGGTGGCCCTGGCGACGGCGAAGGTGGCGGGGACGGACGAGCGGGGGTGAGTGGCCGGAGGGGCAGGGAGGCGGTCTCCGTCGCGGGTCGCGGGGTGGGGCACAGACAGGCGGGGGCGTGAGGACTGTTCTCCGCGAACGCCGCCGCGCCGTCGCCGCCCGCGACCTCGTCGCTGCCGCCGGGCAGGCCGCGCCGCCCTACACCGTCATCGGCCGGTCGTACGGTCCGATCGGCGCAGGCAGTCGGGAACTCCCCGTCAGATAACGGTCGACCGCCGCCGCGACCGCCCGCCCCTCCGCGATCGCCCACACGATCAACGACTGCCCCCGAGCGGCGTCCCCAGCGGCGAACACCCCCGGCACGTTCGTACCGAACCCCGCATCCCGCGCGACCGTCCCCCGAGGCTCCATCTCCAGCCCCAACTGCTCGACGAGCCCGTCCCCCCGATCCGGCCCGGAGAACCCGAGCGCCAGCAGTACGAGGTCGGCGGGAAGTGTCCGCTCCGAGCCCTGCACCGGCCGCCGCGCCGCGTCCACCTCGACGAGATGCAGCGACCGCACATGCCCGTCCTCGTCCCCGCTGAAGCGCAGCGTGGACGCCGCGAACAGCCGCGCGTCCGCATTGGCCGCGGGCGCCGTCTCCAGATCGCGGGCCTCCTCGTGCGCCGCCGACAAGCGGTAGATCTTCGGGTAGGTGGGCCACGGCTCGACGTCCTCGTCCCGCTCGCCCCCCGGCTGTGCGTAGATGTCCAACTGGGTGACGGAGGCGGCCCGTTCACGCACCGCGGTTCCCAGACAGTCGGCCCCCGTGTCACCCCCACCCACGATCACGACGTGCTTCCCGGCCGCCGACATGGGGGACACCGCCAGTTCCCCCTCGCACACCCGGTTGGCCCACGGCAGATACTCCATGGCCTGCTGGACCCCGGCCAACTCCCGCCCCGGCACGTCCAGTTCACGCCATGCCGTGGCCCCCGTGGCGATCACCACCGCGTCGTACCGCGTCCGCAACTCCGCCGCCCCGACATCCCGCCCGACCGCCGTGGACGTACGGAACTTCGTCCCCTCGGCCCGCATCTGCTCGATCCGCCGCTCCAGATGGCGCTTCTCCATCTTGAACTCGGGGATGCCGTACCGCATCAGCCCGCCGAGCCGGTCGTCCTTCTCGTAGACGGCGACCGTGTGCCCCGCCCGCGTCAACTGCTGTGCCGCGGCGAGCCCGGTCGGCCCCGACCCGATCACCGCGACGGTGCGCCCCGAGAGCCGGTCCGGCGGTCGCGGCGGCGTGAACCCGAGCTCCCAGGCCCGCTCCGCGACGGCCGCCTCGACGTTCTTGATGGTGACCGCCGGCTGGTTGATGGCGAGCACACACCCCGCCTCGCACGGCGCCGGACACAACTTCCCCGTGAACTCGGGGAAGTTGTTCGTCGCGTGCAGCCGGTCGGCGGCCTGCCGCCAGTCCTCCCGCGAGACCAGGTCGTTCCACTCGGGGATGAGATTCCCCAGCGGACAGGCCTCGTGGCAGAACGGGATCCCGCAGTCCATGCAGCGATCCGCCTGCTTGGTGATGATGGGCAGCAGCGCCCCGGGGACGTACACCTCGTCCCAGTCCCGGACCCGCTCCTCGACCGGCCGACGGGGCCAGTCCTGGCGCGGGGTGGTCATGAATCCCTTGGGATCGGCCATGGCCGTCTTCCTCGCTCACGCTGGTGACGCTGACGCGTCCGACATGGCCGAGCGTCATCGGGCGGCACTCCTGCGGAACTTCTTTCGGCCACGATACGACTCCTCGGCCACGCGCGCAGAGTGCCTGTGAACGGTGGGCTTGGGCGGGGCGCCCAGGGGGAGCCGGGTGGAGTTGTGGTGCGGGTGCGGGTGCGGGTGCGGGTGCGGGTGCGAGTGGGGGTGCGTTGCGGCTGGTCGCGCCCGCGCGGCGGAGCCGCATATCGACACAGCCCCGCGCCCCTGGGGGGTTGCAGTGGCCCTTGCCCGCGCTGGGCCGTTGGCCACGTACGGCGGGAAAAGCCGCTGGGACAGCGCTTCCGCCAGGTTCCGCGCGCTTACGTGAGGGCCAGTACGTACGCCAGCGCCGCCGCCCCCGAGGCGAGCGCGCGGAGGTGGTTCCACACCGTCCACTCGCGCACGTACGCCGGCCAGTACGCCGTCGCCTCCGGGGTGCCCGGGTCCAGTCTGAGCAGGGCGTCGTTGCGGGGCACGTTCGCCACCAGCGTCAGCCCGAAGGCGCCGAACAGGTACAGCGCGCTGCCCACCAGGAGCTCCACGGTCCCCTCATCCGGCCACAGCACGAACGTCACCACCGCGATCACGGCGGACAGCACAGCGGAGCCCGCGAACAAGGCCATGAAGGGTGGCCGCACCGCGCTCACATTGATTGCGTTCATCGCGGCGACGCCCTGCGCGGGCGGCAACGCGGCGAGCCCTCTCATCACGAACGTCGAGAACGCGCAGAACACCCCGGCCACCAGTCCGGTCCCGAGCACCCCGAGCACCACGAGCACGAAGTAAGGCCCGTCGATCATCTCCACACCAGCTTCCGCCTCCGGCCCGGCACCACCTGTCCCCACCAGTGAATCCCGCCGCCACTCCCCGAACCATGGCCAGTCCGCGCACCCCCATAACCAACCGTCCATCCCCACGAACCGTCCAGAACCTCTGCACACCAGCTACTCCACCGCCCCTCGGCTGGGAGGGAGGGGCGCGGTGGTGTGCGGTGTACGGGGTGGGTGTCGGGGTTCGGCACGGAGATGGTGAGGGTCGAGGTTTCGTGAGGTGCCGCGGAGATCATGGGTGCAGGGGGTCAGTCCGGCGGTGTGCAGGGGCCGGGTGCCGGTGTGCGGTGGGGAGACGGAGTTTCCGTCTGACGATGCTCAGCAGCCCCCCGTACTGGGCCTGGTTCGGCGGTGCCATGCGGGAGTGCGACCCTGCGATCCCAAGCCGTCCGGGCCGGGAGCGTCAGCCCGCCACCTCCCGCACCACCATTCCCGGCTCCCGCCATCCCCTCAGA